>JBAQWG010000001.1:0-1668 GCA_049298775.1 Saccharimonadales bacterium (SeqCode)
GATGGCAACCAAAGCTCAACCGTCCGCAGGTATTGGCATAGCTATTGCCATTGCCCAATTGACCCTCGCGTCCTATACTACCGCGACCATGGCAGTAAATATCACCGACGGTTGCGGCACAGAAAAGACCGTTGTACGCGTTACCCGAGCTCTTAACGAGTGGCTTTCTATTGATTGTAGAACCTGACGCATCGTTGTAGAGAGGGCCGGTTGGGGTTGTTTTTCCCGTATAAACCACATTAGCAGTGGCGTCTGTATCGTGTATATATTCGATACGTGATGAGCCATAATAATCTCCGCCAATACTAATTCTAGTACTACTGCAGTTGCTTGTAAAAGTATATTTTACCTCGCCACCCCAATAATATGCACGATAGGGATTGGCGCCGTCGCTGGATGACACTCCGATTGAATAGCTATTGACGCCTGTCGTGTCATTTGTAACATCAATATTTTTTATATCGATGTTACTGCTATGCGTGGTAATTTTGCTGAATTTCAAACTCGTTTGGACGGCCACGGGCCGTAGTCTGTCAGCCTGGTAATTTGGTATTTCGTCTAGGGCTTGATTTTCAGCTTCTGATCCATGGGAAATACCACAGTAGTATTGGTTAGTATTTTGAATAGAGTAATGCCCTTGACCGTTTCCAGCGGCTGGCAGAGAACCGCCATCACCGGTTTGTCCCGCATAATTCTGACCCCAGCAGTAGGCTTTGTCGTCTATATCTGTAACGCACATAGTGGCGGCGCCCTCAACGTCACCTAGGGTTTTGACGCTTTTGCCAACGAGAGCGCTAACGTTATGCACCCGAGATGATGCACATACGTCAGGTTTACCCCGTCCGCCGCTAACCCATTGAAGACATTCCGTCCTGCTACTAGTAGCATATGATACACGTGTCGGATACGTTAGATTACCACGGCCGTCGTTTCCCAGCTGTCCATAATCATTGCGTCCCCAACACGCAACCTGGCGATTATCCATTAACGCACAAGTGAAGCCATTGCCAGCGGTTATATCAGTAACGGTTCGTCCGTTAAGAGCACTAGCCGGCTGGGCTGGGCGACAGGCACGCTGAGGCGGAAATATTCGACCGCACTGACCAGTAGATACTTCTGCGGGAACATAGTCCGCCGTGTCTACGGCTACCGGTACACTTGAACTGTTCGTGTTACGCGTGCCCAGCTGTCCATAATCATTACGTCCCCAACAGTGAGCTTGGCCATTATCGCCATCTGCATCAGTTGCAACGACACAGGTGTGATTTGTTCCAACACTAATCTTAGCAATCTTCCTGCTGCTATCTATGCTCGAAGTTTTTGCGCCAGCACATGGAGGAGGTGCTGAAATAAGATTGCTGTCACAGGGGTTTTTTGGGGCTGACACTTGAGCTGGTTGACTGCCTTTTGCTATAGCTACCGGGATAGTCGATCGATCGCTGACGTAGTTCCAACCATTGCCAAGTAGACCACTACCGTCACTTCCCCAACAATAAGCCCAACCATCTGCCAGAGCACAGGCTGTCGATGGACCAGTGCTAATACTGTCAACTGGAATAGATCCTCCTACTCCACCACCACCACTCGCATTAGTCTTTGCAAATGCTCGAACAGTTGATTTGATGGTTTTAACTGGCTGACCATCGGGACCGTTTATAACAACACTAC
>JBAQWG010000002.1:0-6317 GCA_049298775.1 Saccharimonadales bacterium (SeqCode)
AAACTACCAATAAAGATTCTAAAGAGGGAGACACGTAGTGCTAATCACAACGAAAAATTCGAGAGAGAGAGAGACAACTAAAAGCTCATTCTTCGGGAGCTACTAACTAAATGTCCCGTCTCCCAACTCCAGGTGGAGATAACGGCAATTGGGGTACCATCCTCAATGACTATCTCTCTCAAACCCACAAAGCAGATGGTACCCTCAAAGACAATACAGTAACATCAAACACTATTGCTCCTAACAGCATTACTAACACAGCCATAGCCACTGATGCTGTTACTGCTACCAGCATTGCTGACGGCTCTATAACAGAAACCCTCCTAGACACAACCGTCCAAGCCAAACTAAACCAATCAGCTCCAACCTGGGCCACACTCAGTGGTAAACCTACTGTCATAGCATCAGGCTCAGATCAAGCTACAGCAAGAGCATCAATAGGAGCACAAGCTGAGGACACGGATCTGACCGCTATCGCCGGGTTGACGTCGGCGGCGAACAAGCTGCCGTACGCGACGGGTGCCGGTACGTGGGCGTTGACGGATGTCACCGGGTTCGCACGGACTCAGTTGGCGGCGGCGAATGCTTTGACGGCGAGATCGGTGATCAGTGCCGCTGGAAAAAATGATATAGGCGCTAATGTATTAGATGATTATAGTGCGGTAGCAGACGGAATTACTGATGATCGAGCCGCATTCATTTCCGCGGATTCTGCTGCTATTTCCACCGGGCTCCCTATTATCGTGAAAAAAGGAATTTACAAGATAAGTTCTTCAATCACGATAGCATCGCCTCTTTTATTGATGCCTGGTGCTGTTATTAAACCTGCAAATGCATCTGTTGTTAGCCTTGCTGGCGGTATTGTTAATACAGGTCTTTATCAAGTAATCGACATGTCACTAAATGGCGTTGTTGTGGTGTATAAAACTGATGTTTATCACCCAGCTTGGTGGGGTCCTGTAGGAACCACGGACGATAGTGCTACGTGGAACAAAATGCTTGTGTCTGCATCATATTTGCCAACAAGACAAGCGATCTCAGTTCCAGTTGGCGACAATAAATTATGGCAAATCGAATTGAATAATGTCCACCTGGAGGGGATGGGGAGGACACGAAGGATTATACCTGCCGAAGGAGCCGTAGCAGGTGACCCAGTAGTAAGCAATACCGGGTTCATTCTCAAACTTTTGGGATCGGCTACCATCGACGGAGTACAAATAGATACCAATAATGTTGATGGTATTGTCGGCGTATATTGGGTTGGCAATAGATGTTGGATCAATAATTCTTGGGTCAAACCAACTGGCGTTGGGTCAGTAGGAGTTTGGGCATATGTATCTGGTGGATCTTTAACCCCAAAGGTTTCTAATACATGGGTTGAAGGAAACGGAGCTAGTACATCTGGAACAGGAATACGTTTTGAATCAGCGGACGGTGAACTGTCTAATACCACAGTCGCTTATTGCGATGTCGGTATCGAACTTAAAAAGGGCTCAACAGTTCTCAATACTATTCACATCTGGGAATGCAATACCGGAATTATTGGTATATGGGCTTCTCATACTCGATTGAGTAATTGCTATATTGAAACAAACTTTGGGTGGGGAGCTACATTCTCAAACACGAATAGCTTAGTCGTTGACAAAGGAACTAGGTTTTGGAAAAACGGTACCGTAGTAGTGGGTACTGGTGGACTGCGAATTCAGGGTGGTACTGGGACTAATAAGTCAAAAGACTGCTTAATAAATTCGTTGTTTGATGACAACGTAGGAATTGGGTTCAAGCTAGAAGACACCGTTCGTACACGCGGAGAAATCAGCTTTGTTTCTTCGGAGGCTATCGCTGGAAACACTGCGTTGACAACTAACGGAGTTGTTGTAGATTCTACATCTTCCGGCACTGATCTTACGATTATTGCGCCGTCCTTCTCATCGCAATCTGGCGGTTATGCGCCTTGGGTGGGTTCTGCATTTACTAATGCATCGAGCAATTCAATAATTGATCTCGGTGGACGAATCATAAATATGAATCCTCGTGGACGCAACTTAGCTTCTGATGGTGATTTTGCGGTACCTGCTTTGTGGACAGATATTCCTTTTGGGGTAGTTTTATCTACTGAACAGAAGGATATAGGTGCTAGATCCTTGAAAGTGATTGGACAATCTAGGCAGGTTTGGCTTTTACGCACACCTTGGGGTGGAGGAAACCCAACTTATGGAGTAATTAGTGTTAAACCTGGGCAGGTACTAAAATTATCAGCGAAATTGTTTCGTCATGCTTCTAATGGAGCAACAAGTGGAATTTATTGGAACGCTACATTCTCAGATGCTTCTGGTATAAATTCTACATCTACTGTTGATAATTATGTGGCACAAACAGCGTACAGCTTAGGAAGCTGGGCAGATATTGCGCCTCAAACATTCACTGTTCCATCAGGATATAGCCAGGTTAACTTCTCTTTTAAGACAACTGGCAGTGTGGGAGCTAATGACGCTTTCTATATTGATTCTTTAAGCATCGAAGAAATCGGTGGCAATGGATTCTTTACCGGAACAGGTACTTTAGATTTTGGATCGGTAGCAGCTCAGTCTCAAGTAGATTTGACAATCACAGTAACCGGAGCTGTGTTGGGAGATGCTGTAGCGTTAGGAATTCCGACAGCGGCTATAACAGCAGGTATCGCGTTCACAGCGTGGGCTTCTGCGGCTAACACGATAACTATTAGGGCACATAATTACACTGCCGCAGCGTTGGACCCCGCATCCGGGGTATTCAAAGCGACTGTGGTCCGATGACCTACAGAATCGCGTACGGCGCACCAGGTTTCCCGCCGTGGGTGTACCAGCTCGGCGCGGCATTCAACCTGAAGGCCAGCACCTACCCCGGGCATCAGGGATATAAGGGGATATAAGGTTCACCCCTGAAAGGTGTTAATAGATACCACTTTTTCGTTTCACTACTTTTCGTCAGCAAGCACCGACTTTAGCAGTTCTCGTTTTTCCCGTTCACGCCTAGTCACTTTGTAGACGCTACGAGTGTCCCTGGATACCTGGCTGTACAAGAGACCGGGGAGGTCAAGGAACCGTTTTTGACACAAACAAGACAGCCGCTGTATAGTAAGGGTTAAGAGGACGGTTCTCTTAAATGACGCTTTCGGTCTTGCTCATGACAACGGTAATCCTTATAGTATTATGTGTCAGACAGGCTACGGCAGGGTCGTACAAAGTGTTCAATTAGTTGATAATGATGCAATTAATATACTGTACTAAAGTAAAACGCTAGTATTAAGGAGCTATATATGTCAAAAAAGACTAATCCAAAAATGAGCACATCACGAGTATATGTTCTTGCGATTGCTGCCGTGCTGGTGCTCGGTGGAGTGTCATCGTATGCATTTGTCACCTCTAGGCCTACAGGCAGCCCAGCGACGCAAACTGCAACCGAAACTATCACTGAAAAAGCAGTTAATGCGTATGCGAGCATCCCTGGTGGTGATATTCTTCGTACGGAAACCGACGCAGATATCTTATGGAATGCGAATGATCCGTATTACGGATACAACAAAGATCCAATAGTAGCACTCGTACATATTGACTCGATAGACGGTGGACGAACTTACAGTCCTATCTCGGAGCAGTATGTATTTCCACAGACTATTGGCAAAATGTCTGTTCGAGAGGTTTATAAAGGTGACGTAAAGTCTGGTGAAAAGCTTAGCTACTATCGCCCAGGTGGTACCGTAACCTACGATGAGTATTGGAATAGCCTAAATAAACAGCAGCAGGATAAAATACTTCATTTAAATAATGGTAAGAAGCCTACTGACAAAAAGTACATCCAAGATAAGTTCACAGATGATATCGACGTTGAAGCTGGCAAAGATTACGTTGTATTTCTCATCCCACAATCTTCAAAAGATGGAAAGAATCAAGAGTATCTCATAGACGGATTCCAGTATGGACTCAGAGAAGCAAAAGGCTCTGGTACTGAGATAACTGTCTTAAACAATAACACTAAAGAGTGGGAGGCTCTCAGTAGTATCGTAAAACTGAACTAGCCTATCAGAGCGAAAGCCTTACGGTGGACACGCAACTAAAAACGAGTAGTCTCCTAGCTACTCGTTTTTAGGTTAAAAGGGCACTCCCCGCAAACTTACTAAACATGGTATAGTATATCTATTCCCGGTAAACACCTTAAGTAAAGAATGCTAAAATAAGGGACAATGGCAAAAAGAAAATACGAAGTCGTAATCAAAACTAGTCTCGAGGATGCGCCGAAGGAGCATGAAATGTCGGCGGCGATTATTCTTGCCTATCACTTTAAATTCGACGTTGTCTTTTTGCGCCCGAAATACGCCAGGACTCCAGATGTAGACATAAGGGTAATAAAATGGGAAATTAAAAGCCCCATGGGCAATGGCAAGCGAACGATAGACAATAACTTCAATGAGGCTCGCGGACAGTCCAAAAATATTGTGATAGATCTACGCCGCATAAAAATGCACCAGAGCAAGGTAAACGCTCGTATAAACCACTACCTCTCAACGCCGCATCATTTTGCACAAGTACTTGTGATAACCAAAAGCAAGAAGGTAATTGTTATTTTGTAGTAGATATGCTAGTATTAAATTATAAAAGGCGTGCAAGATACTGAACTGAATCAAGCACGTCTTTTACTTTTGATACAGTGAGAATACTGGAATGGCGTTTCCGTACTTCTATGGTTACAAGGGTCTGACCCTCAAAAATAAGAATATGGTATAGTATTATAAATGCCAGTTCGAAACACGACACGGGTACACTCGCTCGATACGTACTATCATGTCTTAAAAGGTTCATCCTTTAACAGAATGAGTTGTGAGTCGTTTATGATCGGCACCGCCTTGAACGTCGACTCGAACAACGAACCGCGACGCTTGTATTTTTTATTAAAGTACATTGTATAGGCAGTTAGGACGCTGTTCATTAGTTTGCTGATCGCCTGGGCGTCAGTTTGATAGATTAGTATATGAAAATGATTGGGCATCAGGCAATAGGTGTTAAGTTGAATCTCATCGCGAAGCCAACGGTATTGACGTCCTTTGCTATCCTCTACTGGTTCGGGTGACAGGTGGCGTGCGAGAAGTGATTCAAAGTAGTGATAATCATCGTCTTCTTCGAAGATAAGAGAACGATTCCAGCCACGATTGTATAAATGATAGTACGTATTCGGCACATATATCTTTACCCTGTTTCTGGTAGGCATGTTAATTATTATAAACTATTTTTAATTGTCCAGGGACAGCCTAACTTCCAAAACCAAACGCAACCGTTAGAATAAACCATGTAATCAGGAAAGGATTAACATGAAACACCTAACGGCTGCGGATCGGGGCAGAATTGAAACTCTGCTCACTCTCCAGCATAGCAACACCCAAATCGCCCGTCTACTAGGGCGGCATAAGAGTACTATCACGCGGGAAATACAAAAAGGAACGAATCATGTCGGTCGCTATACAGCCGAGTATGCCGAGCTCGTGGGTGCTAAGCGTCAACGTCGCTCGTACAATACCCCGAAGCTCACCAAACATAGCAATCTTGGCGATTACGTTATCGATCACATCAAGGCTGGATGGGATCCGAGCCAGATTGCCGGACGGTTGAAAGCGACCGGCGCTAATCCTCGAATCTGCTCTGAAACCATCTACGCCTGGGTATATGATTCATCGGCGAATCAGCAGGAGAAACTGTACCAGTATCTCCGCTATGGCAAGAAGCGGCGTGGCCGCCAACGAACGGCCGAACGTACCAGGCAACAATTCAAAATACCGAACCGTGTCTCTATTCATGACCGACCGACCGTGGTGGATGAACGCTCACGCCTTGGTGACTGGGAGGGCGACCTAGTGATGTTCCCGAAGAAGCAATCCATCGCGACGCTGTATGAGCGAACAACCAGTTACGTGTTGTTTGCCCGCACTCCAGGCAAACAATCCGAACCAGTCTGCAAAACGATAGGGAGACTACTGGCCCGCCATACGAGCCACACCCTGACACTCGACAATGGACCAGAATTCTATCGACACCGGCATATTACTGAATTGAGTAGTACGAGCGTCTACTTCGCCGACCCCTACGCCAGTCGCCAACGAGGTGGCAACGAGAATCTGAACCGCCAACTTCGAGCGTATCTGCCAAAGGGACATGATATTGCCAGCCTTACAGACACAGAACTGATTGCGATACAAGACGAGCTGAATAACAAACCTAGAAAACGCCTCGGCTGGCATTCGCCAGCCGAAATATATGAATGGTTTGCAAACCACCCTGAGCAGACGT
>JBAQWG010000003.1:0-2453 GCA_049298775.1 Saccharimonadales bacterium (SeqCode)
AGTTTTACCACCTGTAATATTCTTCAGATGTACATTAATATAGTTGTTTACGTAAACCCTTGCCTGGTTGCCATCAACAAGTTGCTGGCCAGCATATTTTTCCATCTCTGATCGATAGGAATCTGGATGTGCCTTAAGCGCCACATTGTCCAATTCAGGAAAAAATATCTTTTGTGCTGATAGTTATGTTCGTACCATACCTGTCGCAAAGCTATAGCCATACCATGAAAGCGATCCAATAACAACCAGCGCAACAACTGCTGCCATACCCAGTAAAACAAGTACCTTATCGATTGCTCTTCGTTCTATTTTTGCCATTATTACCCCTTATTTTTTTACCCTTAGCACTATTCTATTTCATTAAACCGGACATTAAACCGGAAATGCCAAGTCATACTAATAAGCGATTAGTCATTTCTATTTATTGACTACCCTTGTGATTACATCAGTCAAATCAGCCGGCAGTACAAACAATGTCTTTTGACTTGGTTCAACGGCAATCTTCTCAAGAGTCTGCAATGTACGGATGTTGATGCCGCCAGGAACCTTAGTTAACATCGCAGCGGCATCAGCAACAGCCTGTGCAGCAGCCTTTTCACCCTCTGCCGTAATAATTACCGCGCGGCGCTCACGCTCTGCCTCAGCCTGCTTCGCCATCGCGCGTTTCATATCTGCCGGCAATTCTATATTCTGTATCTTGACGCTTTCAACATCAATTCCCCATTTTTCTGCCTGAATATCGACAATTTCCTTAATTTGACTACTAACAGAATCCCTCTGACCAAGCAATGCATCAAGTTCAACGTTACCCGTCACGTCACGGAGTGCCGCCTGCGCAAACTGACTACTAGCATAGATGAAGTTCTGCGTCTCTAAAACAGCTTTCTCTGCATCAACAACTCGAAAATACACAACGGCATCAACATTCACCGTCACGTTATCCTTTGTGATAACTTCTTGTTTGGGGATGTCAATCGTGTTTGTGCGAACATCGACTTTGATAATTCGCTGAAAAATCGGCACGATAATACGTAATCCAGGATTCTTAATACCGCTAAATTTACCGAGCGTCAGCATAACACCGCGCTCGTATTGATTAACAATTTTGATCCCGCTCAAAACAAAAATGACGACAACGATCATCAAAAAGATCACAAATTCCATGGGCACTCCTTAATTTATAGTTTTATTATACTCTTTCAGAACTGTTTCAGAAAACTTGTTGGAAACGTCGTTGATAACCTTTGTTGGTTAACATGACGCTCTTCGGCAAATCCAACCAGTTTTGTTACAAGCTCGACCGACGACACGCCTGCTTTGCGCCAGTTGTGAGCATACAAGCTACCAGGCATTGGATTAATCTCGTTAAAATAAATCTTTTCTGTTTTGCTATCAATCAACAAATCTATACGCGAAATACCCTCGCAGCCAACTATCCTATATACTTTCTGAGCCGTAGCGACCGCCTGATCGTACAATTCTTTTGATAGTTTTGCTGGTAACTCGCTATACCCCTGCGCACCAGATTGCTTCGCACCGCCGGATTTTTTGCCCCCACGCAGATATTTTGTATCGAAGTCAAAAAACTCATCACTTTGCGTTAATGGTCGTTCCAATAATCCAACTTCCATCTTTTTATTTCCGATAATTGGCAATGTCACCTCAATCAGATTCTGCACCGCTTCTTCAACGATAACTTTGTCATCATAGAATGCCGCTACTTCTAAGGCATTGCGCAGTTCGACTGTATTTGTTGCGCGCGTGATTCCGATGCTTGACCCCAGGTGTGCAGGCTTCACAAACAGTGGGTAGGTGAGTGACTTCTCAAGTTCAGCAACAATGAGGTCTGGTTTTTGCGTAAAGGTACTTCCGAAAAGATATTCGTATTTCGCAACAGGAACTTGCTCGGCTTGGACGACCTGTTTCGCCAGCACTTTATCCATAGATATACTACTCGCCTCAATGTCACAACCGACAAACGGAATACCCGTCATCCTTAGTACACCCATCAAACTACCGTCTTCACCATTTCCACCATGCATCGCCGGAAAAGCAATGTCAATCGTAATCCGTTGACGGCGCTTTAATCCCAGCTGCTTTTCAAGAACCAATCCACCCTGCATCACAAGACCAAGCGGTTTCAATTTAGCACAAAGCTCTTCAATTGCTTTTGTCCGGAACACTGTTATGTCTTTGAACGATTCATGACTGTACCAGGCACCAGTTTTAGTAATATATACAGGCACCACATCGTATTTACCAGACAATTCAAGAGGCTTAATCACTGCGCTAATGGCAGTCACTATAGATATATCGTGCTCAGGAGTCACGCCGCCAAAAAATACAGCTATGGTTTTCTTTTTCATCTTCCTAATTGTACCATTTACACGTAATTGTCAGTCCAGTCATTCTGCATCAACACAATGTCACCTGCTGCTACGAAATGTTCAATG
>JBAQWG010000004.1:0-22781 GCA_049298775.1 Saccharimonadales bacterium (SeqCode)
TGATTGTACTAATTCCAAGTCCAAGAGCAATCACTGCTGGTAGTAAATAGCCTCGTTCTGAATCTTGTGGAATAAGACCCTGAGCGAGGTTTATAATAAATCCCCTGAAGCGTGATAGTGCCACCATTTGCTTGCAATTATAGGTCTAATTAATGTATGAGTCAAATTGCTTATTGTAATAATCAATTACCGAAACTTACAAAGTGATGCTTACGGGAATACAGGTTTTGTTAGCGCGTCAATCACACCCCGTGGACGTTCTGTACCCGTCGCGTGTTCACCCGGTTTGCGAGTTGTATCGATCCAGTGTACAAAACCTCCACCATAACTTTCATTGATAGCGTTAGCTGATTTACCTATATCTATTATCGAATCATTTGTTGCACTAATAATTGTTTTATTAGAAACAGAAGCGCCAAAATCACATAGGTCAAAGTCAGCGACATCATGTGTCCATATGTATCTTAACTGGCTAAGGCACGCTACGAGTCTAGTCCTAGTAGATGCGGCACTATTCTCTAGCGCTTCAGTTTTTGTTACTAAAGATTCATCGAAATCAGGCTCGTCCGTAAGCATCGTCTTCATGACTACACGACTTAAGCGCTCTATAGCTGGATGATCTGGAAGTTTCATCCCAACTCTCATAATGTAATTTGGTATTCTGTTGAGAACATACTTACTTGATACTGGCGAGTCAAAGCATATACTATCGACCTCGCCGAAATCTTTTCTGAATGTAGGATCGGAAAACATATGCGAAACTGTCAGAGCACCTTTTGAAGGCGCGTAAATTTTAGCCGGTCGTAAGCCATCTTTTTTTCGAGCATCCATCCACGCTTCTTTCTGGAGATCTATAGAATATTCACCCTCTGGATGAACTCCGTAGTGTGACGATCCGAGATGCTCGACGTGACGATCAAAGTTCGATGCTATAACAGCACCGTCCGTATGCCATCCTGGTGCATAGTAAAACGCGAATTCTCCCGCTCGGTTATTACTAATCATCTTAGCACCACTTGATGATAAAGAAAAAGCACCCAATGTTCGGGTGCTCTGATGATTTGGGGTAAAAGGTAGCGTGCGCTCTTGCCGAGTCATCGTATCAATATTGCTTGTCATGACGTTTACTCCTGTTTGTTGCTTATCGAAATTTCGCGTGGTGATTGTGCTTACTATTACTATTTACACCTATGCATATAGAAAAGCAATGGAACTCACGTATTTTGTGTCACATGTGTTTGACTTGCGTCTTAATTTTTACGACATAAAATCAAAACTCATTCATCAATGGCAATTCGATTTTTACTCAACTTGTTTATTTTTTGCGCTTTTCGATAATTTCCTGCGCGACGTTAGGTGGAACTTCTTCGTATGTCGCAAGTTCCATCGATGATGCGGCGCGACCCTGTGACATCGAGCGAATATCATTGGTGTAGCCAAACATACTTGCAAGAGGAACCATTGCTTTGATAAGTTTTGCTCCACCTTGCAGATCTTCCATCGCCTCGATGCGTCCACGACGAGCATTAATATCACCGATAACATCACCCATAAAATCTTCCGGAGTAGTAACTTCAAGTTTCATGATTGGCTCAAGGATAACAGGTTTTGCCTTTGGGATACCTTCACGGACCGCCAGAACACCAGCCAAATTAAAGGCCAACTCACTAGAGTCGACATCGTGATAGCTACCATCGTAAAGTGTGGCCTTGACACCAATCATTGGATAACCAGCTATGACACCGCCAGCAAGCGTATCTTTGACACCTTTTTGGACAGGGGCGCGATATTCTTGAGGGACAACGCCACCCTTGATTTCGTCGGCCCATTCGAATCCTTCGCCAGATTCTGTCGGCTCGAAGCGAATCCATACATCACCATATTGACCGCGACCACCAGATTGTTTGGCGTGTTTACCTTGTGCTTCGGCCGTGCCACGAATTGTCTCGCGAAAGGCGACTTGCGGCTCACCGATATTTGCTTCAACGTTAAATTCTCGTCGCATACGATCAATGTAAATATCAAGATGCAACTCACCCATACCCGATAGAATTGTTTGTCCGGTCTCTTCGTCAGTGTGAACACGGAAGGTTGGGTCTTCCTCTGATAGACGTTGCAACGCGATACCCATTTTTTCCTGATCTGCCTTGGTTTTTGGTTCGACGGCGATAGAAACAGGTGGCTCCGCAAAAGTAATTGCTTCAAGCGTAATAGGGTTTGAAGGATCGGCAAGCGTATGTCCTGTAAATGTACCCTTGAGGCCAACGACCGCTGCGATATCACCTGCGCTAATACCGTCGATATCTTCGCGTTTATCAGCATGCATACGAACAACACGACCTATACGCTCTTTCTCGCCAGTTGTGGTATTGAGAACATATGAACCAGCAGAAAGCTTACCGCTATATACACGAACAAATATTAAACGCCCAACAAATGGATCCGTTGCAATTTTAAATGCAAGAGCAGAAAGAGGCTCTTTGTCGTCGGGGTGACGCTCAATAACCTCACCAGTCTTTGGATTAGTTCCCTGAATCGCAGGAATATCAAGAGGTGATGGAAGATAGTCAACGACAAGGTCAAGAACCTTCTCGACCATGACACCACGACCGTCACCACCGGTAACCAAGTAAAAGTCAGCTGAAAGGACGCGCTTTCGAAGAGCCGACTTGAGTTCATCAATAGTTATCGATTCTTCACCCTTTTCCAAGAACCTCTCAAACAGTTCATCGTCAGCCTCGACAGCCGCTTCTACCAAAAGACTACGAGCGTTCTTTGCTTTTTCGAGCATATCAGCAGGGATTTCTCCAACAACCATCTCGTGGTCGGTATAATCACCATATGTGTAAGCCTTCATATCGACAAGGTCAACCACGCCATTGATTTCTTTTTCGAAACCAATTGGAAGATGTACTGGAAGGGCGTGCTTACTTAGACGATTATGAATCGTATCAAGTGATTTATAGAAGTCACCACCAATTTGATTAATCTTATTTATGAAACAAATACGAGGAACACCATACTTGTTGGCTTGACGCCATACAGTTTCGGTCTGTGCCTCAACACCCATCTTACCGTCAAATACCGTCACGGCACCGTCAAGAACACGCAAAGAACGCTCAACCTCGGCCGTAAAGTCGATGTGCCCAGGAGTATCAATGATGTTAATCTTGTGATCTTTCCAGAATGCAGTGACTGCAGCGGAGGTGATAGTGATACCGCGTTCGCGTTCTTGTGCCATCCAGTCAGTTGTCGTTTCACCTTCGTGAACAGCACCAATCTTGTGGCTTAAGCCGGTTCGATACAAAATTCCTTCTGTGGTTGTTGTCTTGCCTGCATCAATATGGGCAATAATACCAATGTTACGAAAATCCTTTAGTGGGACAACTTTTTGGGCCATAGTAATTACTCTGTTTCCTCTGTAGTTAAATATTGATAGCTATTTTTTGCCATAAAAAATAGCACGTATAAACCCTAATATAGCATAAAGTATTACATAGTTCCAACTAGTAGATTGGCTTATGTTATACTTTATAGTTAATATGTATAAAAAGTACGGCAACAAAATGCTCTGCTTTTCGCCATCAGTTATGCTTGCGACGTTTTTTGTTGAGTTCGGCTTTGCATTCTATGTTTTATTCAGGTATAAAATTAATATAGTTACACGCTTAGTATTATCAATGTTGTTTTTACTCGGCACATTTCAGTTAACGGAGTATATGATTTGTGGTGGACTGGGACTTAATCATATTGACTGGGCTCGATTAGGCTACGCATCAATCACATTGATGCCAGCTATAGGGTTACATTTAGTACTGACGTTAGCAAAAACATCGAACCTCACCATACTAGGTGCTGCATATGGAACTGCTATAGCTTATGTCATCTATTTCTCAACAGCTGGAAATGCATTAATGGGGACGACCTGTAGTGCCAACTATGCAATATTTAACGTTAACAACATAGGGTCATATATATTTGCAATCTATTACTACGGATGGTTATTGGTATCAATAGGCATGGCTGTGTTTTTGGCACGCAAGTCACCTAAAATAGCACCGGCTATGCGTTGGATGGTCGCTGGCTACGCTTCGTTTATAATTCCCACGACTCTTGCAAATATCATTGACCCTTCGACCATAGCTGGTATTCCTTCCGTCATGTGTGGCTTTGCGGTAATTCTCGCAATTATTTTAGCCTGGCGCGTTATGCCGCTCTCTAAAACACCTCTTGCGCAAAGATCAACAAAAACACAAGCAAAAGGTGTATCTTGAGAGATAAGATTCGAGTGTTTGACAAGCTCGTAGGCAAGCAAGTTACCCGCCTACCCAAAAGCATACGGCCAATAATGGTAGGATTTACCTGGATTGGCGAGCCCGTTGTCACCGTTGGTATTGGAGCCACCGTTTTAGGATACGGGCTAGCTCTTAATAAAGCTTTCTATATAACTATTGGATCTACAGCTATAGTCACAATTCTCGTAGGTGCAATTCTTAAAATTATTTTACGTCGTACACGACCACGCACAGATTACGTAGAAACCATGTTTTTCAATACGTACAGTTTTCCAAGTGGCCACGCAATTGGGTCACTAGTCAGTTTCGGCTTAGCTGCACTTGTCATAACGAATAAATGGCCAATGCTTGAAATTTCATCTTGGTTAGTGGCTTTGGTATGCATCCTGATAGTTAGCTTATCGCGAATATATTTAGGTGCTCATTATGCAAGCGATGTTATTGGTGGTTGGATTGTTGGAGCCATTGGACTAGCTATTATCGTCAGTGTTGGTAAAATCAGTTAGCGATAATTCGTAAAAGATGTTACAAAATCAAAATCAGCCGCCTTAATAACTGTCATAACCGACTGCAACTCATCTTTGCTATTGCTTGATACACGAACTGCATCACCCTGAATTTGCGGTTTAACTTTTGAAAATTGTTCACGAATCAATGCAGTAATTTTCTTCGCTTTGTCCTGATCGAGACCTTCGGCAAATGGAATATCCTTAGTCGCCTTGAGATTACTTTCAGATATAACTTTACTAAGATCAAGGACTTTACTGCTTATTTCGCGCGTAGCGAGCTTTTTTCGAATTATATCGATGATAGAATCAATTTGAAACTCGTTACTACCAATCACTTTAAAACCCTTTTTATCGCCAAGCCATTCGATTGATGCTGGCGTGCCTTTAAAATCATAACGACTCGCAATCTCTTTCTCCGACTGCAAAAAGACGTTATTCATCTCCGCTTTGTCATACTCAGACACTATATCAAAACTAAATGATGCCATATGCTTAGTATACCAGTTGCCTATCCATACTAATACAATTACAAATCTACTAGTACGGAGACTTCATCTTGTGCTACATATACAACACCAGTAGTAAGACTAACTATAGTTTCAGTCCGTGATGATGTTTTCATACGCACATCACCAGCCGAAAGTTTCATAATCATTGGAGTATGGTGTTTCATGATAGCAATTTCGCCTCTAGAAGTTGGAAGAAACAATATATCACAAGAACCGTAATACAATACGCCCTTTTCGTTGGTCACCGTTAGCTTGAACTCGTCTTTTTCTGCCATTCTTCTTCTACCTCTTCAATCTTACCTTTCATGTAGAAATACTCGGGTGGTATTTTGTCTAAATCACCGTTTACAATCTTCCGAATACCCTTTACTGTATCGGCCAGAGGCACAAACACACCCTTCATTCCAGTATAGTTTTCAGAGCTATAAAATGGTTGAGTTAAAAATTTTATAAGACGCTCTGCGCGGTCGACTGTCAAACGATCATCCGGTGATAGTTCATCTTTACCAAGGACGGAAATAATACTTTTAAGCTCTTCATTGCGTTCAAGTGTTTGCTTAGCCAGTTTGATTGTATCAAAATGCTCTTCAGTAAGGTTCTTTTTATTAACCAATACTGAGCTAGAGCGAAGAGGATCAATTGCGGGATAAATTCGCATACGCGCAAGATCTCGTGACAGTATTACGCTAGCATCGAGTTTATTAAGAATTGCCTCTACGGCGGGATCTGTGAAATCATCTGCAGGCACGTAGACTGCCTGTGCAGAGGTAATGGCTCCGTGCTTTGTCGATGCTATCCGTTCTTCAATTTGGCCTATTTCTTGTCCTAATGTTGGCTGGTATCCTGTGTCTGATGGCATACGGCCTAAAATAGTTGATAATTCATTGCCGGCTTGAGCATAACGAAAAATATTATCAATAAATAGCAGTACATCTTTACCTAAGGTGTCTCTTAAATATTCAGCTACTGTTAGACCAGCATGCGCAGCTCGAAAACGAACTCCTGGAGTTTCGTTCATCTGACCATAAATTAATGCAACATTCTTCAGTAGATCTTTTTCCCGTAATTCTTCTATAAGCTCATGGCCTTCACGAGTTCGCTCGCCTACACCAATAAAAACAGACAAACCCTGCATGCTACTGACAATATTATGAATCAGTTCGGTGATAATGACGGTCTTACCGACACCAGCACCGCCGAATAAGCCGATTTTACCACCTTTTGGAAAAGGTGAAAAAAAGTCTAGTGACTTTATGCCAGTTTCATAAATTTCAAGACTGCTATCTATTTCATCATATTCTGGAGCTGGCCTGACGATAGCCATTTGACCTTCCTCAATAAATGGCTCCTCTCCGTCCAACGGTTGCCCAAATGCATTCAGTACCCTACCTAACATGCCTTTGCCTACGGGTATACTCAATGGAGTTTGCGTATCAATAACTGGCGAACCCTGCGCAATCATATCGGTCGAGTTTAACGCTATACATCTTACGACTCGATCTGTTATATATTCTATAACTTCTAATACAAGTTCTGACTTTTCTACTCGTAGCGCACGACCGAGTGGGGGCATCAGCATGTCGAATTCGACATCAACAATAGGCCCCACGGCCCTTACTACCGACCCCATGTTGTAACGGTTGAGCTCGCTCACATCTGGCCTCCGATGCGCGCACCATAAAGTTCGCGTAACTTAGAGTCAATAGTTTCACGACGCGCCTTATGATAGCGTTGTTGTAGTGATTTTGATGCATCCTTGGCGTTGTCATATGAATCTCGCATGGAAACCATTTGGGCAGCACTATAGGCCAACATAGCTTCCGCCATGTAGTGGTACAGCGACAAACCAACAACGGTTTGGTTCATGTAATTTGATATCTCTTGCGCATTTGGTTCAATAATAAAGCGATCTACAGCTATATTTTCATCTAATTTTACTTGCTCTTGACCTTCCGCTTTTTTATTATCTTTTTCGTTAATAGTCAAATAATTTATTTCTACTTTTTGTTTAGATAAACTTTCGAAGCTAGGATACACGAATATCGTATGAGCATATTTTGATACAAGTGCATAAATAGGCTCAATATCCCGAAGCGACGACTTCTTTGGCGCCGAGAAAAGATGGACTGTCCTGTCGCTCTGGTTCTTGAATTGTCGGTGTGTCATTTTTCCTATCAATAGTAGGTCGGCACTATGTTCCTCAAATTCCTTCTCAGCAACTTCTAAAACTCTATGTAATAGATTTCCTGGCATACCCCAATCAATACCGATGACAACCACGAGTTGACGATGGATTACCTCTGGTGGAGGTGGCGTAAGCTGTTTTAATATGCCATATATTCGCCAAAATTCCTGAAAAAACGGACGACTTTGGAGTATTTCTGTCCGCATTACCGCTATATCACGAGCAGCTATTTGTTCAAGCATGTTTGTAAGATCTTCAAGATCTTTCATAGTATTCATTTCTTGTTTAAGACCGTCAAGCTTTGTCATGGAACATATCCTCGTTATCTTTTAGAATACCACTAATCGTTTCTGTTTCCGCCACAAGTCGTATTTCTTTGTCTTTTGGCTTAACGGTTGTTGAATCTTTACTGAAATCTTTAATACACTCTTCGAATGGCTGTATGGAATGCTCATCATAAGTAGTCAACAGACTTGGAACAAGTAACTTGTTATAAGGTGTTTTCGCCATAAAGTCAAATAACTGCTGGCGCAGTTCATTCATTTGATTATGATCCCAGCTAAGGGCTTTTTTGCTCGTAAGGAAGTAGAGTATCATACCCTGCTGTAATGGCGTAAAATACTCATCTGATGATTGGTCAAGAAGCGCGTGTGCTCTCAATCCTAATTCGTATATTGACAACGACTCACTATTAAGGTCGGTTCCGAAAGCGATAAATCGCTCAATCTCACTATAGCGCGTTAGAGTATCCTTCAACTGATCGGATAACTGACGTATGAACTTAGGTTGTATGCGACCTCCGATACGCGACACCGAGAAGCCACTATCAATTGGTGGACGCATTCCTTTATTCGCCAAAGACCGACGAAATAATACATGGCCGTCAGTAATAGACATGAGATTAGTCGTAATATAGTCCGTTACTTCCTCGGTTGAAGTTTCAACTATTGGTAATGCTGTGATAGTACCGCCACCCGCGCGTTCGTTAAACGCACCACAACGTTCAAGTAATCGTGAATGAAGATAAAAAATATCACCAGGATATGCCTCTCGACTGGCTGGGCGATTTAATAGGAGAGATAGCTGACGATAGACCTTAGCATGACGCGTCAAATCGTCAAATACTATCAAGACGTCATGACCCTGGCTCATAAACCATTCAGCTATAGTCATACCGACCATTGGAGTAATGTAGTTGAGAGAAGCCGCTGAAGCCGTACGACCAAAAACTACGACAGTTTGCTCAAGAGCACCTACTTGCTTAAGGCGCTCAACGTTACGTTTAGTTACAGACACTTCAGCATCGATCGCAACATATATACATATAACGCCAGTATTGAGCCGTGCTTGATTACATATTGCATCAATCGCAATATCAACCTGACCGGTTTTATGTTCACCGAGAAGTAGTTCCCTCTGTCCTAAGCCAATGGGAATTTGAGAATCAACAAGTGTATATCCTGTCTGAAGTGGCCTACTCACAAGCGCACGCTGATATATTGGTTTCGCTTTTGCCTCTATGGGTAACTTAACGGCGTTAATCAAATCAATTGCTCCATGCCCATCTAGCGGTCTTCCAAGAGGATCAATCACCCTACCAAGTAGATTCCTACTGACATCAATCGTAGGGCAGAGTGCGACAACACGCACTAAGTCACCCTTTTTCACCTGATCATATGCTTCGAGCATAATAACATGTGCTGTTTGCTGCTCAAAACCAAGTACAATACCAGTTGCACCTGATGAAAAGGCGACCACATTACTTAGTCCCACGCCTCCAAGCCCAGTAACAATACATATCTCACTACGAACAGATTCAACGCGCCCAACATTAGACTCCATGGGAATGATCTCCCAGCGGCTTTAGGGCTGTTATGTATTTTTTTATCAATTGTGGCGACTCGCTCATCAAGCTCATATCCACGCGGTCTACCCCGTCATCTATTATGCAGCCTAGAATAAGAGAAGGTACTACTTCGAAAACAATTCTAGCCGGTTCAGGATAAATCATCCTGAGATGCGTCAGTAACTTGATTTTATACGATTCACTTATTGTAATCGGTGTGATACACCTAACTTCTTTAATGCTACGATAATACCGGGTAGAGAACCTAAGGAATGTACGACCATTTTCACCTACCAATAAACCGAGCAGTTTACGTCGATGCATCCAATGAACAAATTCTATGATGTCTGGCGTCACGTCTCCACCAAGTACGTCTTCGACAGTCGCCATCGATAAATCGCTTCCCATACTTTCCCTACTAAAAGTAAGTCGCTCAACTACAATAAGTAACTCCTGAAGCGTTTGCTCTTTGGGCATATTAAGCGTACAGGAATTCAATACAGACATAACTTCACGGCCAATAGCCTGCTGAGAATCAGACGTTTGGCGATTATCGTTATTTTCTTTGTTCATCAATGTACATCCTTACTTGTTTTTCTATAAGCTTCTCGTGCTGTTCTGTCGTGTATGTTTCATGCAAATACTGCGACAACACCCACGCTATAGCACTACCTGTCTGCTGGAGCATCTTTTCGGAATGCTCATCCGCATCCTTTTGAGAGGCCTGTATTATCTGTTGAGCATCGGTTCTGGCGGACAATATGATTTCATTAGCTCTGTTGTGCGCATCTACAAGAATCTTCTCTGTAATCATACCTTTTTCAGCTAAGGCCACTCTCGTACCGTCTTCTACGATTTTCTGGTAAGCTTGCTGGAACTGACCGTTCGTGTCGACAATTTTGTTCGAAGCATCATCAAAGTATTTCTTAGCATCCTCCCTAACTAAAAACCCCAGCTTTCCAAACGATGCGCTTAAACGTCGCACTAGTATCCACACGCGCACCAAAAAGATTAGCAATAAGATGATACCTATTACTATAAGTCCAGTTGTAATTGCGTTTTCTGGGATCATTTATGTACGTAACCCCTCTAGCGGTCCGACTGAAACGGCTTTTTTAGCCGGTGTGAGACCAATAAGCCACCCAAGCAGTACGGACAGCATAAGTATTATTATAATCTGTAAGACGGGTATTTTAAATACAAAAACATCTCCCGTAAAAGCAGTGTCCCCTACGAGAGCTTGCGCTGCGCCATTGGCTATCATACCAAAAGCCACTCCAATCACAGTTCCTAATACAGCACCTATCAGCGTCAGCATGACAGCTTGAGTAGTAAAAAGAAAACCTACTGCAGTCTTTTGCATACCCATTAGCCTCAAAAATCCAATTTGTTTCATCTCTTCCATTAAAGTAAGCGTAATAACACTAAAGGTGCCGACAATCGTAATGACAAGTGCGATAATACCAAAAAGAAGAATAATACTCTGGATGACATCGAATATTCTATTTACCTGATCAATAGAATCTTGAACACTAGTCGTCTGGTATCCCATTTGTTCTATCGACTCTCTAATTGAAGGAATCTTTTCTGGATATGTTGCGGTTACCTTAAGTTGGGACACGTTAGTAAGCCCCTTTTGGACAAGATATTCTATAGGTACATAAGCAACTGGCAAGTTACCTCTATCTATACTTCCAACCACCGTAAAAGTATCCTCTTTGATCGATCGTTCGCTCTCTGTCTTACCTTGCTCGGTATATGCCTCAGGTATGGTAGTTTTCAGTAACACACTGCGACCAATTGCATCACCAGGCTCTACTCCAAATGTTTCAAGCGCCTTGGAACTGAGAATTACATTCATTCCTTTGGGTTGCCTGTCGACTATTCCGGAAACTTTTTGAACTGGGCTCGCTCTAAAAAAATCATCTGTTATTGCATATAATGGCAGATTGACAGTACTACCGTGATACCTAATTTCACCAACTAAGCCTACAAGTTGTTGTACATCAGCGACACCACTTATTGATTTTATTGTTGAAATTCTTTGCTGGTCAAGAATTACTTGTTGCACGTTTCGCTGATTTACAGTAATAACACTTGTAACTTCCGCATTTGACACTTCTTCTGTCACTAGTGACTTAAGGCCATCACTGACACCAAACAGTAGAACCATCACTGCGCTACTTAAAGCAATTCCTCCGATAGCCAAACCTGCGCGTACTTTACGCTTAAACGTATTTAGTAGAGCTAACCGAATAAGAAATCGGCTCATTCTCATTGTTGTTCTCCGTCTGCTTTACCAGACTCAATATATGCAAGAACGTCACGAATATTATTAAATGGATTGCGCTTATCCTTAATATCCCAAAGACGGCCATCTTTCATGAAAAACCACTTTTTTGATAGTTTCAAGAAATTGAGGTCATGAGTTACCATTATGATCGTAATTCCGTGCTCTTTAGCATTGGATAGTAGTAAATTGGTCACTTCTTCTACTGATTTAGAATCAAGATGTGCTGTTGGCTCATCGGCGAAAATCAACCATGGATCCTTGATAAGCGCACGAGCTAGTGCCGCTTTTTGCTGTTGACCAGATGATAACTCGGATGGTTTATGGTCAATCAGATCCTTTAGACCAAGTTTGTCCAACCACTCTCGGGCTTTTGGGCGAGCATCACGATATTTCCATCCCTGTAAAATAAGTGGCAAGGCCACGTTATCCGTAATATCCATAGACTCAATCCAATATTGACTCTGGGGTAAATAACTAATTTTTTTACCTCTTAGAACGGTCCTCTCTTCTTCACTGTAGCCATATAATGACTCACCTTTCAAGAAAACCTCGCCCACATCAGGATTTTCGAGTCCCATTAACATATTCAATAGTGTCGATTTACCAGCACCTGAAGGTCCAAATATGACAGCGAAATCACCATAGCCAACTTGTAGTGTGACATCGCTAACAGTTGTCACTAATGTATCACCAACTTTATAAATACGAGATGCTCCAGTGGCCTCAAGAATAGGCGCCTTAACCTCGTGATCGAGATTTGTATCGCGATCAGATATCCCACCATTATCCATATATTAAAACCTAAATAACCTTTGCATTAACGTTATGACGCTATCGAGCACATTAGTTTCCTTATCGGGCGTCACTACCAATGTCGATGATCCTTGCGTCTGATTTCCACTTATATCTTTCGTCAAGATTTGGATCTTATAGATATCAGCCAGATCAAGATTCGAAATAATCACAACATGATTAGTGGTCGGCTCAGTGTCGATCGGAGTCATTTTATTTAATTTTTTATCCTTTGATTTTCCATATGCGACCTGCGATGTTGATGGTTCGTCGGTTTTCCAACTTACGATAAGTTGAGCCCTAGTATTGCCCACCCCCTCTGTCGTCGTCATACTTAAGTTTACATCACTAATGTCAGGTGAGCGAGTATCGAAACCTGATTTCCAGCGTTGCGTCTCGGATGCGGTCGGATTGCCGTACTGGTCCCGCCCTTCAACAGTAATCGCGTAGTCAGTACTACTCGCTAGGTCGCTCAATATCATATCATGCTCAGTCAAAAATGCGCTCGTCGTTTCTTCCTTATTAACGCCTGAGCCTTGATACCTGACCGTCGATGATGTAGGAACGTTAGTCTTCCACGTCACCCTTACGGCCGTTGTTGGCGAGTCTTGGATTGGATTGAATCGTACACTGCTGACAACCGGACGAGCTATAGTTGTCATAGTATAGTCATCACTACGAATTACACTTCCAAAGGCGGTCGTAGCCACTATACGGTAGTGATACGTCGTGCCACTTTCAAGGTTCGCAAGTTTGAAAGTATGATTTGTACTGTAATCATCCTCACTGGATTCACTAAGACCATACGAAAGAGTAGTTCCATATTCAATTCTTATTTTAGTAGGAACACTTGTCTGCCAGGACAATACCGTACTATTCAATGTTGTATCACTACTCTTAACATCAAATATTCTAGCTGTCTCTGTTGTCTTGACGTAATATATTTGCGAAAATGCATCGGCAAGGCTGTATGTGCGTTCATTATCAAAGCTTTGTACTCGATAATAATAGGTTGCTGATGGATTAAGGCCATCGATAGTAATAGAATGATCCGTCGTTGTCTCAAGAGTTCCTTTACTTTGGTTTAAGTTACTTGGATTAGTGCCGTAATAAACGAAACTTGTCGATGAACGATCCGTAGCCCATTTGATAGTCGCTTGGTCAAATCCAGCTTGAGCATGTGGCTGAACGACAATGTTTGGAGGCGTGTTAAAACTTCCTTTTGGCGATCCGGAAACTGTCCCCGATGGACCACCCCTATTATCGACATTGTCTGCCGCCCTAATACGATAGTAATATGTCTCACCAGGCTCTACGCCCAAGTCAACGAATGCGACAGTACTAGTTTTTCCGATTTCTGTAAATGAGTGACCGTCTGGAGAACGCTCAATTACATACTCCTCGATACCATTGCCTTCAAAAGTTGGGCTGTCCCACGTCGCCGTGAGAGACCAGCGTCCAGCAACACGATCAGACGTGTCTGTCACTACAAGATTAAGAGGTATCCCAGGCGAAACAGTATTTGCGATGAAATTGCCACTAGTATAGTTATTCCAATTAACATTGTTTGCTTCATCTTTTGTTACCATATAGATAATATTCGTACCCTGACGCGTCGCCGCCTTGAATGCAGAAATGAAAAGCTGGTCTGTGCATGTTGTGTTAATAGCGGAAGGTAGCTCATTGATGCTGTAGCAGTACGTTAGTTGATCCGGGTCTCCTGAGTATAATGACGGTAAGTCCCAAGCGAATGCAAAAAGATTCTGGGGAGAAGTTGGCGGTATCGCTCTCAGATTAGTCGGCGGACTTGGCGGATCTGTCGAATAATAGTAGGAAACAGTTGTATCCGAAGGTGAATAGTTGCCAGCCTTATCAATTGTCCGTATATACATAACATTAGTGCCCGTACGATAAGCGGCGGATATATCTGTAAGATTTCGAGTCGGCTGACACGCTTCCGCAGCAAAAGGTCCACTAGTGGCACCTGTGTGGTAGCAGTAATTTAAAATACCCGAATGCGCATCAAACGCGGCCGACCAATCAAACGTAAAGTTATTTGTTGTCGTATATCCACCAGGTGTAACAGTTATAAGATTTGGTGCCGTAGGAGGATCTTTATCGAATTTATAGATAAATGGTGCAAATATGTTTCCATCTACGTTACCAGTAACATCCTGAGATTGTATACGCAAATAATATGTGCCCGAAGACTGAAGATTTGGCACAAAGCTTGTATCAGTGACAAATTGACCGGCAGTTCGTGGTGAAGCAGTTGCATCCGTCCCAAGATACACCCAGTACCCTGCGAGGTTTGAACCAATTGGCCCGTCAGTTGCGCCTCCTGGCTGGCCCGGATCTGGCCAATCAAAAACAGGCGCCGGATGATTATACCAAATATTGCTCGTCAACACAGTACTGTCTACAGTTGATTGGCGAACTTCTAATACGGATGGGTTAGTCGGAGCATCGACATCATAGTAATAATTAAGAGCATAGCTACTGAC
The DNA here is from genome assembly GCA_049298775.1 of Saccharimonadales bacterium (SeqCode). GTDB lineage: Bacteria > Patescibacteriota > Saccharimonadia > Saccharimonadales > Saccharimonadaceae > UBA2112. The sequence continues at coordinate 14,934 of JBAQWG010000004.1, forward strand.
AGTTGGCGTATATAAGTTGTCATTTGACTCAAGAACGACTTTTATTTGCGTGTATAGGCGAGGTGTCGAAGTAACTTTGACAGTCATTTGCCCGCTATATTGCTTCACTTCATCAGCTCGCGACCATTCATTCCAATCGGTACCATTATCTGAAGTGCGCGTGAAAAATTCTATACTTGTACCCTCAGGCATGTCCACCTGTGATGTTATGCCTGCATAATCATATATGCCGGGAATAGTAAACGTCTGCGACGTATGCGTCGCGCTACCTTCATAGGCAGTATTAGTTCCTGGGAAATTAAATTGCCAAATATCAGGGCTGTCGTCGCCAGCAAAAACTAGTGCTTTATTATTATTTAACTTTATAAGTGTCGCTCCGTACCTGAATGGCTCGGGCGTATCTGCACCCTGAGACCAACTGTTAGCCGATACATCATAAACATACATACTTTTCGACCATGAACCAGCACTAGCGTATATCTTACCGTTATTCATAGTAAGAGCACTGCCATATGCCGATGATACAGGAAGGGATGACATCGTTGACCACGTATTTGAACCTACAGAATAACGATAGAAGTTTGCCGTGTCTCCTCCTGCAATTACATAAATATATCCATTCTGGCTATCATAGACTGCAGAACCGTTAAGTATAGTACCTGGCGCACTGGCCATCGTGCTCCAGCTACCGCCACCAGAATCCGGTGTATATCTGTAGAGACCTGAGTTATTGCCTCTCAGCGCATATAGCGAAGAGCCTACTGTTTGCAGTGTTGATGATCCTGGTCGATACGCGTTGCCTGGTAAATCAGCCATACGGACCCATTGTTCGCTAGCGATATCATAACGAAGCAGTTCGCGTGAATTACCAGACCTTATATAATAAACGTAGCCGTCTATATATGCCAGCGAACCGCCTATAGATGCATAGTATGGCGGAGGAAGATATTTTGTATTTCCAGTTGCAGGATCATATCGCACAAAATACGACGAGTAGCCTTCGTCTGCGCCGATCGCGTATATATATTTCGATCCATCATACGTCGCCGTTGTCGAATTTCCCTGTTTCCACCTCCAAGAATTTGAAGGATAATCCCACAATACGCGTTCCCATTTATCGATATTTTTTGTTGCAGGAGTATAGTTTTTATTCCATGTATCATATCGTACTAATTGCCTGCTTGTTCCGGCGTTAGATGGGACAATGTAAACATACCTATTGTTGTCAGATACAGCAGATCCGTAAATCGATTGCGATGTTAAGCCTGGCGCTTCCGACCACTCGTCACTCGCTATATCATAACGATACGCCCTCTGCTTGTCTCCCAAATATGTATACTCATTGCTAGTAAAAACATAGAGTCCGCCATGCCCGTCACCTACGAGATTATTTTGATTATAAATTGTACTGACTGGCGGCGACGCAAGCGAACGCCACGTATCATTTGATATTGAGTACTTGGTAAAATTCGTCCTATTATTATCGTAAAAATCCCATATAGATGCTGAGCCCATATTAACATATACGCTATCGTCACCATCATACCAAATACCCGAACCGCCGTATGTGACCGAGGAAGGATAACTTTGACGAGTCTCAAAAATACTTGTAGCTATATCATAAATATAAAATTCACGGCCCCCCGTAAGCATCATAATTATTTTACCATTACCTATATAACTTATATCCGAACCAATTTGAGCGCCTGAAGGTAATGTACCTCTCGTTTGCCATGAATCGTTCATCGTGTCATAGCGGTAGAAATTATTTGTATTTCCACCCGCTATTATATATATATATCGGCTTCCGTCATATGTCATACTACTACCTGCTGTAACTACGCCCGGTGCATTCGCCATTGTTTGCCATACACGATTCACTACATCGTATCGCCACATTGTATCCGTATTGTTACCCCTCATCATATATAAATAGTTATCGACGATAACTTCTGATGATCCATATGGTGTATCGGGTAATGCATCGACAGCACCTGTTGCCCAGGAGCCGTTATCGAGCTTGCGTAGCTGCATAGAATTGCCAGAAATTGAAACTTTGGTATTAACTCCAGTGTTGAAATCCTGGTCTGAGGTCATTATTTGTGTACCAGGAGGCGAAATATACCAATACCTGTAGCTAAAATAAGTAGCAGTAGAACTGACATAACCTAGCTTGTCTTTTGTTTTTATCCGTAGATAGTAAACTTCGCCTGCAGTCATAGGTGTTGTTGCGACATAATCTGCACCATGTTGATAATTACCATCGATCGCTGGGTCGGCAGACGAGTTAGTGCCGAAATATACATAATATCCGTCAATACCCGACCCGTTCGCGCCGTCAGTTGCACCTTGCCATGTAAAATACGGGTGCTGATGTTCGTATGTCTGTCCAGAAGTAAGCTGAGCCGTACTGCCCTTATTAGCAAAAACTATCATTTGAGATGGCAACGTAGGAACATCCGATTCCTGAGTATATTGGATATTAAAATCCGATATAGTTGGCGTTGTACTACCATTTCCGTTCAGAGTGACTTTTAGTTGAATATAGCTATTCACAGGCGATTGTATCGAAGTACCTACTACCGCCTGCCAGTCTGTCCAGATACGACCATTTGGCGATGTGCGCGTATATATGGTTGCGGTACCAGTTCCACCTATAGTCGATTGGAGTGATTGCCACGACTGCACTTGTGTTAATGAAATAGATTTTGAATACCAATTACCTGATGGTACATAGTTCGCTCCATTCGGCGTCCAGCTCCATAACCTACCGGAAGTCATTGACTGCGAAACATATAATTTGCTATTAGTGGTATCGTAAAAGGCAGACGCACCGACATTAGTTGGAGCAGGTGTATCCGCTAGTCGTTGCCACGTATCATTTGTCGTATCAAATCGAAAGAGCCGTCGGTTCTGAGGATCGGTTCGCGTACCTGTGCCTATATATAAATAGCGAGATCCATCCGATGTAATATATCCACCTTGGTCAATCTTGCCATTTGGAATATAATTACTAACCTGTGACCAAGTATTATTTGTTATGCTATACCGATACAACGAACCAGTGCCGCCTCCAGTAGAGGCATAAATTGTCGTACCAATACGCGTCAATCCGCCACCAGAACTTACTTTCAGGGGTATCGATGATAGTGATTGCCAGGTATTAGTTGCTATATGATATCTAAAATACTCTCGCCTATTACCAAAAGAGATATATAGATAGCCGTCATTTCCATCAACTATCGACTCTCCGCCCCAACCAGACGTAGCATACGGTAAATCACTCAGTTGAGTCCATGAATTTGTCGCTACATCATACTTTTGAAATATATTGTTATTCTCATACGGTAACATGTACAATGACCCGGATTTATACACACCAGTCCAGCCGCTCTTAGTATTAATTTGGTTACCGATTTGCGTAGCTTGCTTTGTTACTAAATCATACTTATATACTCTGTCGACGCTATCACCGCCATCACCACCCGTATAGTAAACGGTTTGCGCACCATCATAAATAACATCGTGATGCCAGTCTGTATTATCTGTTTCTATATTGGTAAATAATGATGCAGCATTCCACGTATTTGCTTGAGTGTCATATCTATAAATATCTTGATATATTTCCGTACCGTACTGTGCATACAAATACCGAGAACCGTCATAGGTGGAAGCTGGCGAGAAATCATATACTGTTGATCCGACAGGTGGAGAAGCTAGTGTTGACCATGTATTTGTCGCTATAGTATATGACTTTAGTATTGCTCGATCACGAGAGCCGTGCATTTTTAATTGAGTCGCTATGATTTTACCAGATACATAATTCAGGGTCTGTCGATTATTATATGACATATCTACTTGAGTCAGGCTTGTCCAAGTGTTTGTTGTAATTGAATATTTTTTAAATTCACCGATGTCATTACTGATTGCATAAATCGAATCAGCTTCATCCCACGCCATAGCGATGCCCGTATTGACATTTGAGCTAGTTGGAAATGGTGCCATAGTGTTCCATTGGTCAGTTGTGACACTGTATTGCAAAAAAGATGCCGATGATGCACCTCTGAACAAATATATATAACCTTGGTTATTTCTCACGACATATGAAGCGTCAACATAACCACTGACCTGTGATAGGGTATCTGACAATTTTTGCCACGTATCCGATCCAATATCATATCTATACAGCAAACTCGTTGAGCCACCAGGCAAATAGTAAATATATTTTGTGCCGTCTCCAACTATCTTAGTACCTGAGCCACATCCTACCGGCACACTTTTGAGAATATTCCATTTTTGTAATTGGGTATCATATGATCTAAAAAAACATTGACCATCTGAAGACTGAATATGATATATCGTATCATTCGGTCCACGAGCAAACGACGGCGTTCCGCGAGACACAGTCTCAAGCGGTTGAATACCGTCAATTGTCGAGCTATCCCACGAGCCAACTACTCCTTGTTGCAACGACAATCGTGTATTTTGATTTGTTAATTGCGTCGTACCGTACTGCATTGTGCCCTCTAGTATATCGCTCGCTCCCAATGTTTTTGTTTGTGCACTAGCCTGAAATGATGCAAGTACGAACACCGCGGTCATAATTATAATTATTAAACTAGAAGATATTATTGCCCCAGTCATCTTACTGTGCTTACGTGAATACGCTACAATATCAAAATACCGAGAGACTAGTATATACCAACGCTTCATAAGCTTTAGCCTCATTCGACGATAGTTTGTTTGTACTTGCTTTTTCATGTTAGAAGAACTTTATAAATCCAGCTATTAAGAACGCCGCGCCTACAAACAACAAACTGACAAATATTGTTATAAACAGACTACCGATTATCTTGCCTTTTGCATACGGATTACGGCCTATGGCTTCCATAGCTCGAGAAGCTGATCGACCAAACCCATAGGTAGCCCCAGCAATTCCCGCTATAGCAACAAGACTAGCGGCCACATTACGTGTCGTTTCAGGGAAATTCGTAGACACCTTAAAGAATGAGTGTACAAAGTTTGCTATCCATTCACCAATACTGCTTATTGTACTGTAAACAACACCCAATATACCTGTTGCATTGGTATTTTCAAATTTATATTTACTATCAATCTTGATATTTTTACTGACACCTTCACGCTCAGCGCCCGCAGCCCTTACTACAGTTGCTAGATTTGCTGTATTTATCGCAATTTTTCCTGACCACGTACCATTGACAAATTTCCCTGTTGCCTGTGGTGAAATCGTATCAGTAGAATCGCTCAACTGTACTGGACCCTCGAACTTCTCATCAATCGATCCGTCACCCTTGTATGCTGATATCGTCACTTCAAATTCTTCTCCAGAAGCTATTTTGTCCTTAGGGGTTGTAAGCGCTAGATAACCTCTTGGATCGGGAGTAACTTTAATTGGAGCAGTAACCGATTTCGTCAATTGCTTATCAGGCTGAGAGACAACTACTTCTATTTGTGCCGGCTCAACGGACGAACTAGCTGTAAATGTCACTTGCGAGGCGTTAGTTGACGATAAACTACCGCCCTTTGCTTGCCAAGCATACTCAAGCTTATTCGCGGGCACCTCTTGATTGTATCTGTCTAGGGCTACAACCGAATAACCCAACGTCTTATTAACTTGAATTGTTGCATTTTTAGGCGTAAGGACAAGCCTTTCTATCTCACCTGACCCATCTCTGTTGTCGCCAGTCAAACCAGGTAATGTTGTAACGGTAACCGTTGCATAACCTTCAGCGCCACCAACCGAAGCCTGAACGGTGTTAGTAAAGACTTTTGTTGATGTACCGGCCGTAAATAGTCCATCGGTAGTAATCGAACCTCCACCGGCAACAACCGACCATACTGGCGTCTGGCCTGTAACCTCATTGCCATAACTATCAAATACTTCAGCGGCGAACTGTTGCGAGCTGTTCGTAAGAAGCACCGTTGAACTTGGGCTTATTTTCACTGATGTAGCTACTGCCGTGCCCGCTGATGCATAGAAACTTACACCGACAGATGAACGACCATCTATACTTGCAGTAACAATATATGTACCTATTTTATTACCCAGTGTCATAGTTGAGCGGGCCAAGCCTTCATTGTCTGTCGCTGTTGTTGGTGGACTCATATTTGTACCCGTAGAGTCCACTGGTACCGAGTCAATAGAAAAGCGAATCGGTATGTCAGTCATAGGATTACCATATAGGTCAACGGCCTTGACAGTAAAAGGATTGTCTAATTTACCTCCAGCATCACCAGATTGATTAGTGCCAGATTCGACTGTCAAAAATACCTGTTGATCACCCGCTTTCACTTCAAATCCGTTACTCTCAGATTGTACCGACCCATATGTCGCAATCAACTTATCCGAACTTGCCGTTTGAGTAATTGTTATCGATCCAGTCCAAGTACCGTTAATAAATGCTCCGGTCTGTGTCGGTGATATTGAACTACTACCATTATTCAAAGCAACTTGCTTATTAAAGTTTGTGATTACGTTATTATATTGATCGGTTGCGGTAATCGTCGTCAAGAACTGACTGCCGGCAATTTGCGGAGAGTTAATATATGCAAAAGTAAACTGTGATAAATTATCCGCTACCACTGATGCATCGACTGATTTACTGACAATAATCGAACCAGATGAAACAATCAAATTAATGGATGCTTCTTTTGTCGTCTGCGCAGCTGTTATGTTAACTTCCTGAGCGTCATCGACATCAACCGTACCAATAATACTCGGGACTGACCATGTGTATGACACGTCTTGAATAGCGTTGCCATACTGGTCTCTACCATACCCGTTGACTCTCATAGTCTTTCCAGCTGTAATGACGACGGGTGCAGGGTCTATATCTGCCGCATACAACGCACCAGGGTTGACAAAGAATTGATCTGAATTTGATGAAACAGCACCGTAGGACGCTGTAACGTGCGTACTTCCCGCCTTGCGTAGTGAAACTTGACCCGTCCAACTACCTTGTGAAAATGGATCGGTAGTAGCCGGAATAATACCGCTCAATTGATCAGTCAGCGTGATAGAATTCGCAAATGACGTGATCGTATTTCCGTACCCATCCTTAGCAGTAATCGTAACGTACGTTGACTGACCTGCCGTAATATCACTCATGGGACTAAATAAGAAATGATCGAGAGCCGCAGCCTGAATTGTCACAGCAGAATCCGCCTGCTTAGTTAAAGATCCTTGTGTCGCAGTCACTCGAACAACACCAGAACCAGTTGAAGGACTTGCAGTAAATGTTGTACCAAGACCTGATAATGGCGAAACCGAGCCAATCGCTCCAATCGTCGACCATGAATATATCAAGCCTGTGATTGCATTGCCAAATACATCGTATCCTTGAGCGAAAAACGCTTGATTTTGACCAGCTACAACTGAGGTGCTCGAAGGTGTAATAACAACATGATCCAACAAATTCGACGTAATATCAAATGGATTAGATGTACCTGTTACAGCACCCGATGATACCGTTATGGTATCTTGTGTATACACCGAACTTATATTGACATACCCCGACCACACTCCACTACTAAAGTTTGTAGTTTGTGTTGGTGATATGCTTCCAGATAAATCCGATAAGACCGTCTGATTATTAAACGACGTAACAACATTATTATTTACATCAAGTGCCGTTATTTTTATATTTACAAGTTGTGACGCTGGTTGAGGTGATGTGATTGTATCAAAAGTAAAATGATCGAGAACACCATGTTGCACACTTAGGATAACACTATTGTTTTTAGTAGTTGGTCCTTCTGTTGCGATAACATTAATATATGTCGTCCCGGCCTTAGTGGTAGTTGTGAGTGTAGTTGACTGACCACTAG
>JBAQWG010000005.1:0-8896 GCA_049298775.1 Saccharimonadales bacterium (SeqCode)
CCCGCCCTACGTGCCAACAATTCCAATGCCTGGCGAAAATCAACGCCTTCGACCTCCATAATAAAACTAAAGACATCACCACCTTTTGCGGAACTAAAATCATGCCATATATGTTTCTCTGGACTAACAAAAAAACTCGCTGTTTTTTCACCACTAAACGGGCTCAAACCCTTAAAATTGCGGCCTGCTCGCTTTAACTGAACATACTCGCCAATCACATCCTCGATGTTCAGCCGTGCCCTCACCTCTTCTTTTGCGTCCTGCATGATTACATTATAGCTTTCAGTGTACACAATAGCCACCTCTGATAGGCTTTTCGAATTATCCCTATTATGCTTAAATAGAAAACACATGGATCCAAACCAACAACCAATCAATCCACCAACACAGCCAGTAACTCCAACTGGTAGTCAACCAAACCCAATACTACAGCCACAACCACCAGTATCAAACGTGCCGGAATATACTCCACAAGCACCAATACCACAACCCGTAATGCCCCAAACGCCATCAAGCTACTCTGTCGCACCTCAACCAGCATATGACCCAAACTATCTTGACTCAATCGCTCCTCCACCTCCAGCACCAAAGTTTTTCAGCGGTAGTTTTGCCAAGATTTTTTACGTCATGTTGGCACTTTTTTTCTTAGCGGTGAGTATCATAGTCGCGCTTAGCGGTAAAGACGAAACAGCCGACCTACAACAAATGGCAGTACGGTTAGACAAGTTCAATCTCCTCGTTAAAAGTGAACAAAAAAATCTTAAAAGCAGTAACCTTTCAAATACTAATACAAATTTCCAGATATGGCTTTCAGGTAACAAAACTGTAGCTGAAGACTTACTTAAAAAAGGTGGTGTCAAGAAGAGCCAATATAGTAAAACTATGATGGCTAGCGAATCAAAAATTAGCAACGATCTGACAGCCAAATTCGCTGATGCACTATTAAATGCTAAGCTTGATCGCATTTATGCAAGTTCTATGGGAGCAGAATCAGAGAAAATGATTAATCTCTTTAAAACAATGGAAAAGAAAAACAAATCAAAACAGATTCGCGATTTTGCAAAGACTGCTAGAACCAACCTAGAACCAATCAACAAATTATTCAATGACTACTCCGATGACGGTACTAATTAACTGCCGCCACTAACAAGTTCGTAACTGTGACGCGCAAGGTCAAATAACTCATCGTCCGGTACCTGTCCACTACAAATAATCGTATTCCAATTCTTTTTATTCAAATGATGCCCAGGTAATACTGTTTCATATTTTTCGCGTAAAAGTTCGGCCAATTTCGGATCACACTTCAAACTAACTCGCAACGGCTTACTACCCTCAGTCACTATAGCAACAATCTTACCGTCGGGTTTTGCTCCATATTTATACACCGCTGTTTCTTCATCAAACGGATAATCCAACCAGACCTTTGGTAGCTGTAATAGATAATCTTCGAATTCTTTATGTGTCATGATATTATTTTACAAAAATATTCCTGAAAAAACTGTCTATATACGAACTTTTCCCAAATAATATTTCAACTCCATAATACTACCGCGAATATCATCAAGAGCTCGATGAACTTCGGGTTTTGCAAACCGCTTGTTATACTTGCCATCGAACACAACTTTCCATGCACTGACATCGAGCATCCGATAATGCAACCGTTCGTTCAACCTACCCCATTCATTCTCAATGAATTTGCGGTCTTGATGAATCGAATTTCCAGCCAAAATAATTCGCTCGTCACTATCGAAGTGCTCATCGATGAATTCCAACAATTCATTTTCAACAGTTCGTCCATTTTTTGCAATTTCAGAATTATTTTGCTCAACCAATGTATCGCGCACTTCAGGAAACTTGTTCCAAAAATCAGGAAAAGCTGTCATGCGTTTCTCGACCAGCTTCGGACCAACTTTTTTAGCTGCATCGTAGGTCGCAATTTCATTGAAATCCCAATCTGTTGCAATCGCGGCAACCTCCAATATCCTATCTTCAATCGGGTCAAGACCTGTCATTTCTAAATCAACCCAAAGTAACTTTGCTTTTTTTGTCATAGTATTAGTATAAACCATCACTAATCAGTGATGTTATACTGATTTCGCAGATAGTCACGCGCTTTGTATGTCTGATTAATCAACGACCACAATTCTTGTGCGTAATATCGTGGTGTAAAATCTGGCATATTAGCCCATTCACGGCTAAATCCGACCTGTTCGTATTTCACTCCAAGTGGCGCTAAGCGACTCTCGCCATCAGGTCGTTGAAATTGAAATATGGCGTCAGTAGATGCAATAATTTTTGGATCACTCTTAACATCATGTAGCATCCTTGCTACCATAGCCATCGTATCAGCCGTATTTGAACGGTTGCGACGTTTTCCATCTGGATGTTGTCTATTTTCATCTATCATAGGTGCAGATAGTACGAACACGTGCTTACCGTCTTTTGCGGCGTACGCAATTTTATAACTACTCTGATACCGGTGTTGTTCGGGAATCGTTGGGTCATTACCATTAATATACATCCACTCTTCATCATCAATATCAAATATGTCAGATGCAGCATTACGCGCCAAATCAAACTCTGTTATTGCGGGCTCGCCTCGTTTGCTGTAACCAGACCTCTTCGCTCTTTCGCGTTCCGCATCATTAACGGATCGTTCACTTGCAAGCGCACCAAACGTGTTAGTGTTTATTTTCTCAGCATCAACCAATTCCGATAAATACTTAAGTCTTCGCCATATTGTATCCGCGGCACCACCATGCGCAAGTCCCATGTCACACTCCGGATCTTCAGGTGTGCTATCACCAACCATTAGGTATTCATGCTTCAAACGTTCTAGTATCTCCAAAGCATCACTGTCATATTCCATTTCAGCTGCTTCTTCGCGCGACTTTCCTTTTCGGGTATCCAACATACTGTGAATAGCCGACTTGTACGTTTTCTCGTCCAAATCGATATTATCAATATCCGCAATTTCAACACCAAGTGACTTAGCGACACCATGAACAAACAAATGCAAATCATTGTCATGTCGAAAAGTATCAATCTTGCCATCAAGTTGCTCTAGCGTATTTCGCATCAAACCTTGCTCGTCATCAACAGAGGTTTCACCACCCAACAACTTATTAAATTCTGCCGTATTAATTGTGTCGTGGTGATTCATAATATTTTATTATACTAAATTACTTACGTTTTGTCAATATAGGCGTTCACCACAGCACCGTCAGTCGGGAGCTGCATCGACATGTCACGGACAGTTGCCTGTCCGGCTACCATGCCCGGGAGGCACACAGCTGGCGTTGCGTGCAAAGCGGTTGGCGGCTAATCGTCTGCGCCGGAAGCTACCAAACACGACGCGTCCTGGTTCGTTTCATCATCAGAAAGCTCAAACAACACTGGAGTCCAGAGCAAATTGCCGGCTATCTACGTGCCAAGGCTTCCAGCCTACAGGTTAGCCACCAAACCATCTACGACTGGCTATACAGGCACCGGCCAGATTTGAAGCAACTCTTCCATGCCGGAATGTTGCCCGACTGCTGCCGGATCACACTTCGACAAGCTTTAGGATGGCCGTCCAGGATACCCTTGCTGTCATCAAGCCAGATTACCGCCAAATGTTAGCCCTGGACAACGGTACCGAGATGCAGGCTTACGAAGGAATGGAGCGTGACCATCCAGGGCTGAGTGTATATTTTGCGTACCCCTACTATTCCTGGGAACGCGGCACCAACGAGAACACTAATGGATTGCTCAGGTTTTACTTTCCGAAACAGATGAGCTTCGCTCATCTCACCCAGGCAGAGCATGACGCAGCCGTTCAAGAGCTCAATACTAGACCGAGGAAACGATTAGGCTACAAGACGCCGGAGCAGGTATTTAAACGTCGGTAAAGGTGCAGTTCGGGTTAGAGGCTAGGTGCATCTGTTATTCGTTCATTTTGAATTTCAGGCTAAGTGAGTTTATGCAGTAGCGTTGCCTATTAGGGCGACAGATCTAACGGTACGCATCTCTTCGATGCCCGATTTTTACAACAATGACAATCAGTGCATCGTCCTTGATCTGATAGATAATTCGGTAGTCTCCCTGCCGGATACGATAGAGATTCGCGGAACCACTTAACTTTGTTACGCCATCGGGTCGTGAGTTGTCCGTTAGCTTTTGAATTTTCATGACAATACGTTTCAGGGTATCTTTATCCAGTTTTCGCAGTTCCTTTTCGGCGGACTTTCTGTAGAGGATCGTGTACATTTAACTAACTAGAGGAGACCCTCGGCCTCGAATTTTTTAAGAAGGTCGTCAAAAGCATATGTTGGTTCATTACCTCGCGCGGCCGCATCTTCGATATCCTCGGCGTCTTCAAGCAATTGATATTTTACCGCATCTTCGATTAACTGCGAAACGCTTTCATCAGACTCCGCTGCGCGGATTTTGAGTGCTCGTAATAATTCATCATTGATAGTTAAAGTTGTTCGCATGATTTCTCCTTGTACTTAATATAGCATATTTGCATAAATGCATCAATATGCAAAGAACGATACTATTCCTTCGGATCGAACTTGAGACTGAGCGAATTTATGCAGTAGCGCTGATCGGTCGGCGTACCAAGACCTTCTCCTTCGAATATATGCCCAAGGTGGCTTCCACAACTTGCGCATGTCACTTCTGTCCGAGCCATACCCAACGAATCATCAGGCGTCAGAACAACACTACCATCAATAGCTTCATAAAAACTCGGCCAGCCACAATGAGCATCAAATTTTTTACCACTTTCGAATAATTTCGTACCACAAGCGCCACAACTATATGTACCAAAATCAAATACACTATCTAATTCGCCGCTAAAAGCCGGCTCGGTGCCCTTTTCGCGCAATACATGGTACTGCTCGGGTGTTAATTCATCCTGCCATTCACTCTCAGTTTTATCAACTTTCATATTATTTATTCTTTCTTCTTATCAAGTCTATCAAGCTTGAACACATTTACAATCCAGTAAATCACCAACGCCGTCGCGAGTAGTGTAATAAGTGACGAGGCTGCCGCACCCCACTTGAAATCAGCTGAGCGTCCCCAAAATGATACGTGCCAAGTTGCCGTCGCAAGGGCGTCTTGCGAACCAACTATGAACTGCACAATTGGGTTGATGAAGCCTTCTACGAGTGACTTAACTGTCGCACCTGCCGCGGTGCCAATCGCTAGACCAACCGCTAGACCAACGACACCTTGCGTACGAATAAAATCAAGAAATCCGCCTGTATGTTTTGCCGGTGAAGCACTTACTGCTTTTTGCTTTGCAACCTGTGCCTTTTCAACTACTTTAGCACGAGCTACTGCTACTTTGGTTGTCGTTTTACTTGCCTTGTCTGCCATATACAACTCCTTATTTATCTTGTTATTGTAACGATTTCTAAAAAACTGTAAAGAAAATGGCTAGGTAACCCGGGTTCACGGATCGCGTGATTCCCAGGTTACCTAGCGCCCACTACCATTGCCGGGTTACGACAACAGTAGAAGTTTATCCGGCTATGCCGGGACGGAGTAATGCCGTAGTTATCGCAATGAATACGGTTGTTTACGATTTGCACTGCGAAAGTAGCGTTCTCCCTTGTGTGTTGGGATAATTGCTACTACTCGATAGTCATCAGGGACACGTACGTCTTCGATGCGTCCTTCACTTCTGAGGTTACATATTGCTCCCCATAGTTGATGCTTTGAAACACCGAGTTCTGTCGCAAACCCGCTACATGCATCGGGCCCCAAATGGCTAGGTCCGATAGTGGCGTGTACTCTACGCTCTATGAGCGCTCGCAGTACAACATCCGACTCAAAACTTGGCACTTTTCCTCCTGATTATTAGGTACTTCCTGACAAAAAAGCCTCGCCTGATTTGGCGAGGTCGTTGTACTATTGGATGGATGACAACTAGCTCGCCGGGGCGTCAATAATCACGAGTACAAGACCCTTGAGTGCTGACTTCTGACGAAACACAGTTACCATAGGTTTAATTTACTACATTTTGTTTGGCGTTGCAATACCAAGAATCATTAGCCCAGACTTCAACGTATCAGCATAGAGTGATACAACACCCGCCCGATGCATTTCTAATTCATTGCCGACGACTTGATTTTTTTCATAATAACGATTGAACTCCTGCGCTAGCTCAAACAAATAATTACAAATGTGGTGAGGCTCTAATGCCTGAATCGCTAACTCCACTATTTCGTGGTACTCACCAATCTTCCGTATCAACATGCGGTCTTCGTCGTGAACTTCAGTCGGCAATCGTATACTGTCTATTTTTTCAAGAATACGACGTGCTCTTGCATGTGCATATTGGAGATAAGGGCCAGAATTGCCCTGTAAACTTACGGTCTCATCGATATCAAATGCGATGTCTCCGCCGAGACGATACTTAGCGAACACATATTTTATCGCACCAAGAGTAACGTCCTCAACAATACTTTTATCGTCGACGATTTCGGTTACTTTTTCGCGAACTGCATCAACCACATCAATTGCTCGCGAAACATTACCGAGTCGTGAACTCATTTTTTTGCCATCACCAAAACGGACTGTGCCGTTCGTCATATGTGTCATCGTTCCAGTAAGCGTTGGGTCGAATGCTTCTGCGGCTGCAAACACAACACGCATATACTCCTTTTGGTCATTCCCCGTAATAATATAGCGATGATCAAAATGGTAATCCTCACGCTCTTGCCAGATAACACCGATGTCTTTAGTTTCGTACGTTGGGAGACCTTTGGATGTAATAAATACTCTGGTATGAAGATTTTTTGATTCGTCACCCTCAAATACAACTGCGCCTTCGGAGACTTTTAGAATACCTTTTTTCAATTGTTCTCGGACAACAGCGAGACCTGTCGGTGCCGTCGCGCTTTCTGGATAATATTGTTGGCTTTCGACATCAATCAATTCGTAAAATGCCGCAAAATAATCATAGCTCCACTGCCTTGTCGTCCAATAAATCTGCGCCAAAGGCGACTCATGATCTTTACTATCATGAAATCCATAAATCGTCTTGTTAAGCTCATCAATATCATTCTTTGTCTGTTCATTTTCTTCGTAAGCAGACGCACCACGTACATAACAATTACTTATCCAGTGCGCACGGACAAATGGATCATCAGCAACTTCATTTGCTAATCTCTCGGGAATCTCTCCTCCTAGTGTAGCCACCATCCCCCACAGACATTTAGCAACATGCAATCCAACATCACCGCCAAAACTAGTGCGGTGTAGCTGGGCACCGCCAACAAGCATTAGTCTACCGACGATATCACCGTAAATAGTCTGGTACAAATGACCTGTGTGAAGTTCCTTGAATGCATTTGGACAGCTATACTCAAACACGATAGTCTTACCAGCGTATATCGGCGTCGGCCCGAGCCGTGTCAAATCAATCAAGTCATTGCCAGACAATGTAATGTTAATGAAGCCAGGCCCGGCAACATCAACCTTTTCGAAATCACCTGACTCGGTCAGTTTGTTCGCTATCTGATCAGCAACATCGCGGGGTGATTGACCGACTTGCTTTGCGAGTTGCAAGGCAACATTCGTCGAATAGTCACCAAACTGTGAATCAGGACGAGTTAGCACAACGTCCGTTTCAACACCGAACAAATCCGCAATTATCTGAGCTATTTTCTTATCCACTAATAAACATTATAACAGAGGGACACAAGATTAAACTTCAGCGTCAAAGTCGAGTTCTTGTTCTGGACGTGTTTCTTCTTCGGCTGATTTATACTCTTCCTCAAGTGCATCACCGAGCACACCGCCTGATACAGGGCTTATCCCCTTCACGTTATGTAGTAAATAACGTAGTACACGATTGTCATCATGATAATTAATTGGTGAATCTGATTGATCGTCATTCATAATATTTATTTTTAATAACCTATATATTCATAATAGCACTTATGATTATATTTGTCAACATTAACTTCCCCAATTCCACCCCGAAGTGCAACAAACCCAAACTAACAATCTGTAAAACTAGCAGCAAAAAGGTAGGACACCTTAGCTCTCCTGGTCTAAAGTAATAAGCGTTCTAACATATAACGTTTAGAAGTAGGTATTAGGTGTCCTACAAACATATTAGTGCAGAAGATCGGATTGTCATAGCAACACTGCTTGACGAGTCCCGTACCAAAGCGTACATCGCTCGGCGATTAGGTGTCGATCGATCGACCATTGGTCGTGAGATCAAGCGTAATGCCAGTAAACTAAAACCCAAGGCTGCCAAGCCGGTAGCCAGGCCCATAATCCTGGATATTGACGGCCGGAAGTCACGGGGCAGCGGCTTCACGAAGACCAAATACGCAGCTATGAATACCTACAACCAGGCCATAGCTAAGCAAGTTAGGAATAACCGGTTTTACTACGCTGGCATGGCTGGTAAGCAAGCTAAGAAACGGCGCAAGCTGGCCAACCAAAAACGGCTGAGACTAGTGCACGGTAGCAGCTCGTTCCTAGAGCATTACGTCCTGGAAAAGCTACAGTTTGAGCAATGGTCGCCAGAACAAATAGCTGGCCGGTTGCTGGAGTATTACGCTATCCGAATCAGTCCCCAGACTATCTACGATTACATCTACAACAGTGGCGACAAGAAGAAGCTAGTCAAACACTTACGACATCATGGCAATAAGTATCGCCGCAAGCATGGCACTACCGCCCGAGTTAAAAACAACAAGAATAAACTACCATCAATCCATGACCGGGATCCAACCATTGAAACTCGAACCCGCCTGAATGACTACGAGGGCGATACGGTTGTCGGGCTCGATAAAAAGGACAGGTTACTAACCTACGTTGATCGTACCAGCGGTGAGTGCCTCATTGGGCTGGTGCTGGGTTTTACGGCAAAAAAGATAGCTAC
>JBAQWG010000006.1:0-35133 GCA_049298775.1 Saccharimonadales bacterium (SeqCode)
CGTATTAACTCACCACCTTTGCAACATAAAATCCACAAAAAAGCAGGCACTCCGTATACTGTATTTACTACTAAACAAATTACAGAAAGGAGGCCTGCCATGGCCTATTCTACCAACCCTAACCTACCAAAAGCGAGAGCGCTCGCGATGCAACTGCTCGTTCGCGAGGGATTTCCACTGCAAACCGTGGCCAATCGTTGCGGCGTCCATCGCAGTACCGTTTGGCGCTGGAAACGTAGATGGGACAAGCTCAACGAGCATGTCCAGTTCACCAACGACAACCGTCCGCAACGATCAGCGGACTCGCAGACGGCGAGCAGTTTTCGTCTTGCCGCGTGCATTTGGCAGATTCCAACACTCGTCTCCAGGCCCCGTACCAGCCCGCAAGCAATCGAAGAGCAGGTCGTTGCCCGCGTGCTGGAAGTACGCGAACAGCTCAAGCGATGTGCCGAAGTAGTTTGGCACCATGTGACACGAAAGCTCGGCATAGATGTTTCGCTGAGCAGTGTCCGGCGCATCCTGCGTCGCCACCACTGCTTCGACGGTGCCCGCAAGAAGCGGGTTCGCTCGGATAACCCCCGGCGTCCGCTACCGACTGCCCCTGGCGAATTGGTGCAAACAGACACGATTCACCACGTCGATCCGTTTAGCGGCAATAGGCTGTATTACTACACCGTGATTGATCTCTATACCCGCATGACGTATGTCACGCTCTCGACCAAATTGCGGCAGGGATTGGCTGCTGAGGCCGTCCTTGCCGCAAGGGCAGCCTTCGGCTTTCCGTTCGCCATGGTACAGAGCGACAATGGGCCGGAGTACGGCCGGTACTTCGAGCAACGCCTGCGTGCGAATGGTATCCAGACGAGGCATTCGAGGCTCCACCGCCCCAACGACAATGCTCACGTCGAGCGCTTCAACCGGACGATCCAGACGGAATGCATTGGCTACTACTGGCGTCGGAGCGTGCCGCTCCTTCGCCAGCGAGACACGCTTAGCGCGTATCTCGACTTTTACAATAACGATAGGGTACACTTGGGCATACAGATGCGTACGCCTGCCGGGATGTTGCAAAGGTCTTGAGTTCTATACGAACTTCACTAGACAATTTTTTAGATTTTTACGCAACGGTATTACTACGTGCTTGCGATAAATAATTGTTTGTTCCGTCGTTTATACAACGTTTTAAATAACCTATCTGTTTTACATGTGGATAAAATAATATGACAAGTTACTATATAATTGTTGACAACAGCGATAAGTACTGTTATATATAGAGGTAATATTACACCAAAACAGACAAGGAATGCGAGCACATGTCTGATTTACCAGAGAAACAAGTAAAACGACTAACATCACTGATTCAGGAAGCTGAGACCAACTTGGCGGCAGCTAAAGAATTATTAATCAGCATTATCGGCGAGGACGGAACAGTTGTCACGCCTCGTTCGTCAACACAAGAAGATGTCATTGGTAAGGTTATCGAAGGTGTATTCGATGGTCAAGTCATGGTTGGCCCAGACGGCAAAAATTATCCCGTCCCAGCAAACTACGCCAGTAAGTCGAAACTTCTCGAAGGTGACGTTCTAAAACTCACCATCGCTGATGATGGCAGTTTCATATACAAGCAAATTGGTCCAATCGAGCGCAAACAAGTCATCGGAACATTAGTCCAACATGATGGCGCATACTACGTGGAAGCTGGTGGCAGAGAGTATCGCATCTTGCTAGCTAGCGTAACGTTCTTCCGCATACATGAAGGTGACCAGGTAACCATCGTAGTGCCCGAAGACAATCCAGACGCTCAATGGGCGGCTGTTGAATCACCGCTCTAAATTCTATCTCGAATATAATTTATTTTAAATCACAACAAACATACTTTTAAAACAGCGTACAATAAGAGTAGTTATGTCAAAAGTAGGGGAATCAAAAGTAGGGCAAACTGCGCTCTATCGTAAATATCGACCGCGGTCGCTAAGCGAACTGGTTAGTCAGCCACAGGTTACTGACGTGTTATCGCGTAGCTTAAAGCAAGGTAGAATTGCGCATGCATACCTCCTGACGGGACCAAAGGGCGTCGGCAAGACCTCAATTGCGCGTATTATGGCACACGAAATCAATGGCCTTGAATATAGTGAAGATGGATCTAATCTCGACATCATCGAGATTGACGCAGCCAGCAACAACGGCGTAGACGATGTCCGTGACCTCCGCGAAAAAGCAAATATCGCACCAATTGCTAGTGCCAAGAAAATCTATATCATCGACGAAGTTCATATGCTCAGCAAGCAAGCATTTAATGCACTCCTTAAGACCCTCGAAGAACCACCATCTCACGTCGTATTTATTCTCGCAACGACCGATTTACATAAGGTTCCAGCAACCATCATCAGTCGTACTCAACACTTTGCTCTTCATTCTATTAGCGAATCTGACCTGACAACACATTTGCAAAAAATTGCCAAGGGTGAAGGAATTAAGATGAGTGATGAAGCGGCAAAAGCTATTGCATCGCGTGGCGATGGCAGTTTTCGTAATAGTATCAGCTTGCTAGATCAGCTGTCGACTTTTTCCGACGATAAAGACGGCATTACGCTAGATCTAGTAGAAGCGACACTAGGTCTAGCGCCTCAGACTGCCGTCGAATCAATTCTAAATGCTATTAACGAGCGTGACGTCACGACGGTAATATCACAACTCGACACACTTGAAACACAAGGTATTCAACCAACAGTCTTTGTCGACCAGCTAATCACAACAATCCGTCGCAATCTACCCGAACAGCCCCAATTGATCACACTGCTCGACAACCTACTATCAGTCTTCCAATCTACACAGCCTCATCTTAAACTTCTGACAGTACTAGTCGGCTATATTAAGCCTACCAGCTCACCACAACGAGTCGCTACTGCTCCTGTTGCCAAGTCGGCTGCTGCGGTTTTTGAAGTGCCCATTTTAAAAGTAAGTGAGCCTGTCATTGACAACATACCGAAAAAAGCCGAAAAAGCTATCGCAACCGAACTTGACTGGGAAAAACTAATCGAATACACCAGAGAAAATCTTATTGCGCTCCATAGCGTACTAAGCAAATGTACTTTCAAACTTGAAGACAATACATTAACTCTCTATGCTGGACGAAAATTCAACAAAACCAAACTAGATGAAGTAAAATATCAAGCACAGCTAAATGAGGCGTTGAAACAAGTCGGTGTAGACAATCTATATATAATCACTTTGCCGAACACGGAGCCACCAGCCGATGAACGACTAGCGAAAATTACAGAAATAATGGGAGGTGGACACGAAGTGACACTTGACGAGGTATCGACATAATGGCAATTTCTAAAAAACAAATTGACGCCAAGATACCGCCACAAAACCTCGACGCCGAAATGAGCTTACTTGGTGCGATGCTTATTGACGAAGAAGCTCTCGCTGACGTCACAGAAATTACAAAAGATCGTGACTTCTATGACAAACGCCACGCAGAAATTTATGCTGCAATGGTACGACTATTTGAACATCATAAACCAGTTGACCTACTGACATTGACCGATGAATTAAACAAAAAAAGTCTCCTAGAAGAGGTTGGTGGCTCAAAATATCTAGCAGAACTAACAAACTACGTACCAACCGCTGCGCACGCCTCGACATACGCTGAAATGGTGGCCCAAAAAGCCGTTCGTCGTCGATTAATAAAGGCTAGTGGAGATATTTCCGAAATTGGCTATGATGAAGATTTTAGCGTTCAAGAGCTACTCGAAAAAGCTGAGGCTCATCTATTTGCAGTCAGCGACCAGAGCCTCAAACAAGATTTAACGAGTATTGAGACGATATTGCTTGAAAGTTTCGACCGCCTAGAGGAATTGCACCGTCATAAAGGTGGCATACGGGGCGTCAAGACTGGCTACCGAGACCTCGACAGTATGACTGCTGGACTGCAACGTAGCGATCTTATTATCTTGGCAGCCCGCCCGGCAATGGGTAAAACCACTTTGGTTACAAATTTAGCGTACAACGTCGCCACCTTAAACAAACAATCGGTATTATTTTTCAGCCTCGAGATGAGTAAAGAACAACTCATCGACCGCATGTTGGCCGATGTTAGTGGTGTCGATGCCTGGAATATCCGTACTGGCAATCTGAGCGATGATGATTTCAGCAAATTAAGCGAAGCATCTGGCGAAATGGCTGAGGCTCCAATCTATATTGATGATACACCAGGGCTCACCGTACTAGAAATGCGTACCAAGGCACGTCGCGCCGCCCATCAGGCACCACTTGGCCTTATTGTTATCGACTACCTGCAACTGATTCAGGGAAGCGGGAGGGATAACGGCAACCGCGTGCAAGAGGTAAGTGAGATAAGTCGTGGGCTTAAGCTACTTGCGCGCGAATTGAACGTGCCAGTCATCGCATTGTCACAGTTGTCTCGTAGTGTTGAATCACGAAGCCCGCAAATACCGCAACTTGCCGACTTGCGCGAATCAGGCTCCATCGAACAAGATGCCGACATCGTCATGTTTATTTATCGTGAGGCCTACTACAATCCTGATACCGATCGAGAAAATATCACCGATTTAATCATCGCCAAGCATCGTAACGGCCCAACGGGTAAGGTTGAGCTCTACTTCCACCCAGAACGCCTGCGATTTATGTCGCTCGACAAACACCACGAATAAATCAATTCATTTTTGTTTGCTGTGCCTGTATACTAATTACAAAATGAAAATTAAAAAGGCATTGTGGAGCCTTGACGATACACGATCAACACTCGTCGACTGGGTGCCATTTTTTGATTCCGACTACAGGTATACTGTCAATTTAAAAGCGTACCTAGCTATATCATGGGTTATCGGTATAGGCATGATTCTTCTGGGAGCAGTGATTTTTCTCAATACTGAATTTCCGTATATTTCCTGGCGCGAAGCATCCGTAACATCAAAATCACCAACCAACTCGCTATGTATGATAAGAACAGAAGACAGCTCAAATAATGAACCGACTTATCGATATTCGTATACTGTAGACGACAAGAGTTACCAATCAAAAAAAGCATACTGCAACGAAATAAATAACACAACAAGTATACTATATAATCCAGCCGACCCTGCTGAATCAATCCCTGTGAACAATTCAGGATTGCGGTCTAGTAGTATTTTAATTACATCCTTAGGCATCGGCTTCATTGCGCTAGGATATCTATCGACAATATTAATAAATAGGTATTATGGATGGCTTGAAAAAGACAGAACACATCAAGCCTAAAATCATTAATTATTTAATAACTTTAGGCACGAGACAGGAGAAATCTGACTCGGCCTGACAATATTAGTCGAGAAGGTCGCTCGCCGAACAACTAATGTGATAAATCGTTCAGCCTGTTGACATGCGTGATCAAATCGTCATCTGCGACGTCACTGAGATAGAGACGAAAGCCGTATTCAGCGACCGCAAATGCGAGAGCCTTAATTCGCTCTTCACTTACGTCTGCCAGCATGATTGTAAACATCATCAAAACATATTTGTCATTCGCTTCTTCGCTATGTGCGAGCAAAAACTCGCCCATTGCGTTGACCAAATGACGCTCATGTGCGATCAGGTGTGGGCTTACTTCATCGTACACAAACTGACGAACATGAATCAGCTCATCAGTCAAGTCATAACCATTCACGAGATTTCTCCTATCTGTTAACGAAGGCATTTGCCATCCTGCGCGAGCTCTGAATAGTCATAAACCAGAAGAACACGTTATTTATATAATAGCATAAGTGTAACAAAAAAGCAATATACGCTATAATAGTATGAAATGGCAAAATCGCTGTCTGATTTCTTTACTTATAGATACCGTTATCAAATCGGCTACGGTTTTATAATTATCGCATTCATCACATTGCTAACACTTGCAGGACTGTATGTTCCTGGTGGGCTCAGCGAGGGCGAGATGAAAAGTTTTGTTCGAACAGCTATTTTAGACACAGAAAACAGTGTTACTTTTGCGATTCCAAATATGCCATTTTATGCTATGCAGCGCTTTAGTATGGATATTCTGGGCCCATCAACCTTCGCATTTAAACTACCAGCTCTTATTTGCGCCTTTATAACTGGTATTGGAGCGGTCCTGCTTCTGCGACGGTGGTTCCGCCCCAATATAGCAGTTCTAGCAACAATTATTATGATTACAACAGGACAGTTTCTATACGTAGCGCAGTCAGGAGCGGCTAGTATCACCTTTATACTGTGGTCAGTTTGGCTATTATTGTCAGCAACTATGATTACAACATCCGAGCGACATAAAAATTTTTGGAAAATCTTATTTTTTATAATTATGTCGCTGAGTCTCTATACACCACTCAGTATTTATCTGGTGATTGCAATCTGTAGCGCCGGTCTATTACATCCGCACGTTCGTTATGTTCTTAAAAAAATGTCCCGGCAACATCTCGCGCTACTTACTTTACTTAGCGTAATTATAGTCGCACCTCTATGTTACTTGATTTATATCAACCCATCTCTCAGCTTGCAACTACTAGGTGCGCCTCTTCCATCAACAGGCGAATGGCCACCCGATATCCTTGAAAACTTAAAAATACTACTACAGCAATACCTTAATTTTATATCACCACAAAGTGGCGTGTTAATGACACCATTTTTTGGACTTGGGTCAATTGCCCTCGTACTTATTGGCATATGGCAACTGTTCAAAATTAGATACACTGCACGAAGTTATACGCTTACAGCATGGATCGTTCTGCTCATACCAATCCTTGTAATTAATCCAACCTACACAAGTATCACTTTCGTACCGCTATTATTACTGCTCGCCAGTGGCCTTAGTTATCTTCTAAAATCATGGTACAGTATGTTTCCGCGTAATCCATATGCTCGATTTGTCGGTGTAGTGCCACTAACAATATTGGTAGGGGGCCTAGTCGTTACGGGAATTGGTCGTTATTTCGATGGTTACCGTTACGATCCTGAAACAGCATCAAGCTTTAACCGTGATCTCACACTATTCAATAAACAAGTGCGTGGCAAATATTCCCCGACATTATTTGTCGAAAAGAGTGAAAAACCTTTCTATGATGCCATTGCTAGTTACGGCGGCGCATACCATAAAATTATCGTAACGACCGCCAAACCAACAAAAGGCGATTTCGTAGCTACCAAGGCGGCACATAACCGCATCGACATATTTCCAACTCGTATCATTACAACAGACATCAGTAAAGATAGTGACCGTTTCTATGTCTATAAAAATTAGGTAGTCTGCGGTATAATAAGTGCAATTGATAAAGGAGAATACAATATGGCTTTTGACCAAATGAAGATGCTGAACGAACTCAGGAAAGCACAAAAAGAACTTAAAAAACAAAAAGTTGTCGTTGTCGCTGGTGGCGAAGAGGATGATCCGGCTGTTGAAATCACTATTAACGGTGAATTAAAGGTTGAAAAAGTAAAAATTAATCCCGATTACGTCGATTTGGATGACATCGAAGATTTGGAAAGCAATATCGAAGTTGCTATCCGCGATGGTATGCAAAAAGCTCAAGAAATTGCCGCCACAAAAATGCAACCTCTTATGGGTGGCCTCGGCAACCTTGGACTATAAATCCATAACACAATAGAGAAACGGGGAAATAGTGAGCCAGTTATTGCCAAAGGCACTTTTGGATGTGATTGAAGAACTAGGGCGCCTACCGGGTGTTGGCGCACGTACTGCCGAACGCTATGCGTATTATTTGTTGCGTGCCCAACCAAATGTAACCAACAAATTAGCTACGAGCCTGCAAAACCTTCACACGGGAGTCAAATCATGTCCGGTTACATTCGCATTAATTGACTCGTCCGAGGATGTATCGTCATTATATAGCGATCCATCACGCGATAAAACAACAATTGCAGTAGTTGAAGAACCGCTAGATATTGTCGCACTAGAACGAACCGGTCAATTTCACGGCACTTATCATGTCCTTGGCGGCGCAATCAGCCCAATAGACGGTATTGGCCCAGAACAATTGCACATACCCGAACTAATGAAACGAGTTACCGACGACAACGTCATTGAGTTAATCATTGCCACAAATGCTAGCGTCGAAGGCGAATCAACTGCACTGTACCTGCAACGCCACCTGAAAGACGCCGGCATCGACGTCAAAATGTCCCGCCTGGCGCGTGGCCTACCCGTCGGTGTCGACCTGGAATACGCCGATCAAATTACGTTGAGCCACGCACTAGACGGCCGCCGAACATTGTAAACATTGGCAATATAAAACTTACCATGGAACTTGTCCGACCGGACACTTTACATGGAATGTTCCGAAAGGTTAAACCTTTTTGAATTGGGTGAGGAAAAGAATCAGCCCCGCACAACGATGTGCGGGGCTTCTGTGTAAGCTTGATTCGATTCGAGGCGGGGCCCCGAGCTAATCAATCAGCCTTCTTCCGTGCGAGCCCTCGCAGTGGAATCTGAAGGAGTGCAAGAAATGCTCCAATCATTCCAACCAGAAGTAAAGATCCTGCAACGAAGATGAAGAAACCCGTTTTGGTTCCCAGCCTGTCGCCTATATAAATCATAACGACAGCAAGCACGCCAGTCACCACCGTAGTCGCGACCAGCACCAGTGCGTTCAACAGATTTTTGTACTGCTGTTCGTTCATATCTTCTCCTAAGATACTCGAGTCGGATTTCAAGCTTACGTAACCATGTGGTTATATTTTAATTATACTACTATTACTTATATTTGTCAATAGGTGCTTATCCGAGAGCTCTATAGCTATCTGTTGATTGCGAATTTCAAGCAGCTACCCGATTTGTTTTCTATTTTATCGTGACAAAGAGTATCTAAATGATACTTTGCGAAGCGAAAAAACAAATCACAAGTGGTAGACCTTGAAATTTTAGCCGATAGATAGCTGTAGAATAGCTCTCTTGCCTCTGATACAATAGAGACAATGTACGAAACAGCAACAAAACTGATAAATGAAGCCCGTAAAATCATAGTAATCCAAGCCGAAAACCCCGATGGTGACAGTGTTGGTAGCTCCGTCGCGCTAGAGGAAATCCTGAGCGATCTGGGCAAAGAGGTTATCATGTATTGCCCGATTGAAATCCCAAAATACCTGCGCTACATCATCGGATGGGACAGGGTCGTGAATGATTTTGACACAAGCGCTGATCTGGCGATTATCGTCGACACGGCGGCCGACGTGTTGATTACCAAGATTCTGGAAACACCCGGCGTGCGCCATTATCTGGAATCGCATCCGGTCTTGGTCATCGACCATCATACAACCGAATCAAACCTGTCGTTCGAACACACCATACTATCCGATGACGCCGTCGCGACCAGCGAAGTAATTTATGGCCTGGCCAGCGCAAACGATTGGACAATAAGCACACAAGCCGCCGAGGACATGATGATTGCGATAATGAGCGACAGCCTCGGTCTAACAACTCAAGGAGTCACACCGAAAACTTATGAAGTCGCCGGTAAATTAGCCGCATTGGGTGCCAGCAACTCTACTATCGAGGAGCGTCGCCGCGAATTCATGAAAAAATCGCCAGACATTCTGGCTTACAAGGGTGAACTCATCAGTCGAATCGAATATCTCCTCGACGGTAAGCTTGCGATTGTTCATATTCCTTTCGAAGACATCCAAAAATATAGCGATCAATACAACCCAAGCGTCCTAGTACTAGATGAGATGCGCCTTGTTGAAAATGTTGACATTGCTGTAGCCATCAAAACGTATCCAGACGGTCGCATCACTGGCAAACTGCGCGCGAATCTACCGATTGCCGAAACAGTCGCTGGCTTTTTTGGCGGAGGTGGACACAAATACGCCGCTGGGTTCCGAGCCTACGAAGACTACGACACAATAGTCAAGGAACTAATCGACGCAACCGACAAGGCATTACGAGAATTAGAGAATGGGAATTAGAGGATGGGAATTACACTCCACAACACGCTGACAAAAGAAAAGGGCGAATTTACGCCGCTGAATCCTAATCTCGTCACCATGTATAGTTGTGGCCCAACTGTCTATGACAATGTACATATCGGTAACCTGAGTGCATTTATCGTCGCTGATATACTCCGTCGTGTTATCACGTCAAATAACTACACCGTCAAACATGTTATGAATTTTACCGATGTTGATGACAAAACAATTCGACGCAGTCATGAAAAGTATCCTAACATGGACGTGATGGATGCACTTCGTAAACTAACAACCGAATACGGCGAGTCTTTCGTAGAAGATATGAAAAAAATCGGTAATGATGTTGGGGTATTGACATTCATCAAGGCAGCCGATGACGCCACCATTAGTGGCATGCAGGATTTGATCCGCGAACTGCACAGCAAAGGTTTCGCCTACATCGCCGACGACGGAGTATATTTCAATATTGATGCTTACAAAAAATCAGGTAAAAAGTACGGACAACTCGTTGAAATTACTGAGTCGAATACGAGCAATGAAAGAATTCAAAACGATGAATACGACAAAGATTCAATTCATGATTTCGCTCTCTGGAAAATAAAAAAACCAGGCGAACCTTCATGGAAATTTGAACTCGATGGTCATGATCTCACTGGACGGCCTGGTTGGCATATCGAGTGTTCCGTCATGAGCCACATGGAGCTAGGCCGTCCGTTCGATATTCACACTGGTGGCATCGATTTAGCATTTCCACATCATGAAAACGAAATCGCACAAAGCACCGCAGGGCACGACGACCCTACGTACTCTCAGACATTTGTTCATAATGAACATATTCTCGTTGATGGCAAAAAAATGTCCAAAAGCGCCAATAATTTTTACACACTGTCCAATTTAATAGATAAAGGCGTTGATCCGCTCGCATTCCGACTACTTGTACTCCAGTCACATTATCGTAGTCAAACAAATTTCAGCTTTGAAAATGCAACGGCAGCGCACAATCGACTTCATCACTGGCGCAATATTGCAGTCCTGCGTCACCAGACACACGAGACGTTAGATGAAGCAAAGAGCAATCCCTCACTTGCTGTTATTGGTGCCGTAAAAGAGGCGCTGAACGACGATATGAATACTCCAGAGGCTCTACGGCTGATTGATGCGGTCTTTGCACAATTGGACGCGCACAGCCTAGCAAAGATTAACCGTAGCGCACTGCTTCAGTTACTCGAATCTATAGATGAAATACTGGGATTGCGTTTACTTGAAACAACGCCAGATATTACCGATGATCAAAAACAACTCATTCTTGAGCGCGAACGAGCGCGAGAAGAAAAAGACTGGGCAAAATCTGATAAAATTCGCGACAACCTATTAATAGAAAATATTGTCCTTCGTGACACCCAATCTGGTACTATTTGGGAGCGAGAGTAACGAATAGCGCGGATTCCTTTTGAATTTACTTTCTAAAAATTAGGATTCTTCTACTTTTTTAATTAATTTATGTATCGGGTTGCTACTATTTTTACGATTCTTTTTCGCGCGTTCCAGATAATCTTCGAGAAGTACCTTGATTGATCCAGCGATTGGAATTGAAATAATACCTCCAGCAATACCGAAGAGATATAGGCCAATTGTCACGGACACTAACACTGCGAGTGCCGACAATTCAACCGTCTTAGATTGAATCGTAGGTGAGATGAAATTATTTTCAATTTGCTGATAAATGATAAAGTACGCGGCAAAAATCAATGCAGCAGTCAGACTACTAAATGCTAGTAGTATACAAATCAAAACGCCAGCAATAGTTGATCCAAACATCGGTATAAGTGAGAATACAAATGCTATTGCGGCAGCTGGGAAAGCGAAATCATGGGGAATCTCAAATATGAAACTGAGAATAAAAACAGTCAAACCAGCAAACAATGCGCCGATACCCGACACAGTAAGTTGACCAGTGACATAACCCGTGACAACATTATACATTCGATCGGCTAAATGCTGGTGATTCTCCAGTCGCTCTTGGTTGTTATACATACCCCATAATCGTTTCAGCCAACTCGGAGCTTCAATTAACATTAGAAACGCAAGGACAAGAATGAGGAAAATCGAGGCAATAATGCTAAAAACTGACCCAACGCTCGATACAAATACCGCACCAGCATTTGCCGCCCATCCAGTTGCATTGGATTTTAACGACTCAAGTGCTCTATCCACCTGACCCTGTAATCCATACTGTTGAATCAGTGGGTCAAGTCCATTCCATTGAGACTGCGCATTATCAATAAGCTCCGGGGCAGACTCTGCAACCTTAACTGACTGAGAAATAATTGGCGGTACAACGAGAATTAGAAATACACCAATGACAGCAACAACGAGTATGAAGGCGATGGTAGTGCCACCAACGCGACTTTTACCTGGTAAGAAATTAGCAAGTGCACTGACGGGCTTGTTGAGTGCAAGGGCTAGAAAAAACGCAGCGCCAATCAAAATCAATGCACTTCTGGCACTAAAGATAATAAGTGCTAACAAGGCAAAACCAATCACCACAAGCCAAAAACGAATAAAAGTTTTAGTATCAATATCAACACGAGTCTTCATTACTTAAAGATTATAGCGAAAATATAGATTTTATACCAGACGGCTTTAAGATTGGCGGATAAATCGGGCTTGAGTCGCGTTGCCAGAGGCAAAACCGAAACGATAAACAAGTACTACCGCGCCAAGATATAAGGTAAGTAATGCGCATTGAATCGAAAGCGGAGCACCGAGAAATAAAGTACCGCCACTAATTGTTCCAACGACAGTTGCAATTAATCCATAAGTTGCAACGCGAGCTGAAAAACTCTTACCCAAAATCCCTAGCCCAACCGCGCTACTCATTAAGCTCATCGAGATAATCATAGATAGTACATGGATAATAACAAAAGTTGTATGCATATAATTATTATAGCAGTTATGGTTACTTATTTTGATAATAATTTTTAAGAAACTCTTGTTTTAACTCGAAAAATGTATCTTCAGAGATACTAGTACGAATATCCTCAACCAGACTAACAATAAAACGAATATTGTGAATGGTCGCCAGAGTTTTGCCAAGAATTTCACCCGATTGAAAAAGATGACGAAGATAGGCGCGAGTGTAGTTTTGACACGTATAACAATCACACTCCTCGTCAAAAGGTCGGAAATCAGTGGCAAATTCACGTCGCTGAATATTGACACGACCATACTTGGTATAGAGAGCACCATTACGACCTACGCGAGCAGGCGACACGCAGTCAAATGTATCGGCACCGTTTTCAATACAGGCAAAAATGTCATCAGGCTCGCTAATTCCAAGCATATGGCGTGGTTTACTATCAGGTAGCTCCTCATTCATCCATCGCACAATGTCACCGATTTTTGATTTCTCGAGCGCACCGCCCAGTCCATACCCATCGAAGTTCATTTCACCAAGAAATTTCGCCGATTTACGTCGCAAATCTTCATAATTAGCACCCTGAACTACACCAAAAAGTGCTTGCGGCGGACGATGCGAACGCTCCACATTTAGCCGATTATGTTCAGCTAAGCTACGAACCGCCCATGGGTGAGTTCGTTGATCTAACGATTCTATCTGATAGCTGTAGTCATGATGCAAAGTAGTTAGCTCATCAAATGCAAATGTTATATCCGCACCAATACCATGCTGAATCTGCATAGACAGCTCGGGTGTAAAACGATGAATATCACCACTCAAATGCGACTTGAATGTCACGCCTTCATTATCAATCCAGGCAAGTTTATCCTTTTTGCGTGTCACATTTGCATCGCCGTCGCCGGTCATATCGATTACTTTTTTAAACCCAACGCCTAGTGACATTACTTGAAATCCGCCACTATCGCTAAACGTCGGCTTATCCCAATGCATAAATTCACCAAGCCCACCTGCTTGATCGATTAATCCGTGACCCGGACGTAGAAACAAGTGATAAGCATTAGCTAAGGTGGCCTGTGCGCCAGTATCCGCCAACTGCTCGGTCGTCAATGCCTTCAATGATGCCTGAGTGGCAACAGGAATAAACGCTGGTGTTTGAATCGTACCATGGGGCGTCGTAATCGTCCCCGTCCGCGCCAACGCGCCATCTAGACGGTCGTGAATTTCAAATTTTAGTGCTTCGTTCATCTGTAATAGGGTAACATAAAAAAGACACCGCAACCCTAGCTATTTAGCAGAGGCCTCGGCATCTATATTGTATATTATGCCAAAAGAATACGCCTCTAGCCATTCGGCATGAGACGTATTCTATGCTCTCATTATAGCTAATGTTTTATTTTATGTCAAGTTTTTTGCCGTCTTTAGTGATGACAATAAGCCGTTTGATGTTCGTGCGCCTCAGGGAGTGGAATTTGATCAGAGTCATTGCCCGATCTGTGCTCACGGACAACCGCCGGAGATCAATGATTATATTTTCGGACTGTTTTGACGCACTCCTCACAGCGTGCTCAATGGTGCGAGACCCTTTACTCTGCGGACTCTTAATCTCCCACATCATACCATCCATGGCAATATCAGGTGTTTTGACTCCAGGTTGATTTTTCGGTGCCAGAAATTTTACCCGCATGCCGGTCTTGCGTAGAAACAATACCGTCTGGATTTCATGCGGCTCTGGTTCGGCACCGTCTTCAAAAAGGATATTGTATGTTTTCATACGAATGAGCCATCCAGGCGGTCGTGAATTTTGAATTCTAGAGCTTTTACCATCCGTTATAGGTTACCACATAAGGGGTCAGGAAAGGAAAAGGGACCCTGCGATGACTATGTAGTCAACGCAGGGTCCCAGGTAGTTCTAGGTGGTGTCCCCGACGAGAAAACGTCCGTTCTGACGAAGTTTCATGCCGATCTGGTCGGCGAACCAACAGTTCTTGGAATAGTCCTTCCCTGGTAGCTTAGCCGCCAGCTCGTCACGGGTGTGCACCGCGAGCTCAGCGATAGTCGTGATACTGATTCGGTGCAGGGCGTTGTACAGCCCCACGGGCAGATCAAGATCATCAATCGGTGCATTTGCTTCGATCATGTCGTTCTCCTAGATAGTCATGGCCCTTCGGCCCAGGTTCTACAGAGTAGTCAAATCAACCCTGTTAGTTACATTATAGCATAAGTACAATAAAAAGTCAATATATTAGGGGTGGATGTCGGAATTTAGTGTAAAAACTACATATTATATTGCAGCACCCCAAGCATGAGCGCATAATACTAACAGTCATGCGAGTACTGGGTAACCTTTCCACTCACAGACTTATATACAATCGCCATTACCAAACGGTTCACACACTATAAAAGCGTCAACACAGATCAAGCGGTAGAATCTGTCAGCTAATATAGTTCCCCATCAAAATCCGCAACTGGCCTTCTGTCAGTTTTTCACTAATTTCAAATGATTTTATCTAACTTAATCCGAAGGGGGAATAAGGAAATGACTCGTCAACTAAATACACCCGTTACAGTTCTCAGCATGGGATTCGGCCGCGACCTCCGCGCCATTCCACGTCGCGTCGAATTTGAGGGCAACGCTATTGACTTCATCGACAACGGTTTGCGTACAACCATCAAACATGGTGAGAAAATAGCACAAGTTTTTGCACTCAGCGACGGCAACAGGACATTTCATCTGCGTAGCGATAATCATGGTGGTAGTTGGACGCTGCTTAGTATTGGGTAACTTTTATTTTTATCTTATGTGATAATCTTGCCAAATTTAACTATTTAAAGTATAGTAAGTACATGGAAAACGCTAGCAATACTATAGGCTGCGTCGACAGCGCAACGGCAATACTTGGCAACAAGTGGACGCCACAATTGTTGCGCTATTTTTTGAATGAAGATTCTGTTCGATTTTGTCAGATTCAAGATTTGGTCGGTGGTATCAACCCTCGCACACTTTGCGCCCGTCTCGATCAACTTGAGAGTGAGGGTATTATTGTTAAAACAACTGCCAGCGAAAATGGTCGCTCCGTCTATCAGTTAACAAACAAAGGTCGCGACTTGCTACCAGTGCTCCAAACGATGCAATATTGGAGCTCCAAGTACCCTACGCTTGAAACTGCCTGAGATTAAGCTGACCATCAGGAAAAGGGTGTATAATAAAAACATGAGAATTCTAGTTGTTGAAGATGAGCATAAAATTGCAAGAGCGGTTGCTCGTGCCCTCGAGCAAGAAAATTATGCGGTAGATGTCGCTTATGATGGCGACGAAGGCTATGCTATGGCAACAACTGAACCCTACGACGTCGCCATAATTGACCGGATGATTCCAGGTGATTACGACGGTCTTGGCATCATCACGGCAATGCGTGAAGCCAAAATACACACACCAGTACTTCTTTTGACCGCACTCGGTACAACAACCGACAAAATAAAGGGGCTTGATAGTGGTGCTGATGATTATCTAGTCAAACCTTTTGCACTTGCTGAACTTCTCGCCCGTGTCCGAGCACTCTTACGTCGTCCTCCAGAACAAAAGGGAGTCGTATTAAAGGCTGGAGATCTAGAACTCGATACCACAACCTTCAGCGTATCAAGAGCTGGTAAAGAAATTAATCTGACTAGTAAAGAGTTTGCATTGCTAGAATTTCTGCTCCGCAATCAGGGTAGGCCTTCCAGCAAGGAAACTATTGTCTCTCACGTCTGGGATTATGATGCCGATATTTTACTAAACACGGTTGAGGTATATATCAAATATTTGCGTGCAAAAGTTGACGAACCGTTCGACAAACAACTTATCAAAACTGTTCGTGGCTTCGGTTACAAGATTGACACCTAAATTAAGCAGTATATCAGTCAAAAACTATTATACTAATAATGCAATGTTCCACTCTGCGACGATTAAACTGACAGGTTGGTATCTACTCATTCTGATGTCTATCAGTATTTTATTTAGTTTCACAATTTATAATACCGCGACAGGTGAGGTACAGAACCGTCTCGAAGAATTTCAAAACCGAATTGAACAACCCGGGGCTACACCTTCTTCATATGATCCCAATCATCGATTATTTTTGGCTTTTCAAGATAATCAACGTATAATGGCAAATCGTAACATTCTTGGAACTTTAGTATATGTCAATTTGTTAATATTCTTTGGAGGTGGGGCACTGAGTTATTTATTAGCCCGTCAGACCCTGAAACGAATAGAGGAGTCGCATGTGGCACAGTCACAATTTACTAGTGATGCTAGTCACGAGCTTCGAACTCCGCTGGCAGTCATGAAGACTGAACTAGAAGTAGCATTGCGTGATCCAAAATTATCCAAAACTGAGATGAAAGAATTGCTCGAAAGTAATCTCGAGGAGGTGAATAAGCTAACCGTTCTTTCAAAAACGCTCTTACAACTATCGAAACTCGATTATGCCGGCCTCGAAATTGAGTCATTCAATCTTGCCACTACCGCCTCGGATGTCATTCAACG
Organism: Saccharimonadales bacterium (SeqCode); assembly: GCA_049298775.1. Classification (GTDB taxonomy): domain Bacteria; phylum Patescibacteriota; class Saccharimonadia; order Saccharimonadales; family Saccharimonadaceae; genus UBA2112. The sequence goes on from JBAQWG010000006.1 coordinate 17,391, forward strand.
TTACGACAAAAATGTCAACCGCATAAAACTCACCGCTCCAAAAAAGCCACTAATTATCAAAGCAAATCACTCCAGTATCGAGGAGTTGCTCACTATTTTAATAGACAATGCACTAAAGTATAGTCCCGAGAAATCAAAAATTATTGCAACATTGTCACAGCATGGTAAAAATGCTAAGTTTACTATTACCAATTCTGGCAAAGGTATATCTGCTGATCAGTTACCTCATATATTCGACAGATTTTATCGTGCCGATGAGTCGAGAACCAAAAGTGGCTCCGGCCTAGGACTAGCGCTCGCCAAAGAAATTGTCGCCCTCCATAAGGGTGAACTGTCCGTTAGTAGTGGCGAAAACAAAGAAACCACATTTCATGTTCTTTTACCAATAGTTCGAAAAAACTAATTCGTAAATTTAGTGTAATAATTTTCACTGTTTTTTAAGAAAACTCACGTAGACTTAAAACATGACCGATATATCGGCCAACAAGAGTAAAAGGAGGGACAACATGAACACCACCGAAACTATTTATCTTAGTAAAAAAGGTTTTAAAGATCTCAAGAAGTCGATTGCACAACTAGAACGTGACAGACGCAGAACTATCTTGGAGCTGCACGAGCAAGACAAAACCGACAGTCACGATAGTAGACTTGCTCGAGTTGAAATGCTAGCCAGGTTAGATGGCATCGAAACGGAACTTGCAAGCAAGCAAGCACTTGCAAATAGCGCCAAGATGTACCCACGCAAGCGTGACGCAGCACTGGTCGCAATTGGATCGGTCGTAGAACTCATTGACAGCACAGGGCGCAGATTCGTGTATACGATTGTCGATAGTATCGAGGCAAATCCAAGTGACGGACGCATCAGCTCAAAGAGTCCGCTCGGTCAAAACCTACTCGGCAAGACTATAAGTGACACAGTTAGCTGGGATAGGGCAAATCAAAGCAAGCTACAGCTGGTACGCGTTTCATAATCCACACGCCATATCGTCTAGTAGCAAAACAACCCCACTCGAAAGCTGTGGGGTTGTTTTATTATCAGATAAATTCTGGTGAAAAAGTCTTCACTGCTTTATCTTGCATACAAAAGCATACTAGATATAGAAGTTAAACAAGGAGACGAGTCATGACAACAACCGCCAGTCAACCAATTAAATATCAAACGTTTCGTCCACAAACACTCCCGCAGGAGCTTGCAACATTTTGTGAAGTATTTTCATGTTCGGTAGCATTTCCGGTGCCTGCCAATCGGGATCCATATCCCAGTAGTATTCCGCTAGCTCACTGTTTTGGCGCAACGATCCCTGAATTTCAGTGCATCTTAGGAGAGTAAAATGAATAAAGCTTTCGAGTTCACCACTTCGGTAAATTCGGAAATATCCGTGGCCATGAACTACGAACGAACCGGTAAAACCTGTCTGTTCCCGACATATGTCCGTGGCTGTATCCGCAATCTGTTGTATAGCAATCGGTGAAGCGTTCATAAACCCAGTAAGTCCAAGTAGCGGCTGCGATTTGCGCCTCGACAGAAGCCAGGCACCATCTTCTTTTCTCTGTACCGCCAACAGTAGAGTGGAGTAAGCACGGTCAATCAAACGACTTTGCTTTTTTAAGGCTCCTTTGCCGACGCGCTTTCCCTCACTCGTTAGGCTGTATGTCCCGTTTTCTTTTTTGACCACATATCCAGCAATGATAACTTTCTTCAAATGATAATCAAAAGATTTATTTTCAAGGTTGTCAGGCTTTAGCTCAGAGAATCGCAAACCGCTACTAAAGGCTAAGTCATAAACGATTTGACGCTGAATATGATGGTCGAGCATGTATCAAGTATACTCGACTTACGCAAACTTCGTGCTCTCCAGGGTGCGCCAGTCCGAGGGAAAAACTGCTTTTCACGGGCTGGTGTGGCCTGGAAGTGCAGGGATTTTGCGTAAGTCGATTATAGCAACGTATCCCAGCTTAATGTTACTGAACATTAAAAAAATATTTGGCTAATATCCCATTATATGATATAAATATTTCATGAGTGAAATATCCCTTGACGATAGTTATCCCGATTCGAGAAAAAATTTCTGGGAAGACAATAAGACCGAGAACCGTATCGATGCTTTAATAAAGATAGAAGACAATACATACAGTATGAAAGCGGCCGAAATAGCATTCAGCGAGCTCGAACTACATAGAAAACTTCTTTTTAATCTCTATGATTGTGATGATGATCTTAAATCTGATGCAATTGCGGATAAACTATTAGTCGATTGTGGGCGAATTGCTCTTAATTTCGGCACCTACTTAAATGAGCACTTCGCCGAAACATCCGACGATAGCGCTAGATTGCGGCTGACAGAAGAAGTTTTTCAGGCGATTGATGAGAGCCACCTCGCGATTCTCCTAACAATATTAACCGCCGGCCCACCGATGCCAGTCTGGGAAGGCTCGCGCACTACAGAAGAACTTCAGGCGCTATACGAGGAAGTACCAGAGACAGCCTTTGTTGCAATAATTCAAAAAGCCCTAGCTACGAGACTAAAAAGATCTATTGATCAAGTTGTTTACGAATACTCACCTGAAGAATATTGACCTGTTGGAACAGGGGCCATGGCATGATATACTAACATTTGCTAATGGGATGTCGCCAAGCGGTAAGGCACCAGTTTTTGGTACTGGCATTCGGGGGTTCGAATCCCTCCATCCCAGCCATGAAAAATGTCGTAGGTCTTCAGATCTACGGCTTTTTTCATATATATGACCACTCACCGGGCTAAAGCCCGGGGCTTCTGGTGAGCTGCATACCTTGGTATTACTGGTTCTGGATATAGGCCTTAATTCTGGCTTCCGTAACCTGACCCACCGATTCAGCGAAGTACCCATCGGCCCAGAGCCTGTAGCCCCACAAGAACTCTTCCAGTTCAGGAAACTCTGGCGGATCACCTTGCCGGTGCCGCCTTTGAGGAGCTGTACTGCATGGGCGACCGCCTCTTTCGGAGGCAATTGTATGAGCAGATGGACATGATCGACTTGGATATTAAGTTCCCCAACCGTCCACTGGTTCATGTCTGAACATTGGTTGATGAGATCATACAACCGCCTCGCGAGGGGGCCTCGTAGTACCCGTTTGCGGTACTTGGGGATCCATACCAAATGGTAGCTTAAACGGTGGGTCGTGTGGGAGCCAGAACTATACCTCTTCATACACCAAGCATGCCAGAGTTGCCCACGCGAACGCAAGCGTTCGCTCAGCAATAGTGGTGCCATTCATCCCCGGGCTTAAAAGCCCGGGGTTTTCTGGCGAAGGAATAAAACTATGACATTAACTATATTATCTTCAGTTCATATATCAGCTATTATCATTGTAGGCTAAAAAAGAAAAGCACCCAGACACATGAAAGTGTCTGGGTGCTTAACCTTGATAAGCCAGCCTAACGGAGCGCCTGACTGTCGGCAGTGCCGATTGCGCCGGCACCGGTTTCAATTCCGATTCCTCCAATTGTGGGCTGTGCCCACGTCGGAGCCGAGAAGGTAGTAGGGCCGAAGAAATTGCCGTCCTTGGTGATATCATCACCGGACTGCCTTACGGCATACGCTTGCCGTGAGTTCACAACGCCCTTCTCCGCAAAACTGATCGGCAAGTTGCGACGGGTGTTCTGACAGGATCCGCGACCAGTCATCGAGTGACGGGTCACATTCTCCTCGCCACCGCAGAGTGTTGCGATCGCATCGGCGCTACCGACGGCCGGGCCGACAGTAGCACCGAAGGCCCCGATGCCAGCAGAAAAAATCGCGATACCTATGATCTTTTTGAAAGCGGACATACGTCCACTCCTTCCTCCCATTAAATGGGAAATGAGGTGCGGAACCAGTAAGGCTCCGAGAGTAAAAACGCCAAAGTCTTTGTAGCTTTGATGATTCATGACGTTTTACATCCGAAAAAGACAAGATTAACTCTCGTAATCATCGGAGGTAAAACGCACTCTACTATTTTTTGCTTATCAAGGCTATAAATGTACTAATCTGATTGTATTTCTACAACAAATCTATATATTTATTTTAACATACGTTTATATAATGTCAAGACTATTATATTTTGCTAAATTTTTAATAAATGTTATAATTAAGGTAGCTAGATATCTTAGGGATGCTTCTTTAGCACACTTGTCTTCTTAACTGACTTTGGCCTTAACTATAACTAAGGACTTTTATGATTTCATTTGTTTGGCCACCCGGCGAACCTATGCTTGCCGGAACTGGCGGATCAGAAACATATACTGCTGGCCATGTCAGGGAACTTTTGCGCCGAGGCATTGAAGCGCAGGTCGTAACAATTGGCCACGGACTAAAAGACGGGCGACAAGATTTCAAAGACATTCCATTCGTTGCACTACAGAACGCTGATTCAATTAGTAATCTTCCAGGAATGGTCGTATTTGTGAATAGGGCATACCCTGTTCCAACCAAAAATAAAGCAGCAATTATCTTTCACTGCTCAATTCCCAAAATTACAGATCGTCAGAGATTTCAAGATTTTGCCACAGGAAAAATAGTCATCGCGACCAGCATATACAGCGGCCAGCAGTGGGCGCTCTATCTTGATATTCCATACAGTAAAGTCAATATCGTGCTACCGTTTGCCGACCCAATATATGGCAATATAAAACGTTCAAAACCAAGCAAAAAAACTCGGGTATTATTTGCTGGGCGATTACATCCCGAAAAGGGAATTTATACAATTCTAGAAATGATGCATCAAAACGATATGCGACATGATGGATTCAGCACTACAATCGTCGAAGCGGGTCTTCATGTCGAAACGGGACGAGAGATCGCAAGAATGTTAAAAGATTACCCATATGCGACATTAATTCCCGCCAAAAAAACTGTTACATCTATGGCGCATCTATTGACGAAAAGTGGCATACTGCTGATGCCGTCGGTATTTGCTGAACCATTTGGAATGCTATCTATAGAAGCACAACATGCCGGTTGTCGAGTCATTGCGAGCAACATAGGCGGACTTCCCGAAACAAACTGTGGATTACTGACTCTTGTTGAGCCCCGTAGTCCGCTCGCACTCCTGACTGGCATTAAACAAGCAATCGCACTAGGATCGGCGACAAAAAAAGAACGAGACGATGCAAAAGACAAATTCACACTTGGAGAGTCGGTTAACAATCTTTTGCGCGCACTTCGTATCAATACAAATAACTAAGTCTCGACACTTATTGACACGAAGTCTTCAACTAATTCATCTTCGAAACACAAGTCAGAGCCATCCGACATGTCACAATTTATTCCAGCAATACGTGAATATATTCAACAGCATAATCTTTATTCATAATTCACATCATCCCTCCAGCGTTCGCTCATCTGAGCCTCATCTGTTACAATCGGTAAGTTATGATTGCTGATATCACAATTACTGAAAAATCATTTGGCTCGAAAAGTCTCATGTCAAATGTACGACTCACTATTACAGAAGGCGAGAAAATCGGCGTTATTGGTCGTAATGGTGTTGGCAAATCAACACTTTTTGGAATCCTCAGTGGTAGCGACAAAGACTACACAGGAGATATCATCTATAAGCCTGGGGCTGTCATTGTCGCAACCCAGCAGGAATATCACGATGTCGGCGACAAGACCGTGTTGCAATATATTCTCAGTGGCTTGCCGGAATATGCAGGACTATCACACATTATCGAAACCTATCCTGAAACGATGGGTGATGATATGCAAAAAATAAACACATACAGCGAGGCGCTTCAGCGTTTCGGTGATAAAGGTTTTTATCAAATCGAAGAGCAAATCGAGCGAGAACTTGATAATTTCCAACTAACCGGCATTGCACACCGTGAATTTTCAACATTGTCAGGTGGCCAAAAGCGATTAGTTGAAGTAGTTAAGATTATGCACTCTGACGCACAACTAGCACTTATCGACGAACCGACGAACCATATGGATTATATCGCCAAGCAACAGTTCATTGACTGGCTAAAACAGGCTCGAGAGGCAGTCTTGGTTATTACTCACGACCGTGATGTTCTACGCGAAGTCGACCGCATCATTGAGATAAAAGACGGCGGCTCGCAGAGTTATAAGGGCAATTACGATGCCTATCTGAAACAAAACGCCGTCAGCACCGGTAGTCAAATGAACGAATTCGAAATGGTTGAAAAACGCATCATTAACCTCAAGGCAAAGGTTATTGAATATCAGCGCTTCAAGGAAAAATCACGTAACCCCAGTACGATCCAACGTTTCAAGCGTCTTGAAGAACAGTCGCGTAAAGAACTTGCTGAACTACAAACAAGAGAAAAGCCAACCTTCTGGATTGATAAAGATTCAGCAGCAGAATTAAATTACAAAACGGCCGCACAATACGATAAATTTAAAGCTAAAAATGTTCGTATAAATCTAAAGAGTGATGAATCGCGAAGCAAACATGTGCTCGTATCAACAAGAAACCTTAGTCTTGGCTATGATAAACCATTATTTAGTGGTATTAACATAGACCTCAGAGAAGGTGAGGCGATTGAATTTAGAGGTCGTAACGGTGCCGGCAAGACAACACTCATAAAAACAATCCTCAAAGATCCATCGATCAAAATATTTGATGGCGAGCTAGATGTCGATAAGCAAATGCGTATTGGTGTATATGAACAAGAGGTATCTCCAACCTATTTTGATATACCTCTCGAACAAGCAATTGAAAAAATGTATATGGATCGCAAACTAGCAATTAGTACGACAAAAATACGTTCACTTATGAGTGATTATTTATTCACCGAAGGTGATGGCAAAGTACCAATTCAACGCCTCAGTGGTGGACAAAAAGCTCGATTCCAACTAATTGCCATGTTAGCTAATGATCCACAGCTCCTTATTTTGGACGAACCGACAAATCACCTAGACCTTCCAAGTATTGAAGAGTTAGAAACAGCACTTGGTAGCTATTCAGGTGCCGTCATATACGTCAGTCACGATAATTATTTCCGCGATAAGTTAGCCGGCAATATAGTCAAAATCGGCGCACAGTAGCGTCAAAATTGTCAAGCCTTGAAATACTATAATTTGTATAGTAGAATCAATTAAGATTATAAAAACGGAGGAAATATGAAAGCAGCTCAAATTGATAATTATGGTGACGCATCAGATATTCAGATTCGTGAAGTTGAGAAACCACAAATTAGTGACGACCAAGTGCTCGTTGAAGTAACTGCATCAAGTCTTAACCCATTTGATTCAACTGTTCGTTCAGGTGGTGCTCACGGAATGGCTCCGATGAATTTCCCCGGCACACTAGGTGCTGATTTCGTTGGAACAATTGCTGAAATTGGAGCAAATGTTACAGGATTTAGCGTTGGCGACCGCGTTTACGGACAGTCAAACGCACTATTCGGTGCAAGTGGTGCATTCGCAGAATTCACTGCAACAAATAGTGGGAGTATCGCACTCGCACCATCTAATGTAAACGACGAAGAAGCCGCATCACTACCACTTGCTGGCGTTAGCGCTCTACAAGCAATTGTTGATCATCTTAATCTCCAGAGTGGACAGAAGCTATTTATCAATGGCGGAACAGGTGGCATTGGGTCAACTGCTATTCAGATCGCAAAAAATATCGGTGCATATGTAGCCGTAACGACTTCTAGCGATAATGTTGAATATGCAAAATCTCTCGGTGCTGATGAAGTTATAGACTACAAATCTCAGGACTACACTGAAGTAATCCACGATTATGATGCAGTTCTTAACAATGTATACAATGACGAGACCGACAAACTACTGACAGTTCTCAAAAAGGGCGGTATCGCAGTTTCTCTTGCTAACGGATTCGACGAATCAAAGGTAAACGAATTAGGAGTCACTGGAATCTCTCAAATGACACACGTATCAACAAAGTCACTCGATGAACTACGTGAATTGGTTGAGCAGGGTGTTGTTGAAGTCAAAATCGACAAGGTCTTCCCGCTAGACCAAATCAAAGAAGCCTTCACAGTTCGTGAGAATGAGTCTATTAAAGGCAAGGTTGTTATCACGATAAAATAAGCTCGATAAACGAGCTGAACTGTGTTCCTACACGCAAAGGATCTCAGCAACCATATAAAATAACTTTGACTGCTACCTCAACGGTGTAGTAGTGTAGCATCACATCAACGACTAAACTAAAGAGCGAGTTGCACTCGCTCTTTAGTGTTTCAGCGTCCATATACTATTTCTTCAAATAATATATTAATCATCATCATTATTATTATAAATATGTAGTATTTTAATATAATTTTATATAAAATTAATAAAAACTATTGCAGATATAATAATTTAGTGTAAGAATGTACTTGTTACTACTAATTATTTATATAGGAAGTGGAGGTGAATATGGATACCGGCGACACGGCATTTGTACTTGTATCAGCCGCCTTGGTCATGTTAATGATCCCAGGGTTGGCATTTTTTTATTCAGGTATGGTCAGGTCAAAAAATGTATTAGCAACAGCGCTGCAAAGCTTTTTTGCGCTTGCAATCGTATCCGTCCTATGGGTACTCATTGGCTTTAGCTTGGCATTCGGCACTGATATCGGTGGGCTTATCGGTGGGCTTAATTTCGTCGGCTTCAATGGCGTAGGGCAAGCACCAAATGCAGACTTTGCTGCAACTATTCCATTCTTGGCGTTCGCCGTATTTCAACTGTTTTTTGCGGCAATTACACCCGCACTCATCACGGGCGCATTTGCAGAACGCATGAAATTTTCAGCCTTTGCGATATTCACCAGCGTTTGGCTACTGCTGGTATACGCACCGCTAGCACACTGGGTTTGGGCACCTGGCGGCTGGATCCGTAACCTCGGCGCACTCGATTTCGCTGGTGGTACTGTTGTCCATATTAGTGCTGGTATCGCGGCACTTGCAGCAGCGATCATTATCGGCAAACGAGCTGGCCTCAAACGTCAAAACACAACTCCTCACAATTTACCGTTTACTATGCTTGGCGCAGGACTCCTTTGGTTTGGTTGGTTCGGGTTTAATGCTGGTAGCGCACTTGGTGCTAGCGGTATCGCCGCATCGGCGTTTGTTACTACAAACGTCGCCGCCGGAGCCGCAATGCTAAGCTGGGCGCTTGTTGATTACATACGACATCGTAAAGTAACATCACTTGGTGCAGTCAGCGGTGCCGTTGCCGGTCTCGTTGCTATTACACCAGCCGCTGGATTCGTAAGTCCAGTATCGGCCATAATGATCGGCCTGTTGGCTGGAGCCGTCTGTGCATATGCAGTTGGCCTCAAGTTGAAATTAGGCTTCGACGATGCGCTAGACGTTGTCGGCGTCCACGCCGTTGGAGGTATTGTTGGTGCGCTATTGATTGGTTTTCTCGCAGAAAAGGCAATCAATCCAGCCGGTGCTGACGGACTATTCCACGGTGGTGGTTTGACACTACTTGGTCATCAGGCTATCGCAGTAGGCGCATCCGTGGCTTTTGCATTCATCGCCAGCTGGATTATACTGAAGCTAATCGACATGACCATTGGTCTGCGTGTCCGACCCGACCAGGAAATCATGGGGCTAGATAAGGGCCTTCATGAGGAAGATGGATATGTATTTGCCGAACCAGAGCCAGAACCTACAACAAAACCTACAACAAAACCTACAACAAAACCAGCAAGCATCAAATCTACGTCTCATAAAGCATCGAAATCAAAACACCGAAAGTAGTACTTAATGAACCCTAAGCCACTAAAAAACTATCTTGAACTAACCTATGAAGAGCTCGAGTCGCTTAATCTCAAAGCTCGCGAATTGAAAGATTCGCTCAAGGCAGAAGCGACTCACGTCAAATATTTAGAGGGTGAGTCACGAATCAAAGCTGTCACTGTCTGTTTCTCGGACATCGAAGGTCGACTACATATGCTCGACTACAATAAACGCTTCTTTCTGGACTCACTCGCCAATCTAACATTTGACGGATCATCCATCCGTGGTTTTTCTGAGCTCCATGAATCTGATTTACGACTCGTTGTCGACTGGACAAGTATTACGTTTTTGCCATCAGATGTCTTTGGGCCCGGCAAAGTACTTGTTTTCGCAAATATTTGCGGTCGTGATTTAACACCATATGAATCAGATTTCCGTGGCCGGCTTCAATCATACATGGCGGAAACAAAAAAGAAAGATGGTATTGAAGCCTTTATGGCCCCAGAGATTGAAGGATTTTTGATGGAAGGCATAGATGCCGAGCAAAACTTTGACAAAAAGGTTGGGTTTAGCCTCGTCAGTACCGGCGGCTACTACCATTCGCTACCACTTGACGAGCTACGACAATTCATCGACCGAACCGCTGAGGCAATCGGTGCAATGGGATTCAAAAACGAAAAAGATCATGCCGAGGTAGCACCATCGCAATTTGAAATCAACTTCAGCTATACTGACGTTGTTCGTGCTTGCGACCAGATATTACTCTACAAACTCGTTTGTCGTCAGATTGCAGAACAAATGGGAATGACCGCGACTTTTCTGCCTAAACCTCGACAAAATATCAATGGTTGCGGTATGCATACAAATATCTCTCTAGCCAAAAATGGCAAAAACATCTTCTACGACAAAAAAGGTAAAGAAGGTTTATCGAAAATCGGCTGGGAATTTATCACAAAAATTCTCAATCGTGCGCCAGAACTGTGCCTACTCATAAACAGTAGTGTCAACGCATATCGTCGTTTAGATCCAAACTTTGAGGCACCAAATCAAATTAAAGTATCGGCGAATGATCGTGGTTCAATGATTCGAATACCGCTAGCGAATGAAAAAACAGCCCGTATAGAGGTACGCTCAGTTGCACCTGACTCCAACCCATATCTCGCACTGTTCGGTTTACTCAAAACTGGTATCGAGGACATATTACCCGAGAACGATAATTCAGATAAACGGCCACGTCTACGTTTCCTACCAGGCACCATCAACGACTCGATTAGACTTTTCAAAGCTAGTGATTACATGACAGAAATACTAGGCGAAAACACTAAAACAAAATACGTTGAATGGAAGGTCGAGGTGGCACATCGTAACCCACGTGAACTCGGCACTACTGTTAAAGATGCTGAAGTTTTGTATCATCACGAAATAACTAACCAATATCTTTGGAATCAATTTTAATTTAAAATGCACTACCGTGAGTGAAAAAATACCAAAATCTGAATATCTCAGCGCTGCAAGTATTGCGCGAGATATAATACTCCGCAACGGTGAGCGGGTTACAGATCCTGAAGATGGTCAGGATTACACTAAGGCTAATTGGTACGTGCCTGACACTAGGGAAGTCTACGATGTGACACTACTAGGCACCGGCATGTACTCTAGTCAAAAGTTTTGTCTTGATATAAGAGAATGGAAGAGCAGTGATATTAATAGATATGTGTACAACATTTCAGAAAACTACGTCTCATATAGAGATTCAAAAGGATCACTCTATACTGGTTCGCAAGAAATAGTGCTTCACGCATTCATGTCATGGCTGAAAACAACTAGCGCACCTGAAGCTGTCTCCTATGATAGTGCCGGTAATGAAATTAGTTTACAGCAAAAGTTTACGGGTGTGGCCGGCTATATTGCCATCACAAGCCTTCTTGAAACAGATGAAGGTCAACGACTTCTTAATCATCTTGCTGGGACAAGTGATGAACAAGAAATAGACGATTTACACACAGAATTCTATAATCTTACAAGAAGGCAAGAATCATCCTTTTACGTTGGAAGATTAGCAACAAAATCCATATTGGAACCTATTGTAGCGAATCAACGCTTGCGTCGCCAAAAAGGGTTAACTCAACGGCCACACACTCAAAAAGATAATAAACAGTCTTAATTATTGCTTGCCGTTAATGTCGTGACCACCGAATTTTGCGCGCATAGCAGCAAGCAATTGCGTAGTAAAGTCAACTTCACCATTTTGTGATGCCAAACGAACATCGAACGATGCCTGGATTGCGGGCATTGGAATACCGCGCTCCTTTGCCGTTTCTAATGTCCAACGAGCTTCGCCTGATTCCGCGACAACTCCACTAATACCATCCATATTTGGATTTTCGTGTAGTGCTTGTCGCGTTAGGTCATTTAACCAACTAGTGACGACACTTGATTTCTGCCAGATATCACCAGCGGCCGCCAAATCTAAGTCAGGATATGGACCATCTTTCAGAACACGATAACCCTCGGCAAGTGACTGCATCATGCCGTATTCAATCGCGTTGTGCACCATTTTGACGAAGTGACCAGTACCGGAAACACCGAAGTGCTGGTGACCACCACGTGGAGCCGCTAAGGTATCAAGCGCTGGCACTAGTGCTTCATAGGCTACTCTATCGCCACCAACCATCATTGAAAAGCCATTTTCCAGACCCCATACACCACCGCTAGTGCCGATATCGAGTAGCTGACTACCTGCGGCCGTCACACGCTCCGCCCGAGCCGCGTCGCCACGGTAATCACTGTTACCGCCATCGATAATCGTGCTACCTTTAGGCAAAATTGCAAGCCATTCGTCAATTTTACTATCAATAATTTCTGCGGGAAGCATAATCCATAACACAACTGGCTCACCATTAAATGCATCGACAACCTCTTGATCAGTATAGGCGGGTGTTGCTCCATAGGCTTTAGCTTCATCAACCTTTTCGGGACTGCGATTATGTGCAATAACATCATGTCCATTTTCATGTAATTTTTTTGCGATTTGACCACCCATGCGGCCGAGTCCTGAGATAGCGATTTTCATATTTCCTCCACTTTTACTGTACGTTATTATAGCAAAAACTATTGCTCAAATCCAAACTTCTAAGTTCTAATCCGAACCCGAACACTATGAAGAAAACAAACTATTACTCGACACTACTAAAAAAAGGAGATGGTTAGCTAAAATCACATTTTTGTTATCTGTGAGAGGTAAGTCCTCTTAGTGCGTAGATAAACCAGCGGTACTCTGGTTTTTCCATAAATTTTAGGAAGAGGGTTGAATTTGAAAGTAGAATTTAGGCAGAAATGATATAGTAGTGGTATGAGTTTGACAAAAGATGATTTGCAGCAAATACGATTCTTAATCCGCGAAGAGGCTCAAGATATAATGACGCCTCAATTCAGGGTATTGAACGAAAAAATCGATGAGCTATCAGGTATATCCGAAGCAGTTGAAAACGATGTCAAAGAAATCTATGGCATGCTTAAACCCCTCAATTCCGAGCTCAATAAAAAACTTACCGACCACGAAATCCGCATTGCGACGCTCGAATCTGCCTAGGGTACTTGTGACGTGTGCTTATATAAAATTCTTGCATGGGTGAACCTTATATCCCTGAGTATCTCGAAAGATCGCTATACCTCCGACGCCGCGATTAGATTATATACATGATAATAGGCAGGTGCATCGTATTGACGGACGGTATTGCGTGATGGCATGTATTCAATATAGCATAAATTAGACTTATTATGTCTGTTAAGGGTTAGACCCTATTTCCGTCTAACACCGTCGTAAGGTTTGTGACCTGTAATCTGAGCCAAGAACATAGTTGTGACAAGATGTCCGGCATCCATACAGTTATTGAACTTCTTTATTTATGTAAGCAACAAGTTTTTGTTTGAGGCTTTGATCATGTATATCAAACCCAAAAGGTACATTTGCCTCAAGTACGAATAATTCTTCTGGAGAATCTAATAAATCCACACCCATAAGACCGCCACCAAATGATTGTACAGCTGATAATGCCAGCTTTTTCATTTCATACGTTGGTACTATTGTTTGTCTCTTAGCACCTTTTTCAATATTGGCAATAATCTCACCCTTGGGCGGTATTTTTTTATAAGCACTTAGTATTTCGGAATGACTGGCTATTATGCGGATACATTCCGCATGCTCAATATAGCGCTGTGTCAGCATATTGCTGTCTTTGTATGTATTAAATTCTTCTTCATTTTGCACCAAGTGGATATCATTACCGCTATGTCCGAAGCGCGGTTTCACAATGAATGATTTTGCCTGCGATGTATCCCATACTAAATTTTCAGCCATGTCAGTCCAAGGGTGCGGTAATGAGTTGCTTCGTAGTATGTCTGCGGTCTTGAGCTTATCGGACGAGGCTGCAATGGCGTTTAAAGAGGTGAGTAGTTTTGTATCTTTAGAACTGAAATATAATAATGCTCTCATGCGGGCGTTATCTTTAGTTACATAATCACTGATTGTTATGAGTGGAATCACTAAGTCGTAGGTAAGGTCTTTCGAGTGATTAAATGAATCATCGTCATAAATTCTATCGACAGAATACTCGGCGGATTCTAGCCACATCTTCCACGTAAGAGCGTGAGTACTAGAGGGGTTGTGGATTATGGCAATTCGGTGCATGTTAGTATTATACAAGTGTCCGTGACGTGGCAGTGCGTTATGCCGTACGGTATGAAACCTTTTTTATTTGAAAGCTCAAAACTACGAAGCGCTTCTAGTCTCAGGAGATGAGCATTCACGCTTTTCGGAAGAGGAGTATTTTCCAAGGTTTATTCGTGAAATAAAGTAACTCATTATATAGTTAATCCATGCCAACGCGAAACGTCGTAAAAATCTATGTTCCAGATTCCTATCAACAGAGAAGTATTGATACAACAATAAACATAAATCCACGAATAAACCTTGGAAACAAAGTGTCCCGCTTGAGGGCTATCAGCGGGGAACTGGCAAATTAGTTATTATGCAATAAAGTTCTCATTTAAGAGAACCGTCCTCTTAACCCCACGTTTTTGCCTATAACTCCCAAATGCGTATATGGAATTCGTGAAAGACTACAAGGACATTCGTGACATATACGAAGTGATCAAGCACGAACTGGCGAATTTGCTATTATGTAATAAAGTTCAATTCTAAGAGAACCGTCCTCTTAAACCCAGCACCCCGAGGAGGCAGAAAAAGCAGTCATTGTAAGACCGAATTATTCCGTCGACAACGTTATTGCAGATATCAAAGCGCTGTTAGTTTAGTTCTAATTTCGTTTATGGTGCCGTATCGCGGATTTTATAGGTGTTCATTCTCATCGGCCAAGTTGAACGTTAGAACTTTTGCATATTTGTTATAGTTAGTCCATGGAAGTAAGAGAAATCGAAGGACTGCCGGAAGTAAAGCAAGCAGCTGAAGTTCTTCATGTCTTAGAAACTAAGGGCATCAATGAATCGGCCATTGCAGCGGGCTGGACAAGAAGTCTTCTTACTGGAGGTTCTACAAATGATATTGATGTTTCGTATGTGGGAGAAGTCCATTATGAACAAGCACGGGCTATTCTTGAAGAAACTCTAGAAACCGTAAATCCGGTTAACAAGGATATGTGGGACGTGAAGGGTGTATGGAACGCTCAACTGGCATACGGCGTTGAACATACTGTCGACAACTTCTTGCTTTACTACCTGAATAGTATTGATTCTGTTTACTTGGCCAGCGATGGGAGATTGCATGACCCTACAGGCTACGGCTTTGAGGACGCCAAGACAAAAACCTTGCGTATCAACGACTATGACTTAATTGATCATATACCGACACCTTCTGAAGAAGTGAACGTTTGCCTGGAGAACTGCCGTCGACTTGCAAAGTTTGGTTGGACCCCTACAGAACGAACTGTCGAGAGGATAGTTGGTAGTGTCCCGAACTGGAATCTGCTCAGTGAAGACGAAGCAGCTTATTTCATCAAAAAGCTCAAAACAAAATACAAGGAAAACGAACGAGCAAAAGCTAGGACAATTTATGATAAGTATGGCTGGGGTTTCATATTTGATCTATTATTGTATACATGAACCGCAATCCAGAAACACCTAACGAAGCTTATGCTATTGATGAAGCACAGCCTGATGACGCTGCTGGGATATTTGATGTTCAAAGAAAGACTTGGATAGCCACATACCCAAATGAATCCGAAGGGATTAGCGTCGAAGATGTCAGAGAAAGAGTTGAACGGTGCTAGAGAACGGGTGCTAGAGAAGTAACTACTCACTACCCGTGGCTAATCCATGCAGCGCTGGCAGGAAACCGTCCTTGTCGCGGTTGTATAGGGATTGGCAGACACTCAGCAGTACTTCCATCGTCCTCGCGCCTTTCATGGTTTTCACACCAAAGCTTTTCTTGCGCTTAATGACCAGCTTGCGCAGAGCCCGCTCGGCTTTGTTGTTGTCCGCCGGTATGCCGTCGACGGTCAGGCATAGGAACAGGCAATCCTGGTACTCTAGGATGCCGGCTTTTAGATCGGCCAACTTCTTGGGATCGAGTCCATGCGGCGCACATAGCTGTGTTACCTGGGACAGCAGATCGCCTGCCTGTTCCCGGCGTCGAGCCTCGTCGAACTGTTCATCCCGGTAGTGCCTGATGGCCGTGTAAAGTGCTGCCAACTGGTCGTAGAATTGGGTAACGTGGTTCAGTTTCGCTTCGCCCAGGCACTCCAGGTGAGTAATATCCCTAGCGGTGTGTCAAGTCCCCACTTTTGTCATCACCTTGTCTGCGACCCCTGTTGTAATCTGTTGAGTTATATGTTTGTGCTTATGTTGCTTTGCTTGTTCAAACCGAGCGGCGTAAGCCGCTGGGTTTGTATGGAGTGCCGAGTGGATGCGTTGTTCGTTGTAGTAATGGGTTATAAGGTTCACCCCTGAAAGGTGTAAATAAATACCACTTTTCGTTTACACTACTGACTGTCAACAAGCATTGCCTTTAACAGCTCCGATTCTTCTCGTTTGCCCTCGTAGTCGCGAAGGAACTGTTTGTATGCTGTGGGCGGCATATCATTAATCTTGTCGGTGCGGAGCCAGTCCGGCTGCTTGGCACCTAGGTAGTAGCTGATACTAGACCACTGGTAGCGCATGTAATTTCGTGGATTCATGTGAATATACCGGGTGATATGCAACAGATAGGATTCGTCAGTGATATGCGAAGCCTTGAAAACACTCTGAAACAAATGCCCATGGCGTTTGTATTTATGATTAAAATACATAGTGTAGGCAGTAGCAACCGAACGCATTAGCTGCGTAATCATCGTCGGGTCAGTTTCCTGGAACAGGAGCAAATGGAAATGATTTCCCATCAGGCAGTACGCAACCAGCTCTACGTCGTACTTTTCATATACCTTACCATCTGTTTTCGTGTCGTCGTTAGCCGGGTCAAGATGGCGGGCAAACAGCGATAAAAACTTGTTACGGTCTGCGTCATCCAAAAAAATCTGTGAATCAAGGGCACCACGATTATATACATGATAGTACGCGGGTGCATCGTACTGTTTAATCGTATTTCTGATGGGCATATCTTAATGATATAATAACACGTAAATAATTACACCTTTCAGGGGTGAACCTTATATCCAAAAGCGCACCCAGACAATATCATCGGTCGTCAATTCGAGTAATACAACTAGTAGTCATCATCATTCTTTTCGTCGATGTCTTCGAAATACTCGCGCTCGTCATCAAGGATGTCGGTTTCGCGCGTCAGGCCGTCGCCGCTCTTATCAATCTCTTCTTTTGCCTTGCTGGCTATAGTTCTTGCGCCCTTTGCTCTGTTCTTTAGCCTGGCGAGGTTACCCTTTGCCAATCGCAGAATAGAGGGGCTTGTGGATACTATAAAGACAGATTGGGTTCCAGGGGCACTCCTCGAAAAGGTGTGAATTATTATATAGTATTACTATCCATTCGCTAATTCCGCTTTTATGGCATCTCTCATCTGCTGTTCGTCTTCATAATCATCAACGAATTCCATGTA
>JBAQWG010000007.1:0-10402 GCA_049298775.1 Saccharimonadales bacterium (SeqCode)
ATGGTATAGTCGGTCTGTCCTGTCTCTTTGTCACTGTGCGCAATAGTATCACCGCTGTTATATTTAAACTGATTAGCTGTATCGTAGCCACTATTGACCACACCAAAACTAGTATTACTGTCCGGCACCTGAACCAGGTTTGCGCCGACAGACGGACTACTGTTAGCAACAGCATTAATACCGAATTGCTCAGTACCAGCAGATGATGCAGTTGCCAACGATAACGTATTGAGTGTGTGGCCACCATATTTTGGCGGATCGCCGACAATTTGCAGATAATATCCATCGCTCAGATAAGTCCGAATCTTCACTATCATTGTTTTCGTGGCTGTCTGTTCGGTAGTCAAATCACCCAAATTTGATATGCCGGGCTCGATAATCATTTCAACCAGTGGTTCGTTTGGTGTAATAGACCCAAATGTTGCCGTATGGACTGTATTAGCCGTAGGACCTGATGTCGCATCACCAATTGATGTCTTAGAACAATATGACGCCGAACAGGTTTGAGCCGCGGAGCCAGCACCAAACTGAGTTTCATCTACCTTATAGTTGGACGAGCTAGACGTTTGAGCAAATGTTGCAGGCGCAAATATCAGACCGACCACAAACAGTAGTAGCCCCAATCTCGAATATCTCCACAATCTTTGTATTCGCATAAGCTTTATACCTGTATTATCACCTATAAGCCGTCTGGTATCAAGCTACACGGATAAAGACTTTGGCGATACACTATAAGTGTAGTAATATATACGTAAGCGTAATAGAAAAAAATACACTATATGGAGCCAGATAAGAACGACACTTCCTCAACAGAGGGCGAACAAAAAAATGAGCCGCAAGTTCCGGCTGATGCCCTGAGCCGTACGCCAGAAGATTTAGAGGAAGACGAAGCTAAACAAGTCGCCGATGGCACCGCGAAGGCAAAAGAAGAGTCTAGCGAAAAGAAAATCTCACCTATAAGAAAGTTCTTTCGTAAGATTAATCTGTATTTTTTGATTTTTGTTTTGATTGTCGTTGTTGCTGTCGCCTATACTTCAATTAGTTATCTCAACAGTCAAAAAACTCCACCGGAACCAAATATCGCAACTCAGTCATTAACTCAGGATGCTCTGAAACAGTTGGCAAATACTGATGCAAGCATTGGCAATACATCGCAAACACTGACAATCCAGGGCAATGCAATTATCGCAGGGCAGACGCTAATGCGTGGCAATCTCAACGTTGCGGGCAATATACAAGCTGGTGGTAGCATTACCGCTCCCAACTTGACAATTTCTGGTACGTCAAATCTCGGCACCGCACAGATAAATAGTTTGCAAGTTGCACAAAATGTCGCCATCCAAGGCAGCACGACGATGCGCGATATTAGCGTGTCTGGCACGTCGACATTCAGTGGCCCTATGACCGCATCACAAATAACTGTCACTCGTCTGATAATGAGCGGTAATGCTATATTACAAGTTCCGAACCACCTTGCCTTTACTGGACCAACACCAGGGCGTACCGTTAACTCGGGCGTACTCGGTAGTGGTGGAACGGCATCTGTTGGTGGATCAGACACTTCTGGAACAATTAGTATAAATACAGGTAACGGTCCGGTAGCTGGTTGTTTCGCGCGTATCAATTTCCAGCAAGCGTTCACGAGTCAACCGCGAGTTATCATCAGTCCTGTCGGTAGCGGAGCCGGACAAACACAATATTATGTTGACCGAAATACCACTGGTTTTAGTTTGTGCACCGTCACTGCACCACCAGCAAATCAAACGTTTGCGTTTGATTATTTCGTCGCCGGTTAGAGCTTAGACGTCAACGAACACGACAACTCTGTCGGCCTTGACGTTCATCAACGCGCGGTGAATTTTGATGGTTTTTGTTTCACCTTGAACTGGCGTGATTTTTAATTCGCAAGGGACAAGCATACAGAGAAAATTATGATGGTGGGGTAGAATATCGAACGGCCCTGTGTCATTAACCGCGCTGATGCTGTAGGCGCTACCTTCGAAATAGACTTTGAACGGCGCATAGACCTTCACCGCCATAGTCGGCTTATCGTCATGTGTTGCAGATGGCTGTTCATCAGATTCAGTCGTCACTGCTTCGGGCGTTTCTTGCTTATCTATTTCGTTTGCCATTATTGCTCTTTCTCGGAAGGCTGGTCAGGTGTTGGTGTTTCGGTAGATTCTACATCCGCTACTCCCAATGATTCATCTGCAACCTCTGCTTTGCCAATAATTTCTTCAACGCCATTCAATGTAAGCTCACGTGTCATGTGCTCACCAGGAACGCCAGTCACCTTTTCCATCACATTAAATCGTTGTTTGAAAAATTCAATGAGTGCCTTGGCTTTGTTATAATCATCCCGGTCCTCAGCAGACAACTCTGATTCACCAATGATAGCGATGATGCCTTTGAGCGATTCATATTTCTGTAAAATTGCCGTCGCACGTGTTGCAAGTTCGTAGTGACGTTCGCCAACAACTTCTGGAGTCAATAGACTGGATTTGGAAGCCAAAATATCGACCGCCGGACGAATACCTTGCGCAGCAACCGCTCGACTAAGTACAATCGTACTGTCCAACTCGTGCGAAATCATTTGCACGGCCGGGTCAGACAAATCGTCAGCTGGGACATAAATAGTCTGAAGTGCAGTGATTGAACCATTGGCGTTGGTCGCCAAACGGTCCTGGAATGTCTTGACGTCACTAAACACAGTTGGCTGATAGCCACCCTCGGCTGGTGTCTGATCAATGATGGTCGACACTTCGTTTTTCGCCTGAATATAGCGATACATATTGTCGGCAAATAGCAGGACATCCTTTTTCAAATCATCACGAAAATACTCAGCTAAAGTAATCGCAGAAAGACCAATCAAACTACGTTGAACTGGGTTTTCATTCATCTGACCGAAGAACATAGCCGTTGTTTTAAGGAGGTCGTTGTCTTCAAGTGTCTTATATAGCTCGTGGCCTTCACGGATACGCTCACCGATACCGGCAAACATACTGATTGCGCCCGAGCCTTCCGCAACGTTATTAATAATTTCCATTGTCAGGACCGTCTTGCCGACGCCAGCACCACCAACGATACCGATTTTGCGTCCCTTCACAAATGGAGTAAAGAAGTCGAGTACTTTCATGCCTGTTTCAAGAACATCATCGGGGGTATTTTCGAGACCAGTCTCTTGGAACGCTGGTGCAAAAATTGGACGCTTAATCATCTTGGCAAGCGTCGCATCATCGAGCTGTGGCTTGCCGTCGATTGGACGGCCCATTGCGTCCCAAACACGACCAATCATTTCTTCACCTACAGGAATCTCGAGACTATGTCCACTACGTGTCACCGCATCGCCTTTTTGAATACTATAATCACCACCAATATTCAGACAAACCACCATGTCACCGTGTGTCATTGCGCTGACAAGAAGCGGTGACTTTTTATCGTTATCGACATAAAGCATTTCATTGAGATTTGGCATATCTTCGTTAAATTGAACCTTAATAACCAGACCTTTTAGTGTACGGACAACACCCTTTTTGTACACAGTTAATGGTGGCGCAACTTCTCTCGCTGTCGGTATTATATCTGGTTCTTCACGCATTATTCGGCTCCTCCGGCACGTATTTTCTTAAGTCCCGCAAGAGACTCTTTCAATCTTGTGTCAACTTGGTTACGTTTAGCACGATTATATTCGAGATGTAGTCCTGTTGCGTTAGCAATGGAACGTTCTTTGGCGGCAGACATGGCCTTGAAACGACTTGCAACTTGAGCGAGACGACTATCGTAAATGAACTGAGAGATTGTTAGGCGCAAAATCGAATTTTCCAAGTAGGCCGCTACGGCATAGGAATTTGGCTCAAAAATATATGTCTTTTCTGTTACCATATCATCGCTCACGATAGATAAATCTGCCGTACGGCCTTTGCTAGACACGACTTCACTCAAATCAACATCTTTGATTTCCTGTTGCGAAAGGGAAATGTAGTTTTGGTAATAAATACGGCTATTGGCATATTTTTTGGTAATATCCATCAGGGGGTCAACGTTCACATAATCATGTTCGGGAAGGTCAAAATAATAGCTGTAATCAATATGTGCCTGCTTGAGTTTAAGAGCGCCATGATGACCGATAACTAAAACATCATTTTTATTCTCATCATATCGTTCGACAACTTTGCGGATTAGACGATTATCTATATCGCCGCTTAAACCACCTTTGGCAGTTATGAGAATGAGTAGTTCTTTGTCAATTGGCTTTTCACCCTCAATACGACCATAGTTAAACATAACGTCAACACGAATTTGTTTATAAATATTCCAGACTTCATCGAAAAATTGATTACTGATGAGCACTTTGTTTTTAGTTTTGGCGATTTGCATACTACTCAGGCTCTCGAGAGCTGAGGTGAGACTTACGACAGAGCGTACTGAAGCTTCTTCGGCCTTAATTGATAATGGCCTACGCACTATTTTTTCTCCTCTTTCGATTTATCATCCGTCACAGATTTAGTAGGCGTATTCTCTGATTCATCCGCCTTCTCCGCCTCTTCAGCTTGGCGTTTTTTCTCCGCCTCTGCTTTTGCTGCTTTTTCGATGGCCGCCTTCTTCACCTCATCAATTGTCATTACTTCGGCTTTGAGTGATGCCTCAAGCTCGTCGTAATTGCCCTTCATATCTTTATCTTCTTGCAGTTTATCTGCATACTCATGCACCTTCTTTTTCAGTAGTTCCACGTTGATGATTTCCTCAGGACTACTCCCCAAAACGATACTCATAATGAATTGTTGTTCAGCAAAGTTATATGTTTCACCAATAGCTTGATTCATTAACTTAAACAAGACCTTACCTTTGTCATAATCAGCCTGTGCCTGTGGGCTTAGCTCGGTACCAAAGTGGGCATATTCTTCGGCTGTTCGATAACCGGCAAGTGTGAGGTTAAGTTTGTCAGCAAGACCTTTTTGACGTTTATTCTGACCAATGCCACCTACGCGTGTCACCGAAAGGGCAGTACTGACTGCCGGACGCATCGTATCCTTGAAAATCTTTTCGTCGAGAATCCATTGACCATCGGTAATTGACATGATATTAGTTGGCAAATAGGCAGTGATGTCGCCCCCCGGCGCGTAGACAATTGGAATAACTGTCTGACTAGCGTGATTTGATGCAGTTTTGCCGGCACGTTCAAGCAAGCTAGAGTGTGTATAAAACATATCGCCAGGATAGCTGTCGCGACCTGGACTGACACCAGCGATTAGCGATATTTCACGATAGGCCTGAGCGTGCGCCGTCAAATCGTCATAAATTACCAACGTATCCATATTTAGCTGATGCCAAAAATACTCACCATGAGCGGCACCAACATACGGCACTAAATAGGTGAGGATAAGCGATTCAAATGAGTTCGATACCACAACAACAGCTTTTTTAAGGGCATCGTTTTTTGCAAGACTACTAACGAGCTCCGCCACATCGTGTTGACGTTTGGCTATCAACACATAGATGACCGTGATATCGGTATTTTTCTGATTAATAGCAACTGAGGCTGCCAGTGCTGTTTTGCCAACCTTGCTATCGCCAAGCATCGCCATACGTTGCCCTCGACCCAGAGAGTATTCGAGATCAAGTATCGTTATCCCTGACTCAACTGGTGTATCAAGTAGTTCACGTTCGTACAGCATTGGTGCACCGTGAAATACATCCCATTCCTGGTCAGCGACAATCTCACCCTTGCCGTCAATCGGCTCACCAAATACATTGACGACACGACCAATGAAATTTTTACCGACAGGAGTCATAATATCTCGCGCCTCAATAACACACACCGCCCCAATACGAAGAGGCGATGGGTCGAGTTTCATCACCACGACATGATCTTCAAGTACTTGGTGAACATAGCCTCGAGTATCGTCATCGAACCGTACTGTTGCATGTACGTTTGTTGGTTGCAGACCTTTGACGCTCACCATGAACGAATCTAGGCCAATAACTTCACCGACGGGGTTACCCGTGGCAACGAGCTTCTCATAGACTTTAGCTCCGGCCACGTAAAGTCTCCAATTCCTTAACCAACAAATCATGACTACTGTTGAGTGCTGCACGCATACTGAGATCGTGAACATGGTTCGGTGTGCGCAAATATACACCCGCAACAAGCGCTGGTTGTAGCCCAACCGCAATGACGGCTTGTGAGTGAATTGACTCGCGTAACCACGCAACGAGTTGAGACAAACTCTCACGATCCGCTTCAACAGCAAATGTCATGTGAATAATTGGTACATTGTCTTTGAGCAAACGTAGTTGTTCAATAAGTTCAGTACGTTCGAGACTCGTGACAAATTTTAGTTCATTTTGAGCGAGAAACTGCTCAAATAACTCTGATAAAATAGGTGCTATTGGAGTAGTGACACCGGTTTTTGCCCTTACGTCCGAAGCCGTCATATCGCTATCTACCTGCTCCGCTTCACTCATCATCCGCGCAATGTCAATTTTGCTTACTATCGTTGGTGGCAAGATGAAATCGGTGTAAGTTTTTTGAACTGTCGTTTCGATCATAATTTCATATCATCCACTATTGCCTGTTTATTGGCTTCCATCTGCTTAATAATTGATGGTAACTGCGCCTTGAGGTCGTATTGATCACCAAGAGCTCCGAGCAAATAATGTTCGACAATCTGAGCCATATTCTTTTCAAACACACCAATAATCATATCCTCTTGACTCGAAATTGTTTGTTGCATCATTGCGTTAAGCTGTTGATATTGTTCCTGCAAGACCTGGACGCTGCGGTTGAGTGATTCGAGTGCAAGATGTTGCGCATCCTTCATTTCGTCGACATGAATTTTATTTTCGTTAAACGCATTCGCTAGCATTGCATCTTGATTGGCAATGCTTTTTTCTATCGCACTACTGAGTTGCTGATGCTGTTGACCTAACGCCTCTGAACTACGCTTTAATGCATCAATCGACAGGCTCTGAGCATCTTTCATCGTATTACTATATTCGGCTAACTGTTCGTCTAGTTGCTCCGCGATGTGTTGGCGTAACTCACCATTGACCTTGTTAATTTCAGCAAATTGTTCATCTAGCTGACGTGCAACGTGCTGACGCAACTCGGTGTTAATGTGAGCAACAGTGGCATCGAGATCCTGCTTGAAAAGGGCCGCGTTCTCATTAATGACCCTTTCGAAATACAAACGACCCTGAGTACGCAACTCTTCGCGCAATTGATCATCAAAAACTTGCCTTGCAACGGCCGTAGCTTCGTCGACAGGCGACGTCTTTTGTGGCTGTTTATTGCTCTGAAATAATCCCATGTTCGTTTTAACCCACCTATTTTTTGCCTATAGCTTCAGTAGTAAATATACCGCAAACAGACCAATAACCAAAATCAATATGCTCGTCAAAATGACTTCCAGTAGTGCCCTAAAGATTGATTTTTTTGTCATTGGATTGCGACCGATTGAAATCACTCCGCTACGGACCCCTGAATATAACACAGCAATCGCAGCAATCAGGCTGACTGCCGTAATTGCCATACTAAGATAAATACGAATTGGACTAACTTCCTTTTCGGCGATAGCCTTGCCGATTCGTTGAAGTATTTCCGGTACATTAGCCTTTGTACTTTGGTCATTCGGGTTATGTCTGATATCGATAGTGACCGGTATCTGGCCGATGGTGACGGTCTTGCTGGTCTTTCCGGTTGTATCTTTGAGTGCTGTTTGGCCGAGCGTCACACCCTTGCCGTCAAACGAAGCTACAGCCCGTCCGAAAACTGTTTTTGCAACATCAACTGTGCCTGCCTTCATGGCGACACCATTAACTGATGAAAGCGTCACGTAATCACCGGGTTTGATTGTGCCTCCTTGTGTGCTAACAAGAACATTGTAAGTGCCCGATACAGCCACGAAGGTTTCGTTCTTCAACCCCTCGTTAGTTACCGTCAAGGGAATTTGATTACGATCGACTGTCACACCGAACATATTTTGCAGTTCGGACTGTGAAGCAATTTTGACTTGCTTTGAATCTTTCCCCGTCAATTGGACAATCGTACCGGTATCAAGCGGAGTTTCCGATGAATAACCCTGAACACTACCACCGCCATAGTTTGCAGCCGAAACAGGCAATACAATAATAATCGCTAGACAGACACTAACAACTACTCTAGAGATAATGCGTGGTATTTTCACTGTTTGTATACGCCCTCATACGCCCCTGTCATATTAGAGATAATTATAGCATAGGCGGCATCAGATATAGTAAATTCGATTACCATAACCAAATTCGACAAACACAATAGACATATAAATGACTCGTCTTGTTTATGGTATTTTCTATAAAACTGTCAGTGTTCCAGATGGTCCACTTAAGCAGTCGATACCCTTGAACGATTTTTTTAATACATCTGTATTATAGTCACTACATAATAGTGGTTCATATGAACCGGTTAAGTATGTCCACTCGTTTTTTGCTGGTTCTTTATAATAATGACCAATAAATTGCTTTTCTGTTTCAGACGCGTCTTCCTGATAAATCAAGGTGTGTTTATATCCATCACTACCATCTCCTACAGATGATACTCCAAGTACAATATCACTAGATGGATTATTAACACCCTTTACATAGGCAGTATAGTATGTATCGATTGCGTCTGCAGCAACCTTATAACTATCTTTGGATGCACAACCTATACTTGCAACATGATTTTCTAAAGGTGTATTAGAAGCATCTGCATGCCAAATCATACAAAGATCTTTGTCTGATTCATAAGTAGCAAATGACACATATTCAATGTCCTCACCGCCAAATATGATCGAACCAGATTGGTTACTGCCCGCGTTCACCTCTCGATAGTGATTTTGCTTAAAGAAATCTACAAGTTTTGCATAATCAGCAGATGCTGTCTCTGAATTACCATTATATCCATGGCCAAAACTTTCCGCTGGTAAGTTACTGTACTTACGATCTCCAACCTTATAATTCGCAACTCCATACGTACCAAATCCATTGGTCGTTTTTCCTCCCAGTCCATCAACATAAGCATTTTGCAATACCGAACCATCAAGCTTTGATACCGCTTTAGCCACAAGCTCGTTGACGGATGCAAATTCTGTTACTGTCTGATTATTTACTACCTTATCGTTGTTTTTACTAGAAAGTATAAAATAAGTAAGTCCTATCATTGTTATAGCAAGTATTACAATAACAACGAATAATATCCGTCTCTTATTGTTAGCCTTACTCGAACTCAATACCGAAGTTGGTTCCGATGATTCACCAGATTCAACCCTGAAGATAGTTGAATCTTCAGCTAATTTTCTTATTGCATGTTTTTTATTCTTGCCTTGCATCATACACTCCTACAAATTAACCTTCGTTGGTATATTTTTATTGGATGTGTTACCCACACCTAATTGTCCTTTATTATTAGCACCCCAACAACCAAGCGTATTATCTGTTATAGCGCATACGTAACCACTCTTACCTACAGATAGCTCCCCAATTGATTCACCAGATGTCCACATACTTGATGCAACCTGTTGTGGGCCGGTTGGCGTAGGATCACATGATGTTGTTTTGAACACAAATAATGTAGTTTTTGTTGTGCATACTTCATTATAACCACTACCAGTCTGGCCTTCTTTTGCACTTGTGCCGTGTGTATCACACTTAACCGCAGATGAAAATTTTGCACACGCAAGCCCATTGAACGCGTTGCCTGCAATAGCTTGCACACCACCTGTTTCACCTGGCCACTGTGGTGGAGTTGTAGCTACTTTTTGACCAGTATAGTCATATGATGTTTTTTTGGTATATCCGTAATGAGTTTCACTGGCACACGACTTGTTATTGCCGCTGTAATTAGTGCCCGTTGCGTCCGGTTTATGTACATTGTTCGGCGTTGCAACTCCGGAATATGATGAACCCCTCTGTGTTGCAGAGTACGAGCCACCTGTACCATTGGTTTTTGATGAGTTGGTCCCACCATTAGGACTTGTAGTTTGTGTTTTAGCAAGAATTACCCATGAAGCTGCCTTACCCGAACATGAACTAACCTTGCATGATTTTATATCAGAAGGTATCTGGGTAGTCGCGTAACCATACACGCCCCAGTAATAGGCACGGCCGTCATTACCGAGACCAGTGACATAATCATCACCATCAAGGCTGGTTAACTGAGCACTTGGCACAACCACCGGCTTCTTTGATTCAAAAATGACTGTATTCGATGTAGCAGTTGGACTTGTAGTTGGCGATGAGCTACCACACTTGATAGTCTCCTGCTTGTTCGAAGGTTTACTTGTACCATCATTTATGCCATATCCCCAACAGATCGGACTACCAGCATTGCCAGTGGCTTGGTTATTGCTGTCAACTGCTAGTACGCACATCGTCTTGCCAGATG
>JBAQWG010000008.1:0-6952 GCA_049298775.1 Saccharimonadales bacterium (SeqCode)
AGGTTAAGCCATACGGTAGAGGCCCAATATTCTAGGATCACTCACCCAAGAAAAAAACCTATCGCGTAGATAGGTTTTTTTCTTGGAGGGCCAGGAGAGACTTGAACTCTCGACACCCTGCTTAAGAGGCAGGTGCTCTAACCAGCTGAGCTACTGGCCCAAGATTAACAGAAATAAATTATACTGAATAACAGATTAAACCGCAATAGCACTGTTCAAAATCATATTGACGCCATAGAAAAAAGGCTAACATATATTAGCCTTTTTTCTATGGTACACGGTAGTAAAGGAAGTTCAAATGGTTATTAACACTTTAGCCTATGCTTAATGAGTGTACTATCGGCCTGATTGGCTTTGCTGGTACAATTCTTATATGAGCACGATAAAAACTCTAGCAAACGACAACAGCGTAGAAGATTTCATAAACTCAGTTGAGGGTGATGAAAAAAGAACTGATTCGTTTCGCTTGCTTAAAATCTACAAAGAAGCAACAAACGAGAATCCAGTAATGTGGGGTTCTAGTATTGTTGGTTTTGGTAAATATCACTATAAATCAGAGCGCAGCAGCCAAGAGGGTGATTGGCCGCTAGCTGGTTTTTCACCTAGAAAACAGTCCCTTACTTTATACGTTATGAACGCTGGCTTTGACTACAGTGACCTATTGAGCGGGCTTGGCAAGCATAAGACCAGTAAAGCTTGTTTGTATATAAATAAGTTAGGCGATGTTGATGTAAGGGTCCTTATGCAACTTATAAAACTCTCTTATCAAGACGCAAAGAAAACATTGACAGCATAAATCCCAAAAACACTAAACGGGATTCAAACTCATTTCAAGGCGTTAATTTACAGCCAATTAAAAAGAGACTGAAACGAGCTTCAATCTCTATCTGTAATTTCACTCTGGTACACCCGGAAGGATTCGAACCTACGACCCTCTGTTCCGAAGACAGATGCTCTAATCCACTGAGCTACGGGTGCATATGTGTGTATCTGTTATTGTACCATTTTTTTTCTGTATGGACTATAATGATTCTACTGTGAATATTCAAACAAACATACCCCTTTCAACAATGACAACTATGCGACTAGGTGGCACGGCAAGTTATGTAGCAGATATCACCTCGATAGAGGAACTACAGCAAATATATCTTAACTCAGCAAAATTAAAACTACCCGTATACATAATCGGTGGTGGTAGTAACCTTATAGTTCACGATGACGGCTTCGCTGGTGTTATCGCACATATGAAAATTCCTGGTATAGAAATCGAGGAAGATAATGAGGAAACAACTACTATTAGCGCTGGGGCGGGTGTCATATGGGACGACTTGGTAAAATTCTCCGTCGATAGGACTCTAGCCGGTATTGAAGCTATGTCAGGTATACCAGGCACAGTTGGTGCCGCCCCTGTGCAAAACATTGGCGCCTATGGCCAAGAGCTAGCTGATACACTCATATCTTTGAGAGCATATGACATCTCTAAAAACACATTTGTTACACTTAGCGCCAATGATTGCGGTTTCTCCTACCGTCAAAGTGTCTTCCGGGGCAATTTAGAAGGTAAATATGTAATAGTAAGTATCACACTTAAACTCTATAAAATAGCACCACAACCGCCCTTCTACGATAGCCTACAGCAATACTTTGACGATCAAAATACAACATTATTTAACGTACAAGTAGTGCGTGACGCCGTTTTAAATATACGCGCTAAAAAATTGCCGGATCCTCGGATATTACCAAATGCTGGATCGTTTTTCAAAAATATTATTGTTGAAGATTGGAAAAGAGATGAACTATTGCAACAATATCCCGAAATGCCATCATTTCAGCTAGATGAGACAAACTACAAAATCCCTGCAGGTTGGTTAATAGATACAGCTTATTTAAAGGGCGAAACAATACACGGCATCAAGGTACATGATGATAATGCTGTTGTCTTAATTAACCAGTCCGCCACAAGTTATGAAGATCTTGCACTCGCTAGAGAGGAGATAATTGGAGCTGTGCGAGATAAATTTCGCATTACACTCGTCCAGGAACCTCTGGAGCTAACACAAAATCGTCCTATGACTAATAATTAATAATAAATCTATTGCAAATCGCTTGTGGCTACGTTAAAATCTACTCATACATACTATTAATTAGGGGGCAACCTAAATGAGCATCAAAGATATAAAGAAAATGCAAGAAGAAAAGGGTTTCACTATAGTCGAACTCTTGATAGTCATCGTTATCATCGGTATCCTATCAGCAATTGTCATCGTGTCATACACAGGTCTTACTGCCAGAGCTAATGACTCGGCGTTTAGCTCTGATGCAGAGACCATCGTGAAAGCAATCGAAGCATACAACGCTGACGTTGGTAGCTATCCAACATCAACAAATGTTACGTCAGGTAAACTTGTTGCACCGACGGGATTTACACTGACTGCAACTATGCCTCAAAGTGTATATATCGTGCCCAACACAAACACTTCTAATGACACTGCTATTGCTACAGCCTCTTGTACAACAGCAGATGCTGCGACACCATATTGGGCAGTATGTAAGGACGCTACCACTGGTGTCGATCATTATGCTGTAAAAATGAGCACAACAGGAGCATGTGTATACTATTTGAAAACTGCAAGTCCTGCAGCAGTTAAGAATCTTCAAGCTGGTGCACCAGGTACCTGCTAGAACAAGCACATCTTAAATACTTTAAGAGGCATCTCAATGATGCCTCTTATTGTTTCTCATAAACAGCACTACAAAATTATATAGTTGTGTTTAGAACTAATGTGTACTTTATGACTTCGCTATGAAGTTTCGCAAGCGTATCATCATTGTCACGAGCATCAATTGCTTGTTTCATCCATTCGGCAACCTGCTCCATGTTCTCTTCTTTCATACCACGAGTTGTAATAGCTGGTGTACCGAGGCGAATACCGCTTGGACGAAATGGCGGTAAGGGATCATCAGCAACACTATTAGCATTGAGCGTCAAGCCAATTTTATCTAATGCGATTTCCGCCACCTTACCATCTATACCAAATGATTTATAAACATCTGCTAAAATCAAGTGATTACTCGTACCACCGGTTACTAATTGAAAGCCACGCTTTTGCAATTCATCTGCCAATACGGAAGCGTTCTTCACTATCTGTTTGGCATAGTCTTTAAACTCGGGCCTCAGCGCTTCACCAAAAGCTACGGCTTTAGCCGCTATAGTGTTCATATGCGGACCACCCTGCATACCTGGAAACACCGCACGATCAATGAGTGTTGGTATATTCTCCAGAGTCTTCTCTGGTGCCTTAAGTGGATTACCAACAACACCTTTTGACAAAATCAATCCACCGCGTGGACCACGGAGTGTTTTGTGTGTCGTCGTGGTGATTACATGAAACCCATAATCAAATGGATTCTTAGCTACGCCACCAACTATCAGACCGGCAATATGTGCCATGTCAGCCATAAGCAGTGCGCCAACTTCATTTCCTATTGATGCAAATTTTTCATAGTCCAATTCGCGTGGGTAGGCACTAAATCCCGCCAAGATAATTTTTGGCTTATGTTTGAGGGCAAGTTCACGAAGCTCATCATAATCTATTTCACCCGTTGATACATCCTTCATTTTGTAACGAATAAAGTTATACAAGTGAGCGCTACGAGTGACAGGCGCACCATGTGTCAAGTGTCCACCGTGCGACAAGTCCATGGCAAGCACGGTATCACCCGGCTCCAACCAGGCGCTATAAACTGCCTCATTTGCCGGCGCACCAGAATGTGGCTGAACATTAGCATGATCAGCTTTGAAAAGTTCTTTTGCACGATCAATTGCTAGCTGTTCTATCTGGTCAGTAAATACCTGCCCGCCATAATAGCGACGACCTGGATAGCCTTCAGAGTATTTATTAGTAAAAACGCTCCCAAGCGCAGTCAATACGTCGCGAGAAACATAATTCTCACTAGGAATAAGCTCCAAGCCTTCACGTTGGCGTTTTTCTTCTCCCGCAATCAAATCTGCAATTTGTGTATCTTGCATTATAGTATCTCCCTCTTTTATAGCATTATAGCTATTCAAAAATAGTTATTAGATTTGCACAATTTAATAATTTTGCTATACCATTTGTTTCATTATACCACTACTATTTCACGATGTAATCAAACACTATCATCTTGACGATATATCATGAATGATATAATATTAAATTCATGAGTCCAGAAGATTACAAAGCGAAGATCGGTACATTGATACAGGAAAGTCGTCAACATCGTGGATTGACACAGGCAGAACTAGCAGAAGCACTCGGTACGAGCCAAAGTGCTATAAATCGTATTGAAAAAGGTGGTCAGAATATTAGCCTCGAGATGATTGCTCGCATTAGCGATGTGTTGTCACATGATATTATGACATTAAATCATAGAGGCAAATTGAACTTTCGCGTACATGGCGGTAAGAAGCTATCTGGCATAATTGAAGTAAAAACGAGTAAGAATGCCGCCGTTGCGCTTCTATGCGCCAGTTTACTAAATAAAGGGAAAACAGTTTTACGACGAGTCGCAAAAATAGAAGAGGTAAATCGTATAATCGAGGTACTTCAAAGTATCGGCGTCAAGGTACGTTGGTTAAACGATGACGGCGATCTCGAAATCATCCCTCCGAAGCGATTACAGCTCGAAAACATGAATATTGCCGCCGCCAAACGCACGCGGACAATCATCATGTTTCTTGGCCCGCTCATGAACCAATATCACGAATTTCGCCTACCCTTTGCTGGAGGCTGTAATCTCGGTAAGCGAACCGTCGAACCACATCTTATTGGACTGCGTAACTTTGGTCTCAACGTGGAAGCGACGACTGATTACTATCACGCTGTTGTTACAAAAAAGAGCGTCGATAAAGCCATAGTACTTACTGAGCGTGGCGATACGGTAACCGAGAACGTTATTATGGCTGCCGCTCTGTATACTGGTGGCACTGTCACTATTCGTAACGCTAGCGCTAACTATGCCATTCAAGACTTGTGCTTCTTTCTGCAAAAACTTGGCGTCGTAATCGATGGAATAGGTACTACAACACTTCAAATAACCGGCATACACGGCATAGACGAAACAATCGAGTACTATCCGAGCGAAGATCCAATCGAGGCAATGAGTTTCATCGCCGCTGGCGTTATTACAAAAAGCGAAATTACGATTAAACGCGCGCCGATTGAATTTATCGAAATAGAACTTGCGATACTTTCAGAAATGGGTCTGCAATATGAAGCAAGTGATGAATACCTCGCAAACAACGGACATACACGACTTGTCGATATTGTACTCAAGCCGTCAGTCCTGTCTACTCCAGAGGATAAGTTGCACGCAATGCCGTTCCCGGGCGTCAATATGGATAATTTGCCATTTCTCGGTTTAATTGCGACAAATGCATCCGGCCGCACACTCATTCATGACTGGTCTTACGAAAATCGTGCGATTTACTTTACCGAGCTGTCAAAGCTGAATGCCAACGTCGAGTTACTCGACCCCCATCGTGTTTACGTAACTGGTCCAACTAAGTGGAAGCCTGCTGAAATCGTCGCTCCGCCCGCTCTGCGCCCGTCCGTTGTAGTGCTACTCGCTATGTTAGCGGCACCAGGAGAATCGATTCTACGCGACGTCTATTCGATTAATCGCGGCTACGAAGATTTTGCCACCCGCTTAAATAGTCTTGGCGCTAAAATTGAAACCATCCGAGAAATCTAGCCCTCATCTGTTAAATGTGCTACAATTGCCTATGTTTGGCGAATGTAGCTCATCTGGTTAGAGCGTCGGGTTGTGGTTCCGAAGGTAGTGGGTTCGATCCCCATCATTCGCCCCAAAATAAAAGTCCTACTAGTATGGGCTTTTATTTATGCATATTTATCATATCCACGAGCTGGAGGTTCGATAAAGTGCTCCCGGCGTTCGATAGATTTGGTATCAATTTGTGAACGGTCTTTAATCGCACTGTTCTCACGATTACTAAATGCAGCTTTGTCATCAAAACTATCACTGCTGGCATCGTACGCCCTACCAACCTTTTGATCCGCTGTACGTGATTTTATTGCAGACCCTTGCCTACCCAGACGCGAATACTGATATGCTCCGATAACTCGTGGTTGATTGAGAAGTTTGTGTCGCTGTTCCATCGATAGACCACCCGCTCCTCCCCCACCAGCAACAGCACCATACCCATTACTATGTGCAACATCATCAGCAGTTAAATCTTGGTTAAAAAATTGATTCAAATCAGCCATATTTGTTTTTATCGTCCTTATGTTTATAATATCACAACTTTATTGGTATATAGGACTTTCGCACTTTTGCGCCTTGCCAGCGTTCGGCCTGACTGAATTTGTGGATGTTTTATCCTGATGAAAGGTAGCCGTAGCTACATTAAAGCAGGAAAAACAGTCAAAAACCTGACAGATGGATGATGGATGGTGTGAAAAGTGCGAAAGTCCTATATAATCATATGAGTCTGCGGGCGTCGTATAATGGCTAATATACCTGCCTTCCAAGCAAGTGATGCGAGTTCGATTCTCGCCGCCCGCACCAAAGAAACGTCCTAATGGACGTTTTGTTGTTATAATAGCAAGTATGCCCCGATAGCTCAGCTGGATAGAGCAGAGGACTTCTAAGCCTAAGGTCGCAGGTTCAAATCCTGCTCGGGGTACCAAATTCGAAATTATTATTAATTTTAATATTGTTAAACTCCCATCATAAGGATATGTTTAGTCTTACCAAATTAATGTATACTGTTAATTAGCATCAACATGGAAACAATTTACTCGACTTACGCAAAACCCCTGCACTTCCAGGCCACACCAGCCCGGTTGAAAAACAGTTTTTCCTCGCTCAAGGTAACTACTGTTACCTTTCACTCAGAGAAAACTGTTTTCATCTCGGACTGGTGCACCCTGGAGAGCACGAGGTTTTGCGT
>JBAQWG010000009.1:0-5043 GCA_049298775.1 Saccharimonadales bacterium (SeqCode)
TTACTGATGCACTGTTAGCTGACGGCACAATCCAAGAAAACAAGCTTGATTTAGCAGTCCAAACCAAGCTCAATCAAACAGCTCCCACCTGGACAACACTTTCTGGCAAGCCAGCGGTTATTGCTGCTGGCGCTGACCAGGCTACAGCACGGGCTGTTATTGGTGCTGGTACTAGTAACCTCACTATCGGCACAACCTCCAGCACCGCCAAGGCAGGGGACTATACGCCAACGAAAGCCGACGTTGGCCTCGACCAAGTAGACAACACCAGTGATCTCAATAAGCCCATCAGTACAGCAACCCAGACGGCCCTCAATACCAAACAAAATATTTCAACCGCTCCATCGGGGTATATCCGTGTGCCAGGCAATAGCAAATTCGGCACGACTGATTTCTACGTCATGAAATACCAGGCCAAAGATGACGGTAGTGGCAATGCTGTCAGCACGGCAGCTGGCACGCCGTGGGTTAGTATCAGCCAGCTCGGCTCCTTTGACAAAGCCAGAGCAATCGGTACGGGCTATCACCTGATAACCGAGCCAGAGTGGATGACTATTGCGACCAATATACTGTGGGTTGATAGCAACTGGACAGGCGGCACGGTGGGCAGCGGTCAATTGTACCGTGGTCACAGCGATAACAACCCTGTGAATGCGCTTGATGCCAGTACCAACGATAGCGACGGCTATTATGGAACGGGCAACAACTCTGGTCAGGCGGTTGGCAGCGGCAAAGAGCAGCGCCGTACGCTCACCCTCAGCAACGGTGAAGTCATCTGGGACTTTGCTGGCAACGTCTGGGAGTGGACAGACGCCTGGATACTAGGTAGAGACCAGCCGACGGTAGAGGCTAGCGATGATTCGGCTGGCAATTACTTTAACTCTCGGGAATGGACAGCGATAAATAAACGTATAGGTGGTCTGAGCTATACTATGCCGACTAACAGAGGCTTGGCCAGCGGTCAAGGGCTGGGTAAGATCTATAGTCGCGATGACACTGTCACGTCAAACAGCAATAACACGCAGTACGGCTTCATCCGCGGCGGGACTTGGAACAACGGTACGGATGCCGGTGCGTTCGCGCTGAGCTTGCGCTACGGGCCGACGGGCACGAACACGAACATTGGGTTCAGAGTCTCCCGGTATCTTTGACTCTTGCCTTTTGAACTCTTGATTCTTTGGCGGACTTTAGTCCGCCCGCGCGATTTTCTATTGTTTATGATACCGATTTGCCCAGCCGCCACGCATTCTGCCGATTTCGTCTATCTGTTCGATACTATAGCCAAGGTTTGCCTGGGGATAAAACACCGCATGTAGCAAATAGCGTGCAGTCACCTCAGTTATGGTACAATGTGTTTATGCTTTTGGTTTCAAGTCTTCTCAGTTGGTGGTATGGTGTTGGCTGGAAACAGCAAGTGCAAATCATCGCTAATCGTCTCGACGGTACTATTGATTACTTCTCTTTTAGTCTGCTACTCAAGACATTATTCAGTCCGTATCGCCAGATTTCGGCCGGGGGTGTTGATGGACCGCTAGAGGTTAAACTTCGTGCTATGGCTGATAAGCTTTTCTCGCGTATTTTCGGAGCCTTTATTCGCATCATAATCATAATCATAGGTGGTATTGCAATCGGTGTGCAAGTTATTTTTAGTTTACTCATGCTTGTACTTTGGGGGCTTGTGCCATTACTTCCAATTGCGGGTATCGTTATGGTGTTTATAGGATGGACATTTTGATGCAAGAAGTACCATCATCGTTATATAATTTCGAGAGTACACGGGCCACTAAGGCTCGATTCGGTGTTCGTCTTACAAAATCTCTTCGGCTAGGAATAGAAATATTAGCGGTTATCTTGGTATTTGGGGGTGTAGCTCTGGTTGTAGTACATATTGCTATTGGTTGGCTAATTGCATCATTGGTTATATTTCCATTTATGGTTAGTACGTGGTATCGGAATGAGCTTAAAGACGTACCTTCTAGTGGTGCTAGTATAGATGGACTGCTTGTTAGTGACATTTTGGGTGGTCTTCCAAAAAATCCGACACCAAAAGATATAGTCAAGATGACCGCACGTTCACAGGGTGGACTTTTCTTCGCCCTTCGGTTTGGCATTACAGAAAAGGTTTTGGAAAATATAACATTGCCTAACACTGCCGATACTGAACCTTTGTGGCAAAAGGCGCTACAAATTCAGCAAGAGTCGGGCAGTCAACAAGTTACAGGGGCGGTTCTCGCTGTGGCTATCATGGAGAACTTTTCTGATTACGAATCTCTGCTCGCCCATATGAAACTCAGTCGCGAAGACCTTATATCAGGAATTCGTTGGTACGAGCATCTGCAACTACTTATACGACAAAGCAAAGAACCGCGCAGAACTGGTGGTATCGCAAGGGATTTTTCATTCGGCTACATACCTTTGCTGAAAAGATTTGGTATCAACTTATCCGAACAAGTAGGCAGTCGTATAGCAGTTGAAACAGAGTCGCACCAAAAGGCACTTGATCAGCTTGTAGAAACATTTGGTGCTGGTGGACGTCAAAACTCAGTACTTGTCGGTCAAGCTGGTGCGGGCAAGACAACTATTATTCATGCATTTGCTGAACGCATTCTCGATGCTAAGGCAAAAATCCCATCGAGCCTTATGTTTCGCCAAGTATTTCTTTTAGACTCTGCTTCACTAATAGCCGCAGCCCCAGGTCGCGGTGAACTTGAGGGTTTGATTATGCAAGTCCTCGGTGAAGCTTACAGCGCCAAGAACATTATTATTTGTCTTGATAACGCACAGTTGTTTTTCGAGGAAGGAGTTGGTTCGGTCGATTTGACAAATGTATTGCTACCGATTTTAGATGCTGGTAACCTCCGAGTTATTTTGGCAATGGATGAACAACGCTATTTGCAAATAGGTCAGCGTAATCCTTCTCTTATCAATGCACTCAATCGCATAAGTGTCGCTCCGGCTAATCGTGAAGAAACAATTGCGGTAATGCAAGATCAACTGCTTTTTACCGAGTATCAACGAAAAGTTACTTATATGTATCAATCTTTGGACGAAGCATATCGGTTGAGTGAGCGATATATACATGATTTAGAGATGCCAGGCAGAGCATTAAAACTACTCGAAAGTGCGGCCGGATACGGAGAGAACGGTTTTATTACGGGTAACTCAGTTCAGCAGGCAATTGAACAGACGATGGATATTAAAGTTGGCGTGGCAAGCGGTGAAGATGAACGAGAAAAATTGCTCAATCTTGAGGACCTAATACACAAACGAATGATTAATCAGACTCGGGCGGTGCAAGTTGTTAGTGATGCGCTACGCAGAGCGCGCGCAGGGGTGCGCAACCAGAATCGACCGATTGGTACTTTTCTATTCCTTGGGCCAACTGGTGTCGGCAAGACAGAACTATCTAAGGCGCTTGCTGATGTTTATTTTGGGGGTGAAGATCGAATGGTCAGGCTGGACTTAAATGAGTATGTACGCCCGGAGGACGTGTCTCGTTTGATTGCTGATGGTGCTGATGATCCGACAAGTCTGACAGCGCAGGTCATGAAACAACCGTTTAGCGTAGTGCTACTCGACGAGATTGAAAAGGCGCATCCGCAAGTGTTGACGACGTTATTGCAATTACTCGACGAGGGAATACTTCGTGATATTAAAAACCGTGAAGTTAGTTTTCGTGATGCTATAATCATAGCCACTTCCAATGCGGGCGCTGACCGTATTCGTGAATATATTGAGAGAGGCTATAAGTTACAAGATTTTGAACAACAATTTGTTGATGAATTAATTAGTAGTAATCAATTTCGTCCAGAGTTTTTGAATCGTTTCGACGAAATAGTTATATTTCGT
This sequence comes from Saccharimonadales bacterium (SeqCode), assembly GCA_049298775.1. Classification (GTDB taxonomy): domain Bacteria; phylum Patescibacteriota; class Saccharimonadia; order Saccharimonadales; family Saccharimonadaceae; genus UBA2112. Next base: position 3,850 of record JBAQWG010000009.1, read on the forward strand.
CCACTCGAAAAACCAGAACTTATTCAGGTTGTTGATTTGATGCTTGTTGATCTCAATAAACAAATGGCTTTGCAGAAAGTTAGTGTTCACGTCGCTGACGATGCAAAGGAATTTTTGGTTGACAAAGGTTATGACCCCCGACTTGGTGCGCGTCCGATGCGAAAGGTGGTTCAACGTGCGGTCGAAAACTTAGTTGCCAAACAGATGTTGGCAGGTTCAGTAGCGCCTGGTACGGTCATTGAAGTGAACCTTGACCAAGTTACTCAGATACTTGGTGGTAATGAAGCTTAGTATGTATATCTAAATTGCCGATATTATTTGTTATTGATTTGTTTTATTTTAATCGCATAAATAACAGCTAGAATACATATTATGACAATTCCTATAATTGTAATAGGCGTGATATAGCGTTCGATTTCTTTTGTGAAAGCTGACCCAAACCAGTATCCTGCCATGACAAGCGATAGCGTCCAAATCAGTGACCCTAATATATTGTAAAAGACAAATTTTCTACGACTCATTTTTGCTATACCTGCTAGTAACGGTGCGACGGTGCGTACGTAGCCAATGAAGCGTGCAATTAATATCGTCTTGGCTCCATGCTGATCAAAAAACATGTTGGCGCGATCAATATATTCTTCGCGAAATAACACGCCTGCTTTCTGTTTGAATATTTTGGGGCCTGTTCTATTACCAATGTAATATCCGACTTCATAGCCACTAGTTGCAGCAATAAAAACCACTAACAAAACACCTGCTAATGGCAGATTTCCAGAGGCAGCAAATACGCCAGACAACAATAATAAGACATCACCTCCCGGTACGAACAATCCAAACAAAAATCCACACTCGGCGAATATAAGACATCCAATTATAATCAGTGCCGTTATGACACCGGCATTACCCAGTATGCTTTCGATATTGTACACGCTTCTATTGTAGCGTAATATCGCAACAAGTAGGCGTGACTTAGTCGTACTTTATTTTTTCTTCGGTTCTGACTCTTTTTCTATTTGTGCGATACGTTCTTGGATAATTCGTAGATTTTGCTGTTGTTGTTCAATAACATTTAGTGTGTCGTATGCCAAAGATTTTAGTTTGTCGATGTCGGTAATAGTAGAAATATCCATATCATTTCCTTAATTAATCTAAACTCGACTTACGCAAAACCTCGTGCTCTCCAGGGTGCACCAG
>JBAQWG010000010.1:0-18401 GCA_049298775.1 Saccharimonadales bacterium (SeqCode)
GGCTGGCGCTGCGTCATCGTCAACTATCCTTCGATACAGCAAATATATATAGCTGGTCACATACAATACAGTCAATGAACCCATGCCAATAATGGTCAACGGAACTAATGGTAGCCACTTAATCGCCGGAACTAAAGTTTTTATCCAATCATCAAACAAAATAATAGGTATTACGACTAATGCCCAAACAACTACAATAATAAATAATAGCCAAAAAATCCTAAACAATATACGAAGACGTCTACCGATAACCAAATCACCTGCCGCTCTGATTGCTTGCATAGGATACATACCCGGTATCGTAACGACAACAAGCGCCATAAAGCTACTTGATATCCAATATAGTGACAAGAGAGATAACAGCACGACACCAGACCAAATTAACATTGCGCTCACGCCACCCTCAAGCAGTCCCGATACTTGCGCTGCAGAGAACACTATTACAGCGATTGCCGCCGGTAATAATTGAAGAACCGCCACAAATCCAACAAGTACAGTTGCAAGTACGGGCGACCCGCTATTGTATATACCATCGCGAATTTTTGGTTTATGTCCAGCCAGAACATTTCGTAACAACCATATAACAGTTAGCCATGCAAAGAAAACAGTCAAACCACCAAGCACTGATTGAGCCTGTGTTAAATTGGGAGATAAGCTACTAGTAACTGTCGACAACAACAGTAAACCAGCCTGACCAACAGATCCAAAGTTACCCTTAAATAAATCACCGCTACTAGATTTCAGTGTATCAGATAAATTACTATACCCTTCTTGTGCTCCAAAACCGCTGACAACAATCGTTGCGACTACGTACACCAATACGACGCCACCAAATAAACGCCAGTTTTTCCATAACGTTGCACGGACATGATTCGTAAATGACCAATAACCTGGCAGTTTAAGCGAACGTTTGTAATCGCGACGTCTAGTTAATCGGAATGAGCGGTGTGGACGACGAGCCATAAGATTTCTTACACGACGAATTATTGGCGACGATAACTTTTTCCACAGGTGAGCTATCGATGCAATATATTTATTCTTAGCTTTATTTTTACGCTCGTCTAGTTTAGTTTGCTTTTTTTTAATCGCCTGTTTTTTGACAACTGGCTTTAGAGTTTTAGTATTCTTTTTTTGAATTGTTTTTTTCTTATTTGCCATGTGTTAAAGTTAGAACTTTTCCGCATTTCCACGCAGACGAGCAACACGCTCTTTCAAAGGAGGGTGAGTACTGAAAAGTGTAGCTAATGCGCCAGGTTTTAGCGGATTGTTAAAGAAAAGGTGTGCTGTCGAAGTGCTTTGTTTTTGCATTGGTCGACCAGCTGTTTCTAATTTTTCGAGTGCACTTGCTAGTCCTTCGGGATCACGAGTCGTCATTGCACCAGTTGCATCAGCTAGATATTCACGTTGACGACTAATAGCCATTTGAATTAATGCTGCCATGATAGGCGCCAAAATAACAACTACAACTCCAACAATAATAACAACCGGGCTGATATTCCTGTCTTCATTCCGCCCACCATAGAAAAACATATTTAATATAATGTCCGACAAAAATCCAATTGCACTGACCAGACCAAACGCAATCATATTGACACGAATATCATAATTCTGAACATGACCCATTTCGTGAGCCATTACCGCTTCTAGTTCTCGATCATTCATCGTATCGAGAATACCAGTGGTCGCAGCCACAATTGCATGTTTTGGATCACGACCAGTTGCAAAAGCGTTTGGCGCAGGGTCATCGATAATATATACCTTTGGTGTCGGTATTCCTGTGGTAATCGCCAGATTTTCAACAATACGATACAGTCGTGGATTATCTTTTTTCTCTATTTCCTGAGCACCTGTTGACATAATTGCTAGTTTGCTAGCGGCAAAGTATTGTATCAACGCATAAATAAACGAACCAATAAGTACCCAATAGGTAATAGAGGTATCGCCATAATATAAACTAACAACATAGCCAATTGCGCTAATGATACCTATAAATCCAGCCATAATAAGTACGGTATTACGCTTATTAGCAGCAATTGCTTTATACATTACTTCATCTCCTCGGAACAGTTACTATTTTGAAAAATCAACGTCAACTGGCTTTTCAACAGTTTTGCGTTCATTTTCATCAACATCAAAGAATTCACGGTCTTTAAAGCCAAATATATTACCAATTATATTAGTTGGGAATTGCTGTAATTTTGTAGCGAGATCACGAACACCCGCATTGTAGAAACGACGAGCACCCTGAATTTTATCTTCTGTATCTACCAACTCTTGTTGTAGCTCACTAAAGTTTTGACTTGCTTTAAGATCGGGATATGCCTCGGCAACCGCAAAGACACTCTTGAGCGCGTCAGTCAACATACCATCAGCCTTGGCTGCCTCTTTTGGTGAACTGGCATTGACAACAGCAGATCGAGCTTCGGTTACTTTTTCAAATACTCCTGACTCATGTTCTGCGTAACCCTTCACAGTATTCACAAGATTAGGAATCAAATCAGCGCGGCGTTTTAGCTGAACAGTGATGTCACTCCACGCTTCGTCAACACGTACCTTTAGTGTTACCAAGCTGTTATATGTAAGCCAAACGAACAATGCGATCAGAACAATAATTCCAATTACAATCCATAGTGCAGTCATTTATGAAAATCCCCTTTAATTTTTTTGATAGTGTCTTTAATAATACTGTGCAAATTCTACATCTACTATTATAGCAAATTTCGCAATAAAAATCGACCGTTAGTTTTGCACGAAAATACCCCGCTAAGTGCGGGGTATTTTCGTGGTGGCTCCTCCCAGACTTGAACTGGGGACACAAGGCTCTTCAGGCCTCTGCTCTACCAACTGAGCTAAAGAGCCGTAATGTTGGTGTGTTGTTATACGACAGCTTACGGGTTTCATTATCGGCCTAGCCTCTGCTCTACGAATATTTGCGTTTCACGCAGGAGCTAAAGAGCCACGTTGTTTGTACTTTGTGTATTTTAATCGAAAAACACCATTTTGACAAGGAAGTCTGTCTAATATATTGAATTTCTACTACCGTTAGGCTACAATTATTCGAGTACATGCGGGTGTAGCTCAGTTGTTAGAGCGCTTCCTTGCCAAGGAAGAGGTCGAGAGTTAGAGTCTCTTCACCCGCACCATAGTAGCTTTTTCGGACACTTCGGTGTCCTTTTTGCTTGGTTTTAAAGTGTAAACGGGACTAATTTCAGGAGTGTAAACTTTGTTTTTCTTGCTAAGGTAAAAACCACGTGGAAATAAAAGTTGTTTACACTCGTCCCTGTTAATTTTGCTAAAATCTGAAGAGAACCAAACACTTTTTAAGTCCGAAATGAACCCAATTGCGAAGTCCAAGAACTCATCACGCCCAGTGTCTGCGGTTGATTCAATCTCGTGAACCTTTTCGCCAATTGTTAGGATTTCAGCTTGCATCCGCTCAACTTTCTTGATTAACACCTCCTTAATACTGGTATTGCTGCGCTCAATAGCTTGGGCGGCTGTGTATTCAATGTCGCGCTCTAATTCGTTTGCTTTCTTTTTGAGATTACTTACTTCGTGCTTATTGATTTCTTCCTCACGCATCCAGATATTGCGGAGTTCATCTTTGAGCAAGTCAAGTGTCTTAGCATCTAGTTGAATAGCATCAAGATAACTTTTTACTTCAAAATCCAGCATATCTTTTTTGATGTACTTACCGCATTTTCGGCATTTATAGCGTTCGTAGACGATACCATTTCCAGAGCCGTTAGTGTGGTTAAAGCCAACAAACCGATTGTTTGTTTTTGAATTACAGTTCATACACGTTACGAAATTGTTTAACGTGTACTTATCATTACCGTTCGTATTCGGGCCAGTTTGGTTCTTTTTTTTCTTTTCAAAGATACGCACAATTTCGTTATGCTGTTCCAATGTAATCAGGGCCTCGTGTTTACCGTTTAGATTTACGAAGTGAACCTGTTTATTCATTTTAACTGCACCAGCGTAAAAAATATTTGTTGCGTAATGTCGATACTTATCCATTTTTAGTTTTGCATAACCTTTAGTGAAATCACTCTCATTTAATTCTTTGAGCGCTTGAGAGGGGTCTTTATAGGCATAAAGCCGTAGTAAGTTTTTCTGTAAAATACGCCCGCGTTCGTCATCTACTTCTGGTACACCTTTTTTATACCCTTTGCGATATCCTGTTGGTGGTTTGAAAGGGTAGCGCCCTAACCGAAGAGCGTCAGTTAATCCGTCAATGGACTTTTGGATTCGTTCAACATTACTTCCCTCTGCCTTAAACACTTCTAGTGCCTTGAGCAATTTCGCCTGATGATTATTTGTGTTAAGTTCTGGTTGAGATGCATACCAGACCTTTACTCCATATAGCTCGAAAGTAACTTCAAAGTAAAATAGCTCGCTTACACTTCGCATAAAACGGTCAACTTCGTGAACAATGAGATACTTAACGCGTGGATGCCTTTGGACGTAGGCAATCATCTCTTTTAGGTCCTTACGCATAACATTTGTGCCAGCTTTACTCGATACACTTCCTGACCATTGTCCGTCTAGCGGAATAATCGCTCCAAGCTCCTTTGCTGCTTGTTTTACTGCCTTTGCTTGACGTTGCAAACTATGATTCTTGAGCTGTTCATCTGACGACACACGACAGGTTGTAATAGCTAATGGAGGTAGTTTACTCATTACTTTGTCCTTCTTTTAAAATTGACCGCTGACGGTACAAATTGTATAAGAAAATCGCCACATCACGCGAGTGGTCTTTTAGTTCTTGTTTTGTTTTTGCTTGATTCCTTACATTATGAAGTTTGACTGGCCGTTTTTGTTTTTTCAACTTGTCGGACGTTTCCATCTGTTACTCTTCTTTTGACCGAGGACTGCTTAATGCCGAACCCGTCATAAAGCTACAAATAAGAAGAGCCTCGGAGTGTGCCGAAGACTTGCCGTTTTTTGTCGAGAATCAAAAGACAGCTCAACGCAAAAAGCTTCAAACGTGTATATTGTTTTAAACTTTATGACTTGAGCTGTCCAATTCATTATATGATTTTTTGACGTATTTTTCAAGAGCTCGCAGATACTTCACAGTAAACACCCCTTGGCGTAATTGTTGCAAATACTTTACAATGAAAGAGCTTTACGACATTTTACATACACCTAACAAGGTAATCATTTGATTATCGTGGTTTGCGCATTAAAAGCAGCCACGGTTTCCTTTAGCGCAAGCTCTAGGTGTAATTGTCGTAAAGCAACTACCGTGGTTGCTTTTTTTATTTGGCAGCCACTCCCGATTAGGAATTAGTCGGGCAAGAATCTTACTATTACTACAAGGAGATACGCACGTGGCAGCAGAACTAGATTATGAAGTAGCTCGGAAGAAAGCATTATATGGCGGCTTAATAGGACTTGACCGCTTTTATCTAGGTGATAAAACACTTGGCACTTGGAAAGTTGTGTTAACTTGTTTAACTTTAGGAATATACACGATACCTTGGTGGGTAATAGATTACGTTATTATCACCAGACACAAAGACGACTGGGAGCAATGAATTGCAAAGAAACAAGCAAAGCAAGCCGAAAAACAACGTGCAATTGAACTGACCGCAGAGCAAAAAGCGCTTGTTGAAGAGCGAAAGAAAACGGGTAAATGCGTAAAGTGTGGCTCAGACAGGCTACAGGCTGTTGCTGAAACATACAGCCGAGCACAGTTCACCGATGCGCTTGCAAATATACTCCCACGTGGAAATACGAGCCTAGCCCAAAAGGTGCAAAGCAAGATGGTGCTCGTCTGTTTGAATTGCGGACACAAGCGAACCGTATAATAAGAAGTATGAACAATACAAACACAATTACAGAAATTACTGGAGCTGACTGGCAAGACCTCCTCAACTTTAATCGCAAGGTAGAGCTATTTAAAGGCGATTACAGCGACATTGCCGATGAATTCGTACAACTAATGTATGACAAGAAAATAATCATTGAGGGCTTCCACTGGACAAGGTTCCAGGCTGGCGAGCTTTGGATGAAAGACAACAGTGAATCAAAGTATGAAATACTCAATGACAAAACCTTTACTGCGAAGCTCATTACTGCATTAGTGCGTCAAGACCGATTTGCAACTGGCTCAATCGCACGCTGGTTTGAGCTTGGTGTAATGCAAAAGATACTGCAAAAGTTAATAATTATTTAATATTTCATCGTACAATACAGCTAAGCGTAAACGTGCCTGAATGACTGTAAAACCCTGAGTATTCGGGGTTTTATTTTGAATTACTACTGGAAAGAGCATAATAAACGTATGAAATCAAAAATAAGAATCTTAATTCCTACTGAAAAAACCAATTTGGATGAAACCCTGTCGGTTAAAGTTGCGGGCAAAAAATGGAATGTAAAGATTGATGAGTTACGCATCACGCTTCTTTCACGGGATGAATACGAAGTACCTGGTGAAAAGTGGACGGATACAGATATTGAAGTTGATACGAACATTCACAAAACAACTAATAGAATAGTTGGTCACGTTCGGAATGCTATGTATTTGGCGTATGGTGTATCGATGCAATGGGGTTATGAGGCGATGTACGGAAATACTAAAGCTGATGATAGTTTGGAGTTGTTCCCTTCGATACACCAGAAGGGTACGTCTATTACATTCAATAAAAAAACACTTGCGGTAAGAAGAGAGATGTTTCAGGACATAGGTTCAATCAACTCTAAACCCGTTACGCTAATGTTGAATTACTGGCGTAGAGCACACGAACTTGATGACTTAGGTTTCGACTCAGAGGCATACTTAAACTACTATAAAGTACTAGAGTGTTTAGAAGGTATGGATGAGAACAAAGCTAAGAAAATGGAATTTTTAAATAAGTTTGCTCCTATAAAATTAATTAGCGGTACTAAACAGCGAAAACCGATGACTAAAATACGAAGGCATTTAGGTAAACGACCAACAGACGGTCAGATAGAGGTGCAGATTATAAAAGCTTCGAAGATATTGGCTACAAGTAAGTTTACTTTCATATCGACTGATTTTGTTATTCATTTAATTGACCTTATAAACGTCAGAGATGAGTTCAACGTGGCACATAATCTAATGGTTTATATTCCAAAGGATTCATACTACGGTATCGGGCAGCATAGTGATTCATTCTCATACGTGATTAGATACATAAGTAGTATTGCTGCACTATCTAAACTAACAATACTAAACTATGCATTTCCTAAAAAATACGCATACGATTGGAAAGAGCGAGAATGGAGTATAAAGAAATGACAATACCTAAATCTGTTAATGATGAGATGAAGCAAATTATGGTCAGAACAGTAATCCGCACACTCTTAACTGCACTCGTAGTAGTGGAAACTATAGTAATAGCAATGAAATATTTTGGGTTCACGCCCTCTGCTCAGCCCTTTGTAATCGTACTTTTAATAGTAGGTAGTCTTATGGCGGTAATAGGAAATAATTTTGTAATGCACGCCACTACTAGATTAAATGCTAGAGAGACAATCCTCTGGAAATGGGGCAATAATGTACAAGCCAGTGGTTTTGTAATAACTCTTATCGCTGCATTTTTGTAAGCCTGGAGTATGAAAAGATAACAGATGATACCTTATATAGACTTTAGAACTAATAATCACTTTGATAGAATAGAAAATCCTTTCGAGAATTCGACAGCTAAACTAACAGTATTGCTCGACTCTAAAACTTTAAGTGAATCTGATATTAATTTCATTTTTTCATTGAACGATGGAATAAACGTTGAGGTTATTAGTACTTACATAGAGAACGTAAAATCGCATCAGTTATCGGAAGGTCAGGAGAGGGATGATAATCTACATTTTACGCTGAGAGATGATAAAAAAGAAACTTTAACGCATTATGCCGTCCTTGGCCTTACAAGAATTAATCAGACGAGCTCTACTTTAGCAGACCAGTACGGGACTGAAAAGGAAATTTTCGATTCAATAGTTCTTTCTAGTACTGCACAGTCAATCGGGGCGCATATACTTGTAACGAATAACACTATTCTTTTAGACAACAAAGACAAGGGTATTATTAACAAAGTTAATCCACTCGGTCCTAACGATACGATTGCGTTAATAGGTTTGTTGAGAAGGAGCCGAAATATCTTCGACACCATACTTGAGTCGGATGAAAAAGTTACACTCCGAAACGGGCACGCAAAATGGACATTTTTTTGGGCTGCATCTAGAGAATATATAGCTCAAGGCTGGGAGTTCGTTTCAAGCACGAATCAAATAAGCGTCGAAAGGCCCAGGGAGTTGAGCTTAGCTTTACACTCTCGACTATCTAACGTTCTGAAGTGTAGGGATGAGATACAGAAGAGTCTGCTTATTAAGCAATCCAACGATAGTGTTGAAAATGCGATATTTTATTTCGAATATTATCTGCTCAACGTAACGGCAACTTTCGACATATTAGCCCGCATAATCGATGAAATATATAAACCTATTGATGCAAAAAGTAAGCGAATAAAAAACATTAGTTGGAGGAATGGCTGGCGGAACTCACTCAGTAAAGTAGAGCCAAACTTGTCCAGTATTATGGACAAGGAGACGATAAGTAGAGACGTTTTAGAGTTTGCTGCGACACTAAGAAATTACATTCACGGAGAAGGGTTACTTGGCTCTCAGCATAGTGTAAATGGTAAAGTAGCACCAGTGTTAATCCAGATTCCACTTCACGAGGTAAAAAGGCTAAAGCCAGTAATTGAACGATTATGGAAAAACAGACTTGGTGACCAGTATCTCACTTCTGAGAGCATAATGCTTGATATTGGTATGGTTGTTGAAGAGCTAACACCATCTGTAATAGCTGCTATTAATAGAATAATAGGTGCAATTGATTTTTCGGTTATTGAAAATTTCGATTCAAATAAGGTTAAAGGCGAACCCGATGACTGGTATGCGAGAAATGACAAAGTTCAAATACTTAGGCAAATAGGGCTTGGTCATAATTAGTAACTATCGATATATTCTTGAAAAGCAAAAACTAACTATATATAAGTAGTTAGTTTTCTCGTTTTTAATTAGTTTCAAATATAGTCTCAAAGAGTGACGATGAAATTAAGTTTTCATAAGTGTTAATGGGTCTAATTTCAGGAAAGTTGTTTCGTGAACGCAATAGCAGCAACAGCCGAGTTATCTCTGCTGGACAAATCTGTAAAGTAAGAATTGCGAACACCTTTCTCGAGTTTATTCAAAGAGCAGATTATAGCATCCTTTTCCTGTGCCGATGACGATAGCATTAGCGAATCTTTGATAGCTATAAGGTCTGAATATTCAGCAAACCAGCCTAATATTTGCTTGCATAGAGCTCTAAAGTACACTGGTTTATTATTGTTAAATGCAACTTTACGGAGATAAGTTTTAAACTCTTCCGAAACATAACGCGATTCAAACAGGAACTCTGTTATTTGGAAGTTTTGATAGTCATATACTGATTTATCATCTGTTAGTACTGAGGCAACATCGTGAATGAAACTCTGGGTTTCAAACTGTCTTGATAAGTACTTTAGAATATCTTTTGTTTCTTCAGGATGTTTGTCAAACAGCTTAACGCAATAGTCGACAGCAAAGTCGCTATGAGCCATACCTAGTTTGTTTAACAAATAATGAAACAATGATTTATCAAAATCCTCATCAGGTGCTGATATAAAGTTGTCTATAAAATATTGTTTGATATATATCAGCTGAGCCATATTAGGTGCGGTAGTATTAACTTTGTAGCTAGGTGCGTAAGGATTATCTTCTAGGTCCTCTATGCTTAATTCTCCGATTAACCTCTCCTGAAGAATGGCGATTACAGATGCCTTGCCTAATATTTCGGAAGCAGCTTTGTCGGCAGGCATAATCTTTAGTTTTGCAGATTGCATATTTAAGCCTCTTTTTCGCAGTACTTGAGTTAGGTCGGCGAGTGCTTTCTTAGCTTCGTTTAAAGTCGAGCAGAATATTCGGATATCATCTACGAAACGGGTTTGTGTATAACCTAAACTTTTCATATCTCTATCGATTTGGCTAAGATATAGTTTTGCAAGTAAATGTGACGTGCTCAATCCCTGGGGTAAGCCTTTTGTATCTATGATGCCCCAAGCTTTCAATGCATTTCGTATGGGTTTTATAAGGGGTGCTGGTGTTCCAATACGTCGCAGGTCCGACATTAGCAAATTGATATCTATATTTTCATAACATCCAGTTACATCTGTAAAAACAACGAATTGTGCCCCTGAGTTAATTTTATCCAAGCTGTCAAACTTCCACTTCTCCCAACAACTAAATTGACTCCTAAACCAAGAGTCTTCAAATTCGATTGGCTCAAATTGATATCCAAAATCCGATACGCCCTGTATGTCCATTAACTCTGGTCTTATGTATGAATATAGTTTGTCACCAAGCAATGTATACGCAAACTGGTCACGAATTGAGAGTAATGCGCCAGGGCGAACCGCATTTTTGCCCTTAGGTACTTCGGCAATAGTACAGTGACTGAACTGATAAGAGTCGGCAACTAACTGTTCTCTAATTGATTTGATTAAGTCTGTTGAGCCGTAATGAAAAATGTCGTATTCAAAAGGAAAGCGAACGAAGTTCATATTCGCAATATCATACTTAAGTATGTCTAGCGCACGTTCTGGTGAATTTAGTTCCATACTGTCCATAGTATAATCGCTTAAAGCTAGAATACGTATAGTAAACAAGTACTAGTGTGTAACTCCCTAATCTCAGTTAACATATCTGTCTCTACTATAAGTCGAATCAAGAACCACTCTCCATCTCATCAGTTCTACCCATATTTCGTGTAAACTCGTACCCTTATCCCGCACCAATTTAGTCATTCTGTCAAATACATCCGTACGGGTGTATTTTTGCTATAATTAAACTATGCAAAAAACAACTACATTCTTTATGTTCGTCGGGGACCAGTGCGGGAAAGCAGAAGAAGCAATTAACTATTACGTTTCACTCTTTCCGAATTCGGAAGTAAAAAACATTGAAAAATGGAAGGCGGATGAACCCGGTGGCGTAGAAGGACTAGTGAAACAGGCATCATTCACATTAGCTGGTCAAGAATATATGGCAAGCGAAAATCAGATGGATCATAAGTTTTCGTTCACTCCTGCTATTTCAATTTATGTTAATTGCGAAAGTGAAGAAGAATTAAATCAGCTTTTTGAAAAATTATCTGTCGGCGGTCAAGTTATGATGCCACTAGAAAATTACGGCTTTAGTAAGAAGTTTGGCTGGACGGCCGATAAATACGGCGTGTCTTGGCAACTTAATCTAGCGTAAGTATCAATAAATTATGAGATGTGTCTGGTTCGCCGATTGCAGACTTAGTTTTGGTGTCGTAAGCGTACCGTTAATAATTGCCTCAAAAAGTTTAAGTAAATTCTGTAGCTCCGCACCATGAAAATAGTCCCAGTTATCTGGGGCTTTTTTCATGGTCTTCGGTGTGAACCCGATTATAATTCACTTCATAATGTATAATTATATAATGAAAAGTATTAATCTATTTATATTGCTTTTAATATCTTTTGTGACTTCTAGACTGATTTTTTATACGATCAATGACCCAGAAGGTCCAAATTTGCTTATTGTTACTGTACTCGCACTGATTATATTCATACCGCTGTCACTTACTTATATAAAATATTACAAAAAATCTACCTGTAAATAAATACTTGCTCAGCAAGAATAATGGGCACGCGCTAACAATGAATGCGCTCGGTGGCCATCATCACCATTAGATGATATTAACACGCAAAAAATAAGGAGAATAGCCAATGGAGACTAGACCTTTACTTTATGGACTTGTAGGATTTTTTATAGGAGGACTACTTGTATCAGCAACCGCAACAAACTTTAATATTCCCAAACAAGAAGCTTCACGTAACACAAATACATCAATGAGTAGTATGTCAATGGATAATATGACATATGATCTTAAAAACAAAACTGGTGATGAGTTTGACAAGGCGTTCATTTCTAGTATGATTGCTCATCACGAAGGTGCGATTGATATGGCAAAACTGTCATCTAAAAACGCCAAGCACGAAGAGATAAAAAACCTCTCCACTAACATTATTACTGCTCAAGAAAAATAAATTGCCACAATGAAGCAGTTGCAATCTAGCTGGGGCTACTAAGATACTACGGCTGCTTACTACTGTAAGTCATATATGTAATAATTTAACTACTTATTCAGCTTTGTTCCGACTAAGAACCGCCAGACCAATCAGAGCACTAACAACTGATGCAATAAAAATACTTAGCTTTGCAATCACTATATAATCCTCCGCATTAAAGGCGAGATCGGTCACAAATATCGCAACCGTAAATCCGATCCCAGCTAAAAAACCAGCTCCTACGATATGGCTCCAATTAGCGCCCGATGGTAGTTCAGCATATCTAAGTTTTACAACCAACCAAGAGGCGCCCAATATACCCAAAACCTTACCGACAACTAACCCTGCAATAATTCCACTCGCTATCGGTAGCGCCGAAGCATTATTCAAACTGCCAAATGATAAAGTTATTCCTGTATTAACGAACGCAAACAGCGGCACAACAAGAAGCGTAGATATAGGTATAGTGAATCGCTCCAGACTCTCAGCTATTGGTTCTTTATTTGACAAGTGTGAAGTAAGTGGTGCCAATAATCCAATAATCACTCCGGCTATACTCGGGTGAACTCCCGAGGCATTTAAGGCAAGCCAAACTCCAACTCCAGTCAAAATGAATATAGGCATATTGATAAGTTTCAGTCTTTGCAATATCAAGAGCAGTGCAGAAATAGCGAAAGTGATTGCCAGCATATAAAGGCTTATGCCTGAGTTATAGAAAATTGCTATCACGATTACCGCACCGATATCGTCAACGATTGCCAAAGTCAGCAAGAATAGTCGAATTGACGATGGTATTCTATTGCCAAGCAAAGCTAATATTCCAACCGCAAATGCAATGTCAGTCGCCATAGGTATTGCCCAACCAGCGAAACTATCGCCACCCCTATTCAACATAATATAAATTAAAGCGGGAATTATCATGCCCCCTATTGCTGCCGCGAATGGTAATGTAGCTGTTTTGATTTTTCGTAGTTCACCTTTTACTAGCTCCCGCTTCAGCTCAAGACCGACTACCAAAAAGAAAAAGGTCATCAAACCATCACCTATCCAATGATGTAAGTCTTTGGATAATGTCCAGTTCCCTAAACCAATAGTTAGGTTGGTATGCAAAAAACTACCGTACATCGAGCTTAGTGCTGTATTTGCTGAAATAAGGGCGAGTAGCGTAGCAACAATAATGAGCTTGCCGCTAATTGCCTCATCCTTGAGTAGATAAGACGCTAACTCAGAAAGTCGCGTAGGATGAAGTTGTTTAGTAATTCGTACAAGTTTGTCTTTCAAGTAAATCCAATCGTCTTTAATAAAATTGCCGACCAGACTTCCCAGCACACCTTATGCATATCTTACATTACGAACGACTAATTTGCTAGTATGTAGTAGGTATCGGACAAGTAAGTTGCTGGGCTTTAAATAATAATTACAACAATTTTTACATCTGTTAAAACTACATGTAGCGTATCTTTTGATTGACATACGCTAGAATAGCGGTTAAGCTTGTCATTGTGTTTCTGTAATTGTATGCACGAAACATAAATTAATCCGTGTCAATCACACACAAATACTTAGACATTTATCAGACCCGACACGGACATCTTAAAGGAGAAAATTCATGACAATCAAATCAAGCCTAACGGCGATAATCGCCGTGTTTTCGGTGATGCTCATTTTTACGCCCACCGCAAATGCACAAGAGAAAAAAGATATTAAGAAAGATGAAAAACCACCCGTAGTAATGGTAACTGTTCAAGAAGGAGACTCACTCTCAAGCATCGCTGACACACACAATACGACATATGTTCGTATTTTTAATGCAAACGATTTCATAGTTAACCCGGATGTCATAAATCCAGGTGATAAGGTGCGTATACCAACTACAGACGAGGTGTTACCAGACCGACAAATAGTAACAGTTCAGACATACGCCACACCGGTGAACAATACGACCACATATATAGCTCCAACAAATCAATATAATAAGCCTACGGTGACTACGCGATCTTCAAGTGCCGGCAATACATATACCTACGGATATTGCACCTACTACGCCAAACAACGTCGGCCTGATTTACCAAATATGCTAGGCAATGGTGGTCAATGGGTTGCAAATGCTAGCGCACGTGGCCTTGCGACTGGAAGCGTACCGCAAGCTGGCGCCATCGCAGAGACCCCTGGACATGTCGCCTACGTCGAATCAGTTAACGACAACGGCACAATCGTCATCTCAGAAATGAACGGTCCCGCAGGATTTGGTGTGGTCGGTACACGAACTGTTCCCGCTAATCAAGCTCATTACATATATTAAAGTTAGCTATTGCGTATGATTTCATTAAAAAATGACCAGGATTCTGGTCATTTTTATTATGCTCGGCTCAATTTCTTCTTCAAAGATTTAAGCTTTTTCTTTAGCAAGCGTTTGCGAGATGCACCGTGCCAGTTCTTGTGTTTTGCCATTTAATAATGATAACACAATTTCATTAATTTGTCTGCACTATAAACATACTGGTATACTATGATAGTTATGAACCAATATTTACAAACAGCTAAAAAATACATTAACAAAAGA
The DNA here is from genome assembly GCA_049298775.1 of Saccharimonadales bacterium (SeqCode). Taxonomy (GTDB): domain Bacteria; phylum Patescibacteriota; class Saccharimonadia; order Saccharimonadales; family Saccharimonadaceae; genus UBA2112. The sequence goes on from JBAQWG010000010.1 coordinate 14,710, forward strand.
AATGAACTTTTCATTGGCATAGCAATCATTTTCGGCGCCATACTCATTGCTGGGCTCGTTGTATTTATCATTCGTTCAAGTGGTCCAAATATTGTTTTCGAGCCTGCGAAAGCATGTGATTTGTTTACTCCCGCAAAAGCAACAAGTTTAATTGGTGAAAAAATCATTGGTATCGACCCAAAAGATCCTGTCATAAATGGTGATGTGGCAATGAGCGACTGTAGTTACACTGACACAAACCCCGACCAGAGCCAAATGATTGTTGCGGCGATTGCAGTACGATCTGGCATTAACGAAGAAGGTGTGAAGCAAAACAAAACTGAATTTGTCAAAGGTAAACCAAAGCAGGGTGTTGAAACCGTAAATAGCATTGGTAGCGCCGCTTATTTCAATCAGTTAAATGGTCAATTAAATGTCCTCGATGGACACAACTGGATTATTGTTAGCTACGGCGTTGGCGCTTCACCAGAAACAAATACAATTGAAAAAGCAGTCGAGCTAGTACACAAAGTTCTGCCAAAAAGCTCGACTACTAAATCAAGTTAATTCTATTTTTTAGCGGTCTTAAGCGCCTCTGTATACCAAAGTAGCTGAGTCATCTGGGCATCTAGTGTTGCCTGTGGACCATATGATCGTTCACGAATCTCTTTCTTCAATTCTCCCTCTTCGCTAATTGAATCCGCCAGACGATCACTAAAGAACAATGCTTGGGGAATCGTTATAACACCAACCCCAGGAAGTGCCATACGAAGGCTAGCAACTGCTTGCGCGCCACCCGTAGAACCGTGGCCAATCAATGCAACTGGTTTCTCATCAATTTCATGAGCAATGACATCAAGAGCATTTTTAAGAACTGCAGACATTGAACGATTATATTCCGGAGTCACAATAACAAAACCGTCAAATTCTGCAATTTTATCAAGCCATTTTTTCGTGCCAGAATCAGTAACTCGGTCTGGATTATAGCGCGGACTAATCTCTTCATCAAAAAACGGCATTGGATAATCACGCAAATCCACAATCTCAACATCAGCTTTTGGTTCCAAATCTTTTGCTGCCCATTTTGCTAATTTGTCTGTTTGACGACCACGTCGATTACTACCGACAATAACGGCTATTTTTACCATATTTCCTCCAATGCTTTACTTTTTATAGTTTAATAATACTAAGTATATAGATTTCACTATACGGTGTAAAGCATATTTGCTATAAAGTTGTGCTATTATATAAGAAGCAGTTATTCAAAACTTTTTATATATCTTGGCGTGACAACTAACCTGTAGAACGAAGTAGTGCATCTCTCGCATAAATCTAACGAAAGGTACACGCTATGACAACTAAATTATTTATCGGGAGGCTATCTCTTGATACCACAGATTCCGAACTTCTCGAAGCTTTCAAGAAATTCGGCGACGTAACTAGTGCGTCAGTAGTTATGGATCGTGCCACTAACCAGTCACGAGGATTTGGTTTTGTCGAAATGACAAGTGACGCAAATGCAAAAAAGGCAATCGCAGAGCTAGACGGCAAAGATCTCCAAGGTAGCAACATTGTCGTGAGCGTTGCGCGTCCGCGTGAAGAAAAATCGCAGAACCAAGCGGGTTTCAAGAGAAGCTGGTAAATGGCTGTCAGTTCTTCCAGGTTAACTTTTCTCAAATCGGATAAAGCCGTGCAGCTTCGTGAGGAGCTGGAAGCCATGGTAAAAGATCCTCAATATAATACACAGACAGTGTATTCACTCATATCATCGTCAGGCACACAATTTGTTGAAAAGCACTTAAACTACATGAGCCAATATCCTACGATGGATCATTGGCAATACGTTTCGAATCTAAAGTTGAAAACTAAAATTTCATAGATACCCACGGCTTTAGCTATTGGTATCTATAGATTGACAGCAAGATACTTCATGTTTACCCATAGTACTCACTAATTTGATATAATAGTTCGAAGTGGCGCGTTGGCGGAGCGGTTACGCAGAGGTCTGCAAAACCTCGTAGATGGGTTCGACTCCCATACGTGCCTCCACAATCAATTGGTAAACTATGCGCGGATGTCGTAACTGGTAGCCGAGGTAGACTTAAAATCTGCTGACCGAAAGGTCGTGCGGGTTCGATTCCCGCTCCGCGCACCATATAAACTTGCCAGCATCGTGCTGGCTAATTTATTTGGTATATGAATAGTCAAACATCAAATACTCCTTTATATCGATATTAATTCTTAAATTAGGCTATACGGCAGGTATAGCAACCAACCATATCACCGATCAGCAAATAATATATAATCTATGCGCAAACTCCTCATACGACATGTATTGTCATGCGCCAATGATAGAAATAACTGGGGAACTGAAGCATTTAATCATAATGATTCCCCGCTACATCCAGATGGCATTGCTCGTGTTCCGAATATTAGAAATGAGTTGACAGATGCGTACGGAATTGAAATCCCTAACACGAAAGTTGCTATTTCTTCTATGCTCCGTACGCGCCATACGGCCTTTTATACAGGTTTTAGGAAATTTAACACATACAAATCGCTCGATGAAGTTCCGCTAAATTATATTGAAATTACTGAATAGAGCATGGAATTTCTAATCATAATGACACAGATTCCAGACTTTACCATAAATATATTCAAGCAGTGGACTTATCTATTTTGTCTAACGCCAGTTGGTTTTACATCACACCTACACCTTGTCTGTTAGAATAAGACGATGAAGATTTCTCACCCAGTTATTTCAAAAAATCTTAGCCTAGTCAGTGATTTTTCCCAACTTATTGCTACCGAAGATGGCATTGAAAATGAAAGAATAGAAAATGAATCCTTCGACCAGCTGTCGCTAAAAAATTTTACAATTATTGACTCACAAATAATTAAGACTGATTTCTCCGGAACAGAAATTGATGGGTTTGGTCTGAAAAATACACGTTTCAGCGATTGCAATATGACAACTGCTAAATTCCCAGATGCGAGCTGGCATGTAGTCGAGCTGCTAAATTCACGATGTAGTGGTATACAGCTTAACGTGGGAATTTTGAAAGATGTACTTTTCAAGGGTTGCAAGCTTGATTTATCAAATTTCCGCTTTGCAAAACTTACGAACGTTATATTTGATGGTTGCGTCATAAATGAGATGGATTTTTACAACGCAGAGCTTAAGAATGTACAATTCATTAACTGTGAAATTGATAGAGTCGAATTTTCCAATTCAAAACTTCATAATGTTGATTTTACGGAGAGTCAAATCATAACTATAAAAGGTATATCTAGTCTAAAGGGTGCAATTATTAGCAACGAGCAACTTATTTATCTTGCGCCATATCTGGCATCCCAGTTCGGAATCAAAATTAGTGAATAATTAATAATTTGAATGCTATGATGACTCAACTATTTAAATTACATAATACAAAAAAATAAATCCGGCTTAATCACCGGATTTATTTATTGCATCAAATATTTACAGTCTACTTTTAAGTTTACGTAGATGGCCTAGACCAGCAATAACTAAGATAGCCATAACAAGTGCACCCGCTAAAGCTGCAAGTGCCGCATATTTTGCAATCATACCAAATATCCAAAAAGCATACCCCGTACCAAGCAACATACCCCTCAAAGTTTCACACTGAAACAGGACTGCTTTCTGTGCTTGAAGCTTCTGATCTGTCGGATTAGCCATTGAAGCTTCGCTG
>JBAQWG010000011.1:0-24633 GCA_049298775.1 Saccharimonadales bacterium (SeqCode)
GAGTCGATTCTCAAGACGCCACCCGCAAACTCGGCCGCGAGGGCGTTGGGGCCCTCCGCGCTTATCTCCACGCTTCTGTCGACGATATTCACTAAGAAGAGTTCGTTTTATGTAATTTTCCGTTGTAAGAAGTATAACACTTTCTTCTTCTGGAATCAGCTCTTCGTCACTAAACTTACCGAGTTCATGATTAATCATCTGAGAGCGTCGATCGTCACCGTATTTTTCCTTCATCTCAATCAATTCAGTTTTGATAATCTTCAGAATTTCTTCTTCGCTGGCTAGAATTGCTTCCAGTTTCGCAATAAGTTCATGAAGTTCATTCAACTCACTCTCGATTGCCTCTCGTTCGAGTCCAGTCAAACGGCGTAATTGCATAGCCAATATTGATTTAGACTGAATTTCACTTAATTTAAAAGCTTTAACGAGCGCCGCTTCGGCTACATCTGCAGTCTTACTAGCCCGGATAATTCTGATAACCTCATCTATATTATCGAGTGCAATCTTGTAGCCTTCTAGGATATGAGCACGCTCTTGTGCTTTACGTAGTTCAAATTCAGTCCTACGACGGACAACTTGCTGGCGGTGTTTAACGAATTCACTTAAAATTTCATGCAAACCAAGAACTCGTGGCTGAATACCATCAATCAGCGCTAGCATATTGAAGTGAAAACTCGTTTGAAGAGCAGTCATCTTGAAAAGTTGATTCAATACTTTCTTTGGATATGCATCTTTTTTAAGTTCAATAACGACACGCACTTTCCCACGCGCAGACTCGTCACGTAGGTCACTAATAGTCGTGAGCTTCTTATCTTTGACTAATTCTGCAATCCTCTCAATAAGTGTTGCTTTATTAACAGCGTATGGCATTTCTGTTACAACAATACTGTGACGACCTTTTTTGTTTTCTTCGATATTAGCAACCGCACGAATAGTGACACTACCCCGACCCGTCTGATATGCCTGTTTCATCGGAGCACCGCCGTAAACTATAGCGCCCGTAGGGAAATCGGGACCTTTGACATACTTTAAAAGATCGTCGACCGTTGCTTCCTTGTTATCGATTAGCTCAATGGTGGCGTCAACCAATTCACTAAGATTATGCGGTGGGATACTTGTCGCCATACCTACGGCAATACCAATTTGGCCATTTAGCAAAAGGTTTGGTAGTTTTGCTGGCAAAACAACAGGTTCCTGCTCCGACCCATCATAGTTATCACGAAAATCAACTGTATCCTTGTCTAAGTCATTCAATAATTCATTACCAGCTCGATCAAGTCGCGCCTCAGTATAACGGTTGGCAGCTGGAGGATCTCCGTCCATAGAACCGAAGTTACCCTGGCCATTGACCAATGGATAACGCATGACCCAGTCTTGTGCCAATCGGACCATAGAGTCATATATCGCGCTATCGCCGTGCGGATGATATTTACCCATAACATCACCGACGATACGTGCACTTTTACTAAACTTACCCCCCGGACGAAGTCCTTGCTCGCCCATAGTGTACAAAATACGACGATGAACAGGTTTCATACCATCGCGAACATCAGGTAATGCGCGATCTATAATGACGCTCATGGAATATTTAAAGAAACTATCTTCCATTACATCTTCTACGGTACGATTTTCAAGCGTCTTTGAATGTGTTTGCGGTATATCCATAATTTCACCTTCAATCGGTGAATCTAATGGTGTGTTTAATTCATCATTTTCCATAATTAAACGTCCAACTCCTCAATATTAGCAGTACGTGCACGAGCTTGGATAAACGTTTTACGAAGTTGTACTTCGTCGCCCATCAATTTCGTGAAAATAGCATCAGCCTTTTCTGCATCATTAACTTTTACTTGTATTAATACACGGTTCTCTGGATTCATTGTTGTGTCCCACAACTGATCGGCATCCATCTCACCAAGTCCCTTATAGCGCTGGATATCTGATAATCCCGCCTGCTTATTCTGAGAGTCGTTTGCGTCAATCACTGTTCCACGCTCTTTGCGATCTTCAATTAATTTATTAATGATATCGTCACGTTCTTCGTCACTATATGCATACCATCGCTTAGCGCCGCCCGCCTTTAGTAGGAACAGTGGTGGTTTCGCCAAATAAACGTGGCCCCCATCAATCACCTCACGCATGTATCGGAACAAAAACGTCAGTAACAATGTCGATATATGGCTACCGTCCACATCGGCATCGGTCATAATAATAATTCGGTGATAACGAAGACCGCTCATATCGAACGAATCACCGATACCAACACCCAGTGCTTTAATCAGACTAACGATTTCATTATTATTAAGCATGCGATCCAATCGTGCGCGCTCAACATTCAATACTTTACCTCGAAGCGGCAAGATCGCTTGCGTCTTACTATCACGGCCCGATTTAGCCGAACCGCCAGCAGAATCTCCCTCAACTATATATATTTCTGAATCAGCAGGATTTTTGCTACTACAATCAGCTAATTTTCCTGGTAGGCTTAACCCATCAAGTGCACCTTTTCGAATAATATTGTCACGCGCCGCACGAGCCGCCTTGCGAGCACGAGCCGCCAATAGTGCTTTGCCAACAATTTTCTTTGCGACTGCCGGATTTTCATCAAGATAATAAGAGAAGTATTCGTTCATTACTTGCTCTACATAACGACGAACCTCTGGATTACCAAGTTTGTTCTTGGTTTGCCCCTCAAATTGAGGATCGGGCATCTTAACTAGAATAATAGCCGTCAAACCTTCACGTATATCGTCACCCGTAAGATTTTCTTCTTTCTCTTTAAGGAGACCGGATTTACGAGCATAATCATTAATTACCCTAGTTAAAGCGGTACGAAAACCAATAACATGAGTACCGCCATCGGGCGTTAATACGTTATTAGCAAACGGCTTTACCATTTCAACAAAGGTCTCGTTATATTGCACGGCGATTTCAACCATAGTGTCTTCTACTTGTTTTTCAACGTAAAAGACGTCATCAGCAACGACATCCTTGCCTATATTTAGATGTTTGACATAGCTTTGGATGCCACCCTCGAAGTAGAATGCCGCGCGTTGTTTAGTGCGCTCATCCCTGACACTTACGTATATACCCTTAGTTAGGTATGCTTGGTGGCGAAGATAATTAACTACCCATTCATAATCGAATTCAATTGTTTCTTTAAAAATGGTCGGATCTGGATAGAAAGTGACTGTAGTGCCAGTAGGACGATCAGTCTTACCCATTTTCTTGAGGGGCATAATAGTAGTACCCTGTTCGAACTCTATACGATAAAGCTCGCCCTTTTGTACTACCTCTGCTATTAACTTAGTTGATAATGCGTTGACAACACTAGAACCAACACCGTGAAGACCCGACGACACCTTATAGCCACCACCACCGAACTTACCGCCGGCATGGAGAACAGTAAGGACTGTTTCTAGCGTCGATAGACCCGTTTTTGGATGTTTATCGACGGGAATTCCTCGTCCATCATCAACAACAGTAATACCGCCATCTTCAAGAATAACCACATCAACTCTAGACGCGAATCCAGCGATCGCCTCATCGATTGAATTATCGGCAATCTCTTTAATAAGATGATGCACGCCATCATAACCCGTGCTTCCAATATACATACCCGGACGCTTACGAACAGGCTCTAAGCCCTCAAGAACCTGAATTTGCGACGCATCATAGGTGTCAGCGTTCTGCTTTTGTGCCATCTTCCCCTCACTAATCGGACTTTTCAGCCATTTACATTTGTTCCATTATACCCTAAAACTATTACTCACTCAAGCTCTTGTGCTGAACACAATAGTTATGCTAATCTATTTCCAAGAGGTTCAAAAAACAAACAAAAAATGTTCCGAAAACTAGTGTCAAATTTGGCTTATAGTCCTGCCTTAATTACTGAGGTTGGTTTTTATGCGAAACGATTAAAGCAAGAAGAGATAACAAGAAAGTTAACGGTTCTATTTACCATATTAGCTCTCGTCATGCAGTCGCTCGCAGTGTTTTATCCACCAGAATCTGCAAACGCCTCAAGCGAACAAGATATCATAAGGGGTGGAGTTAGTAGTTTGGATGATTTTCTAATCAGATACGATCATAATGAAGATGACGTAAAAGATATATATAGTGCCGCAGGTATTACACGTAGTGAAATCATGAGTGCAAAACAAACAACAATCTCTAATGTCCATGAAACATACATAATGAGTCGCTATGGCCAAACGAGTGCTATCGAACATGAAATTAGTCTATCCTATCCTAAGAGTACTGGCGGTATTGGCGTTCGTTATTTTAGCCCTCTACCTAATTCCGTTACGAGCCTCAGAGGCTGGAGTGGTACGTCAGCAGCTCTAGGGTGGTTCGCTATCATACAGTCCAATGGAAGCCTGGCAACTCACGGAATCCCTACAACAATTAATCCCGAAGGCGTTACTGGTGTTTCTGCAACAAAAAATATTAGTGCATTTAATATATCCAATAAAATGCCACTATCAGATAGAGAAACCGTACGAACGCTCGACAAAATCAGTTACTCTCTCAAAATTACGAACGTAACAGCCGTGTCAGTGACAAGCCCACTAAGTGTACGAGTGGCAGACATTCTCGAATATGGAAACCTTATAGATGCGGGAGGGGGAAACTATGAAACAACAAATTCAACACTAAGTTGGCCCCAGGTACAGTTAGCACCTGGGGAATCACAAGAACGAACATTCGTGATTCAATTATTATCATCTCTACCGGCTACAGCAAGTGGCAAAAGCAATCCTTCTTCATACGATTGCACCTTAACTATTGCATTCGGCAACTCGATCAACTCACCTATTGATTGCCCAGCACCAAAAGTAATAGAAAGCTTATTTTTAACACTACCACCAACGAGTATGACCCTTAACATTACATTTGCGCTTATTGTACTTATTACAGTTAGTTTCTTTTATATTCGCACTAGGCAACTGAAAAAAGAAATTCGCATTATCCGCCACAACTTTAATACTGGTATAATTTAATGTACAGGGGTGGTAATGACTGAAAAGATACATCATAAATTAGAAGAAGAGTCGATCAATATTGATTCTAAAAACTACGATCAATACGATCGCCAAGAAACAAAAGAACATAACGCAAATACTATCGATAAGGATGAACGAGCATCAAAAGAAGTTCTTGATATTGCCATAGAGATAGCAAAACAAGCTGAAAATCACGAATCAAAAACGCATCCCAATACAAGCCCCGCTGAAAATAGGCGCGTAGCACCATCGAAAAAACAACGTGAGAATACATTTAAGTCGTCAATAAAAGAAGTTCAGGGTGAAATGGACCCGACAAGTCGTCTCACGAGCAAAGTGATACATAATCCACTCATCGAAAAAACTAGTGATATTGTTGGCTCAACGGTTGCGCGACCCAACGCTATGCTAAGTGGAAGTATTAGTGCTTTTATATTTGTAACTCTGTTTTATTTTATTGCCAAAAATTATGGTTATCAGCTTTCTAATTTCGAAACAATTGCAGCATTTGTAATTGGATGGGTGTTTGGGCTCATATATGACTACTTCCGTATCTTGATACAGGGTAATCGTAAATAATACCTTATATATCATCTCAATTTAACATGGACTTCATCCTGTGACATCTCAGCTGACTTAACAAGTTGCGGTGAGCTTACACCAATGGAAGGTGGCTGTTGTGGCGACAAATTTTTTTGATTACTCTGAGTAGCCGATTGCGCAAACTCACGCACAGGAGGTGCCTGTAGTACCTGCGGAGAGGACAATGCTGATTTTGTTGGAACAACCGTGGTCGACTGGGATGACAGAACAGGCTGTGGTATTGACTGAATATGTGGCGTTGACTGCTTGGTGAGAGGAGCGTTAGTAGTAAGTTTCTGTCTTTTTGCAAGCCATTCATCCAAGAATGATCCACCTCCAGATGCTGGAGGTGCAGGCTGTGATCCCAATGAGGGTCTGCCAGCGCCTAGACTATTCGTACTCGACATCGATGGTGTTGCCGGCTTAGGAGGTTCAAGTCTTGTGAATATCTCTTTTTCTACAATTGCGCGTGCATAACCATATTTTGTTGCAGACAAGCGTTTCATCGCATCTCCTAACAAATTATTCTGCTGTGCCATAGGTGGCAATAAAGACATACTAAACGGTGCCGACGGTACATTGTTTATCATAACGCTAGCAATCGCTTGATAATTAGGTAGTTTAGTTAAATCCTCAGCATCAAAAACTGGCTGATACTTCTTCACCATTAGCTCAGCATCAGTAACACCAATACGACCACTAATGACAGTACCGACGTTACCCAAAATTGCCTCGCGGATTTTATCTGTTAGCTGAGTCATAAACTGGTTGCCAAGCACAAGATTCAATCGATATTTTCTCGCCTCAGACAAAATAGATTCGAAGCTTTCCGTTGCAAAGTTCTGAAACTCATCAACAAATAGACAAAAATCTTTTCGTTGAGACTCTGGTATATCTGCTCGTGCCATAGCCGCAGCTTGAAATTTCATAACAAAAATCATACCTATTAATTTTGAATTTAGCTCGCCCATTTTACCTTTTGAAAGATTTACTAAAAGAATTTTATCATTATCCATGATGTCTCGAATATTGAAGCCACTTTTTGTCTGACCCATAATATTACGCATCATCGTATTGGAGAGGAATGGTCCAAACTTACTCACAACCCAACTTGTAACTTCTCCTGATTCATTAGACTTTTGTGATGCAGGATATTCTTTCGTCCAAAAATCTAGTACGTTTGTGTCTTTCACGTATTTTAATTTAGACTTCATAAATGCATCGTCGACAAGTAGTTTTGGAATATCAATGAATGTTCCTCCTGCAGGATCTGACATCAGCAACAATGCACAGTTACGAAAGATATGCTCAAGCCGTGGGCCAACGATACCCGTATGTCCTGGATCATAGAGGCTATACAGCATATTAATAGACTCCTGAACAAGAAAATCTTTTTGATCCTCCGTCTCCCATTCAAAAAGATTAAGCCCTATAGGATTTTCTAAATCCCCAGGATTAAAGTAGATAACATCCTCTACCCGTTCTTTTGGCACATTCGCGAGAAGCGCCTCTGCAGAATCACCGTGCGGATCTATGAACGCGAACCCCTTGCCATTATGCATGTCTTGATAGGCTAAGTTTTCAAGAAATCCAGATTTACCAACACCTGTTTGACCAATAATATACGTATGCCTTCTTCGATCATTTACACTTAATCGAATCTCTTTTTTTATTCCTCTATATTCATTGACTCCGATTAATAATCCGTCATCCATTAAGTCTGTCGGCCCATCCACTTGTTTACTCATCTGACGCTTTACTTTAGAAGTAGGAATACTACTTTGGTCTGGCAAATGAAAAATACTTGCCATTTCAACACTATTTAATATGTTCTGAGTTATAGTCTGAGGAAAGAATCTGAATATAAATGAAGTGACTAGCTCCTCTACATTACGTGAAGGGTTAAATTTGAACCCGTTGTTACTTGGTGAATCAAAAAGTGCAAATGCCGCAACAATATTTTTAAGAAGAGCCTGCGAATGTTCAGTTGTATTGGATGATACAACAACCCTAATAAGAGATTCATATCCAGGATAGCGCGTCTTGTCTTCTATAGCCTTTATTGTCTCTTCTTCTAGTGAGGTAAGTTGTTTATCCTCCGGTTTCTTATCTTCAGGCTTTTCTGGTGGTTTCCATAACAGCTCAGCCATACCACTTACACCACTTACACCAAATCCCTTATTTTTCGATTTATTATCTTTTATCTTTTTGGCTGAATCAATTGATTCCCTAACCCACCCTTCGCCGGCTGGTCGAATTAAGAACTGTATAGCTACACCATCTTCGCGCGTTGCAGCCGAAAAGGCATTCAAAAGCGCACGTGCAGCATCACGCTTACTTTCCTGATATGTTGCAATAGGATAAACAAACTTCTTCTTTAATGTAAATTCACCACCTATAACGCCGCTCATTTTTCCCGCTTGGCTGAATATATTATGTTCACTTACTTCTTCGAGTCTTGCTGAAGGGTATGCCGCGGCTATAGCCTGCTTAATAACCTCTATGAGTACCGTTGGAACAACTGCATAATAATGAACCAGCCCCCCTTTTGCTACAATTTCAAAAGATATGTGACGTTGCCCATATATCTTATTTTTAAAACCCTTAGTGGCCGTACTAGCGATGATATTGTACATAACCTGGGCCTCAGAGAGAACTTCTTCGGTAATATCCCTCTCGTCCCTACTCCCTTTTTCGATATCCTCACTCGAAGGTGGTAGATGAATAAACAATGGTACCATTTTGAGACCACGCTCGTAATTTTTTGCCTCACGTAGTGTCTTTTTATACTGCATAAAAATGATAACAAGAGCTAATCCTAAAAAGGAGACGGTTAGAAAGATCGAGATGAATACTCCAGCCATATTCATATTTTAGCCCATATCATTAATCTGAGACACCTAGTTCTTTACCATAACGTTTGCGTAAATAATCTATCTGCAATTTATTTACCGCCTGTTCGCGCATATATGGATCATTTTGAGTTTCCGCAATAATTTTCTTTGCCTGGTCGACCCATTCTTTTTCAATAAGATCATCGTCATTTGCCACTGTCGGTCCTACAGTATCATCTACAGCTTGCTGTACAACTGGAAGCGCTACTGGAGCCAGTGGTAAAGTCACATTCGTAGTAGGTGGTAAAGGTTGCTTATTCTCCCTATCCACCTGCTGCATATTTTGTTCACGTTCATGCGATGTCTCCAGCCTTTCCTGATTAAGGCCGGATATTTGTTCGTTTCCACCTGAAACCCGCTCATTGTGTTCCAGGTTTAATTGAGGTACGAATTCTGGGTTCATCTTATAATTATAATAACATAAACACTTATCATTAACAGAGTATTTTAGGCTGAACGCTTTGTGACGTACAAACAGCCAAGAATAACAAAAATAATAATAAGACCCACCTCATATACTCCTACTCTGCCTATCGATTGAAGACTAATAATAATGACCAGAGCAAGTGCTATAACTGATGAATAATAATAGGCTTTCCTCAAGCTTAGAGATGAATTTACAGTACGTTTTACCACCGATGAACTAATGCGACTAATTATTTTGGCGCAAACCCACAGTACAAACGTTGTAAGTGAAATAAAAATGCAATAAGTTAGAAGAAATACAGCAAGAATCGCCAATGCACCACCGGTCTCGGGTGTTGTCATAGTTAAAATAACGAAAAGAAGTCCCGCCGAAACGAGACCTGTTACAATTAGTAATTTTGCCAACATATAAGCTTAGTATTCCTATTTCATGAAGTCAGAATGGTAAGCCTAAATAATCTGGTTGCTACAACCGCCGCTAGAAATATAAAGGGCGCGTGCTCCAATGATCAGCCTACCACTCGTGACTGTCTGACCGCTCCCTTACGGGAGCATTTTTTTCGATAGTTTCCGCTCTACACCTAGTATTCACACTATTACTACGTAACAAGGTTTAACTAGGTGTAGTACTTCTACCGATAACTCGACACCAATTGTTTGGCGGAGTACTCATCGATAGTACCAATAAAATTAGGTGCATAAGGTGCGTGCTTTAGAAGCATTTTTTGCATTTTGTTTTTTATTGCTGCTATCGACTTACCGTCAAACGCTGGCTATTTGTATTGTTAATTTTCAGGCGTGTTTGTTTTTTAAATGCCTAACATGATTCTAGCATGGACATCATGTATTGTCAATAATTATTGATGTAAATAATACATAATATAGCTTTATTCTTGTAACCTTATCTGTTATATTTTTACTGTTGTATTAAGTACAATGTTGTATTATTTTAATTAGAGTCCTGTCCTAATTCAATAAGCGTTTCAATTAATTCCTTTTTTTCTAAATGTGCAGTATCAATTTTGTTATGCTGAGCTATAACGTAACCTTGAATAATGCGTTTGAGGTATATTGCATCGTTGCGCCAAAAATGATTGATAGTAAAATGGTCTAGCGTACTCATAACACGACTAGCTACTGTCAATGACCCAAACAATGGTCCAACCGTTGCCGACACGTTGAGTACATCTTCGATGCGTATGCTCATTACATCAGACGACCAGAAAAAGTCACGTTTAACTATTGTAACTTTGGTTCGATCAACTGTAACTGTGTCTGGAAATAAACTAATCGGAAATACAGTATTTACACTCATCAATACCTCGTGTGATTTTTCCACTAGCTTTCTTAAATCTTTTGTTCTTGTCTCTACCCTTTGCTGCTCATCTTTCTTTACGGCATCATTATTTCTTTGAAAAGCCGCCGCGAATATTTTATCTGATGACGGTAATACTATTTCTTGATTTAGAAAACTCTTTATATCATGCAAAAATGAAGAGTTAGTCGCTACAGTTCCGAGTCTTCGGCTGAATTGCAATAAAAAGTCATATGTCCGAGGAGAATGGCTATCGGCATGTTCGGACGAGCTTTTGTCTTCTCGTCGATTATCCATATCCATACATTTCCCCCGTCTTAGGATATTATTATTATACCTGATATTGTGTACTTTGACTTAAAAAATCTGTATGTTTAAGAAATTAATTAAATTAAATTATAATCATACCGACATAATAATTTCAAAAGACCTATTAAATCGTGGTATTTTTTACTAAAAGAAATAGTATAAAATTGTTGACACAAGCACTTTATCGACATATTATAGGGGTAGTCTCTGAATAAAAAAATTGTACAGGGGCCAAAAATAAACACTGACAAAATACTCCACTTGAAAGACAACCACTACTCGCAGGTGGTTGTCTTCTTTTGTGGAGATACACCCTTTAAACGAAAAATATCCATCAATTGATGGATATTTTTCGTTTGGTGGAGCTGCGGGGAACTGCCCCCCGGTCCGAAAGGTAACTGATTATTCGTCTACAAGCATAGTTTAACTTAAAATTAACGACTCTTAAATCTAAACGTTAAACAAAAATGATTCAATCGTCGCGTGGCAAAATGTCTCCCAATGGCGCCACTGCGCACCACTAGAGTAAGCAACATGTGTATAACACAGATACGGTAATATGTCGCCTAAACCGCACTGCGGAGCAGCTCTAGGCTACTGCAAAGGCAGGAGTAGCTGTGTAACGAGCTACAACCTGACGCAATTTTTCTTTAGTAGAAGTTGCAATTAAAAATATACGTACGTGTATGGTCGGCTTGCAAAATAATCTGTTAAAGTCCTCTCGTCGAAAGCTAAGTCAGCCCCGACCTCTGTTCATTATACCACTAATCCTTGTATATGTGTCAATCCTATGCTTATAATACATTTAATTATGGTAGCTCATGTATTTACCGTAGCCCCAATTGGCTTTGATGGAGCCATTGTTGAAGTTGAAAGTGATATCAAAAAGGGATTACCTTCAATCCAGATTGTCGGCATGGGTACTAAATCAGTCGATGAGGCGAAAGAGCGCGTTAGAAGTGCTATAACAAACTCATTGCTTGAATTTCCTACAAAAAAAATCACTATTAACCTCGCTCCAGCAGAATTAGTCAAAGATGGTGCACAATTCGACCTACCAATCGCTATCGCCATTCTTGCATGTAGTGGCCAGCTTCGACAACAAGAAATTGATAATGCTGTTTTCGCTGGAGAATTAGCTCTTGATGGAAGCCTGCGACCAGTAAAAGGAACCATAAATATTGCAGAGGCCGCTAAGCGTGCAGGTATTAACAAGCTCTATGTCCCCAAGATCAATGCAGAGCAGGCAGCATTAATCGACAATCTTGAAGTTATTGGCATAAATAACTTAAAAGAATTATTTCTACACCTTAAATCAGAAGTAATAATTCCCCGATTTATTCGACTGGATCGAACCAGTACGACCCACTCTTCATCAAGTCATCTAATTGATGACATATATGGCCAAGAACAAGCAAAGCGTGCTCTGATAATCGCAGTCGCCGGAAGACACAATCTATTGCTTAAAGGACCTCCAGGAGCAGGCAAGACAATGTTAGCAAAAACACTTGTCGATCTCATGCCCGAACTAACAACCGAGGAACAGATTGCAGTCACCAAACTACACAGTATAGCTGGAGAAATAGATGGTCAGATTATTGAAAGGCGACCGTTCAGAGCCCCACATCATACAACAAGCCCTATTGCTGTTATAGGAGGTGGCACAAGACCAAAACCAGGTGAAATCAGTCTCGCTCATCTTGGTGTTCTTTTTTTGGATGAAATACCTGAATATCCTAGATCGGTACTAGAGGCCCTTAGACAACCCCTTGAAGATAAGAAGATAGCCGTAACTAGGGCTGGAGGAAGAATGGTGTATCCCGCAGACTTTATGCTTATTGCGACCATGAATCCCTGCCCTTGTGGGCATCTAGGCGATACGGCAAAAGAGTGTACCTGTTCAGCCACACAAATCCTTGCCTATCAGAAACGTTTATCTGGACCTCTTTTGGATCGTATCGATCTTGTCGTGAACGTATCGCGCGTACCAAATAGTATTATTCTTGCAACAAAAGAGCAGAAAAATATACAACATCTAACAGCTTTAGAGCATATAAAATTTGCTCGAGAAGCACAAATAAAAAGATATAAAAGTAGTACTATTTACAACGGTTCATTATCTAGCAATCAAGTTCAAAAACTTATTCATATCCAGTCCGATGCACATAAGCTTCTAGTAACTGCCGGCGAGAGGCTCAGCCTTAGTGCAAGAAGTTATTTTAAGATTATCAAAATTGCTCAAACCATTGCTGATTTAGCAGCCTGTCCTAGTGTGACCAAAGAACATATTGCCGAAGCATTGCAGTACCGAGGTCAAACCTCTTGAATTAAAAGCTAATATCTGATAAGATGGTCTTCGAGTAATCGCTCATTACAGATTTGTCGCATATGTGACATTAATTATCAAAGGAGAGAACACAATCAACACGACTATTCGCATCAACGAGGCTATTAGAGCAAACGAGCTTCGTGTGATCGGTGCGAGCGGAGAACAACTGGGTATCATGACTCGAAGTGAAGCCCTAAAGTTAGCCGAAGAAGCGGGAGTCGATTTGGTTGAAATCTCGCCAAGCGCCGATCCACCTGTTGTTAAAATCGTCGACTGGGGTAAATTCCAATACCAGAAGATGAAGGAACAACAGAAGAATCGTCGTAGCAGTAAGCAAAGCGAACTGAAACAAATGCGGTTTGGATTAAAGATTGGTGCAGGTGATCTTGAAATTAAACTTCGCAAGATACGATCATTCCTTGCCGAAGGCCATAAAGTGCGAATACAGATATTCTATCGTGGTCGTGAAATGGCCCACAAGGAACTTGGTTACGATATGATGAATCGTATCGCCACTCTCCTAGAAAATGACGCTGTAATGGAGCAACAACCTCAGATGGCTGGCCGCAATCTGAGCGTAGTAATAAGGAGTAAATAATGCCAAAGTTAAAGACCCACAAAGGAACTGCGAAACGAATTAAGCTAACCAGCACAGGTAAGCTTATGCGTCGTCGCGCCTTTGGAACCCACCTTCTTGCGAAAAAAAGCAAAAGTCGTAAACGAGCCATCAATGGTTCCGCTACGATCACCGGCTCCATCGCAAAAAATGTTAAACGAGCACTAGGAGTATAAATTATGCGAGTAAAACGAGGCGTCCCAGCACGCGCAAAGCACAAAAAGATACTAAAAGCAGCCAAAGGCATGCAACACAACCGTACGCGTTCATTTCGCCTTGCTAAGCAAGCTGTCATTCGCGCACTTGTTTACGCATATCGTGATCGCCGAAACCGCAAACGCGACCTTCGTGGGCTATGGATTACCCGAATCAACGCAGCAGCCCGTGAAAACGGCACTACGTACGCAAAGCTTATTGCTAGTCTTAAAGCAAAGAACAGTGAACTTGACCGTAAAGTTCTAGCCGAACTAGCCGTAAGTGAACCAAAAGCATTCAGCGCGATCGTTAAAACGGTCGAAGCAAACTAAGCCTAATACATACAGATATAAAATAACTCCTTAAATGAGGAGTTATTTTAATGACAGCCTGTCTGTAAGCCGGGTTCTGTCGAGGACAATCATCTATCTAGCTATACCGTTGCCGGTATAATCAAGCGGATATCGGCCTGCGGATGGACCATCCTTTAATGCAGACCTCCTTGCAGCTGACAGGGTTTACCTTCTTCATCTGTCACCAGACGCCGCTGTGGGCTCTTACCCCACTCGTTTCACCCTTACCCTTGCAGGCGGTTTAGTTTCTGTGGCACTTTCCCTAGGGTCACCCCCGGTTGCCGTTAGCAACTGTCATGTCCTATGCTGCCCGGACTTTCCTCCCATATTAAAACGGGCGATCGCCCAACAGGCTATCAAAGATATTATACACTAATCGCATCGGACGCTGCATGTTCATCAAGCATACGATTCACTTCACTATCGGCCAACTGGTTCAATTCCCTTGGTACATGGCTAAAAGATACATTTTCAAAATGAGACATAAGCTCGTGAATTCGCTCATTAATCGGCCATAAGTCTCGGTTTTTAATAACGTATGCGCCATTCATTTGATTAACAACTAGCATACTATCTAAACGAAAATCTACTTTTTTAAGTCCGAGCTCCATTGCCTTTTCAAGACCCAATCGAACACCATGGTATTCCGCTTGATTGTTCGTTGTAATACCTAGATATTCACCACCCCGCGCAATGATATCTTGATCTTGATTCATGACAACAAAACCTGATGCCGAGGGGCCAGGATTGCCACGAGAACCTCCATCGGTAAAAATAATTGCCTCTGCAATTGATGTTATTCTATCATCATTTGTATTGATATTTTTAATATTTTTATCTTTTATTTCTTCTTGGTGTATAATTCCCAACACTAAATCAGTTAAATCAGTTAAAGAACTTTGTTGTAAATTTTTCAATACAGACCATAGATATTCGTCATAATTATCACTCAACCTTAAATCATGATGGCCATCGGCAAGCATTACAATATAAACTATAATCGCATACTGTATGTTTCGATCATCTTTATCTATATAAGTTACTACATCGAATAATTTCGCCTGGCTTATATGGAGACCTACGTCGTCATGAAGATAGCGACGCAAAGCATCCTCGGGCTGCTCACCATACGACAACCTCCCGCCCGGAAGTTCATATTTACCCAGAATACTGTCACGACCCGTAGCGCGTCGTAAAAGAAGTGACTGATCGTTCTGTTTGATAACCGCCCTAACAGAAATACGTTGATTCATAATGCCCCTTTAGTGGTCGGGATGACCGGACTTGAACCAGCGACCTCGCGGCCCCCAGCCGCGCGCGCTACCAGACTGCGCCACATCCCGCTTTTACTTAAACTTAAAATCCCAGAGTAATACTGTTGACGCTTGATATTCCCCGCTTGAATGCAAGGTGGGTGCCCTCAAAGCGTTTCCACGGAAACGGATTATTTGGACTCCCTATATCTATGACATTAGGAAAATCATATGCGCCTAGGTAACTCTGGGACTCTTATATTATAACTCAATATTGACCAAAAATCTTGCTGAATATATCAATAAAAAACTGTACAGCTTCACCCATAAACACACCAATTACACTGCTCAAAAACAGCACAATAACAAATACAAAGATAAGTCCATATTGTTCGATATATTCCATGCCTCTTCTGACAAAATCAGGTGCAAGGGCGTATATAACGCGCGACCCATCAAGTGGCGGTAATGGAATCATATTAAACACAAAGAAACCTAGGTTAACAATTACGCTGTATGTCAATATAAGCTCAATTATATCTCCGTTGCCAAAGCCTGTAAGATTATATCCAAGAATTACCGCTACGCCGAAACTGATAAAGGAAATGAGAAGATTAGTAAGCGGTCCCGCAATAGCAACTAGCGCCGCTCCCCATTCATCATAACGAACCCTGTCAGGATTAAATGGAACTGGCTTTGCTCCACCAAATACTGGCGCCCCAACCAAATATAAACCGAGTGGAAGTAAAATTGTCAGAAACGGATCGATATGTTTCAACGGGTTAAGCGTCAGCCTACCTTGAAGTTTCGCCGTATCATCACCTAGCCAGTACGCAACAAAGCCGTGCATTGCCTCGTGCAATGTCATCGATACAAGGATAACACCTATGATAACAAGGATACTTACAATAGAAAAACTAATCATCTCTACCATTGTAACATCTAACTGAGGTTGACAGAGACATAAAAATAACGTACACTGATATAGATTTGTAAAAATAAGTGGAAATAAAATAATGGCAGCAAGATGTGAACTCACAGGTAAAGGTAAACAGTTTGGCAATAATGTCAGCTTCTCTTTGCGACGCACTAAGCGAGTATTCAAACCTAACCTACAGAAAAAAACCTTTGTCGTTGATGGACAAAAAGTAACAATGACCCTTAGTACTCAGGCTATTCGTACCCTGAAGAAAAAGGGCATTCTCGCTCCAGCTAAGTAAGCGCTGAGTTTAATATAAATAGCCTCTTATATATAGGGGCTATTTATATTTATAAAGATATCAGCTACGCGTAACTGTAACTACAGTTAGGGTCTGCGGAATAGACGCAATAGACTTAATTTTATATTTTACGCCCGCATCCTCTACCGGGACTGCTAGTTCCTTAGTAAAAGTATCGAGCGTATCTTGTGGCACTTCATATTTAATCGCAGAGTCAGCATAGTGCAGAGGAATAACTACCTTAGGCTCGATCTGTCTAATAATCATAGCCGCAGATGTTGCATCAAGCGTGTATCCGCTTCCTCCAACAGGCAACAGAAGTATATCGACGATACCAATTTCCTCAAGTTGTAATTCACTTAACTTAGGAGCTATATTTCCAACAACCGCCAGTCTCACGTCTCCGACTTCTACGCGATATATTGTACTAATAGGCTCATCCGAATCATTATCCAAATGACGCGTTGCTCGTACCCCTTTTATAGATACATCTGCCAGCTCATACTCTCCAGGTCCTTCTATCTGAAGTTTTGCGTTTGCATCACCGACGAGTAATCGTTTCTCGGTAGCGACCTCTACGGCGTCCTTGACAGACAAATCCTTCAAACCCGCAACTGAGAGTTTAGGATCTATGACAATCTGTGTTTTTTTAGTGGCGATAATTACACCATTAGCACCTTTATATTCAATATCTAACATTTTCTTTATCCTTTCAGCACATTATCGGTATCTACTACTACCTGATGGTTGCTATTCAATATCTCTGTTATAAATTTATCACGAACGCTCAATCTATAGTAGAACTCATCGTAAGAAATCACGCTATAGTTCAACTCCCTACCCTCAAGTTTTTCAATTGCCTTTATTACCCTCTTAAGCTTAATGGTGTTTGTTGTCCCGACGAGCAATAGATCAACCTTACTGCCAGAGCCAACGACAAGCATTCCTGCAGCAACAACAACCCTAAGTCCATCCAATCCCATAACAAGAGGTTGCCAATGACCAGCTTTCGAACTCATTACATTCATTGTATCAACTTTCTGATCACCAAATATCGCCTTTAGCGGCAAATAATGCTCATATCGCTGATTTACCTCATAATAGAGTTTGTTATCCGAATTATCACTAGTAATAATTCCAACGTTCAACATATTAGCAAGTTCTCGACGGACTGAATTTATTTGTTCATCTATCAATCTAGTTATCTCGCGGACATAGAAAGACTTACCTGGATTATTTAAAAACAGGTGGAGTAATTTTACCCTCGTTTTAGAACCAAATAATGCGTCAATCATATTTAACCTGAATAACTCTCTTGTACTAACTATACCACGATTAGTATTCAGATGTGAGAATTCCAGAGAGGTAACTAAGTGCCTCGTTATGCGAGAGCCAATTAATATATGTATCTCTCTTAAACCAAGTTAACTGGCGTTTAGCCAATCGCCAATCCCTAATAGTTGATTTATATTTAGCTTCATCTAGAGTAAATTCACCCGTAATATATTTATGAAGAATAGGATAGATATTTCCAGTCATAGACTCATTTTTCCACCCATACTTTTCACCCAATGTTCTTGCTTCATCTACCACTCCATCGGCAAATAGTTGTTCAATTCTGTGCTCAATTTTTGTTCGCAGCTCATCTCTTTCTGTTGTTATTCCTACAATATAAGTATTTTCCAATGGCGCATCTCTTCTCTTATTGTTAACGTTTTTTTGTTCAATTGCCCTGATTACATAGCGCTTGTTCATTACATTGTTTGGCAATTTAATGTTGTTTTTTAAGCAATATTCATGAAGCTCGGATAAACTCATTAATTCCAGTCCTTGGCGCATTTTTTCGTCTACAGCATCACCAAACTGATAATCAAAAATGACACTATCAACATACAGTCCGGTCCCGCCAACTAGAAATGGTATGTGTCCGCGCTCTCGAATTTCTTTAATTTTATCTTGAGCATAACGTTTGAAATCAGCAGCGGTGAATCGTTGATCTGGATTAACCAAATCAAGCCCCCAATGCTGAATTCTTGCTAAATCATCAAATGTCGGCTTAGCCGTACCAATATCCATACCCCTGTACACTGTCCGACTATCAGCACATATTATCTCTCCGCCGACCTTCTCGGCAAGTTCAATCGCAAGTGAAGTTTTACCACTAGCGGTCGGACCGACAATTACGATTAGAGGCTGGATTTCCATCTGTGCTCCTTAAAATTATCAACTAATAAATCTGTTGGATATTGGGGATAGTCAAGCGTTCAATGTCGTAACTAAAATTATCGTTTTGCAATTCGATCTACCTCTAGTAACGCACGGTTCCAGTCTGAGACTCGTACCAAACCTGGCCTTAACTTATCATCCATACTCCATTCAGGATGATAATCACGCTCATTCCATGGATAATCACCAAAGATAATTGCATTTTCTACGCCATCATCAATAACACTATGACCATGGACAATGTGATCATCTATCAAAACGTGTGCTCCGATTTCCCTGCATACCTGTCCTTTGGTACGACGGAACCGATCTTTAAAGAAATTTGTATGAACAACACTTTGGAAACATTCAGGAAAGTACTCATCAACCATTTCCTGGGTTGTCTGCTCCATAAAATCAGCTCTACCTGTTACCAGATGTAATTCATGAACACGAGCAAGTGCTGGAATTGCTACTACCGCCTCTGGAAAAGGTACCTTCGCAAAATCCCTAAAATCGTTACTTCTAAAATAATTTTCGATGCGCTTACTTGCCTCTTTAAGTTCTGTCACTCCCCAGTCTTCCGCAGTACCTTCATAAAACGCAGCTGGATCTACAGCATGCCCATACTTTTCCCCATAATGATTTAGGGTTTTATAAGCAGTTGGAACCATAACATCATCACAATCTATTGCTATTACTAGTCGACGCTCTCCCATGATTACAAACTCCTTAGATAATTAATAAGTTGCCCTAGTGGTAGCATTTCTTCACCAGTCTGTGTTCGAACGCTCACTTCTCGTGCCTCTTTGTCTTTTGGGCCAACAATCAGTTGAACTGGCACCTTCCAGGCAGTCGCCTCACGAATTTTCTTGCCGAGGGATTCGTTGCGATCATCCCTACTTATGCGAAGTTCGTTATATTTGAGTGGCTGCATCAACACAATATCTTTCAGAGAAGCTTCGATTTCCTTGA
The DNA here is from genome assembly GCA_049298775.1 of Saccharimonadales bacterium (SeqCode). GTDB lineage: Bacteria > Patescibacteriota > Saccharimonadia > Saccharimonadales > Saccharimonadaceae > UBA2112. The sequence goes on from JBAQWG010000011.1 coordinate 19,679, forward strand.
CGTAGTCAAGAACAGTGTCGTTAATCGTCAGAATACGGATTTGCTCAGGCGCCATCCAAAACGGAAACCAGCCCCCAGTATGCTCGATATAGACTGAGAGAAAACGCTCGAATGAACCAAGAAGTGCTTTATGAATCATCACAGGTCGCTCAGTACCACCATCGCTGGTTGTATACTCCAAGCCAAAGCGTTCAGGCTGTACAAAATCGAGTTGCTCAGTCGCAAGTTGCCATTCACGGCCGAGTGCATCTGTTGCCATAATATCGATTTTGGGACCGTAGAAAGCCGCATCTCCTTCACTGATGGTATAATCAAGCTCCAGTTTGCTTGCAACATCCTTGAGGACATTCTGAGCCTTTTCCCATAAATCTGGGTTACCAAGGTATTTATTGGTATCATCACGAAAACTAAGTCGTGCACGCCAGGTCAAACCAAATTGTGTGTACATAACACGAATCATCTCCATAATAGAGGTAAATTCATCTTCAATCTGATCAAGTCGACAGAAGACATGCGCGTCATCTTGTGTTGCACCACGAACGCGACTAAGTCCGTGTAACTCACCAGCCTTTTCGTCACGATAGACAATCGTATTCTCCATGTAGCGAATTGGCATATCCTTGTAACTCCGTGGACGAGATGCAAAAATCTGCGTGTGATGTGGGCAGTTCATGGGTTTCATCATGAATAAATCGTCACTCTCAACACTTGTCACATCAAATCGTTCCGGATATTTATCATAATGACCAGAGGTTTTATAGAGATCGACCTTTGTAATATGAGGCACAGCTACTCGCTCGTAGCCAGCTTGAGCTTGCAACTGTTGCGAGAATTGACCAATCATCTCGCGTAGGACTGATCCACGAGGTGTAAATAGTGGCAAACCAGCTCCAACGAGTGGCGAAAAAGTAAAGAGATCAAGTTCCTTGCCGAGTTTACGATGATCACGTTGTTTGGCAAGTTCAAAATTCTCGAGATACGCATCAAGCTCCTCCTTGGTAGCGAAAGCAACACCGTACAACCGTTGCATTTGAGGATTTTTTTCATTACCGCGCCAGTAGGCACCCGCTACGCGCATCAGTTTAAAAGCGCCTACGTCTTTAGTGTTAGCCACATGTGGACCACGACAAAGATCAGTAAAATCATCATTGGTATAAAATCCCACCTCTTTAATAGCAGAATCACCTTCAGTGATTGTTCCCATTTCATCGCCATCGAGGTCTTTCGCAACGGTTGTACCGCTACGCCTTAAATCGTTCAATAATTCTTCTTTATACGGCTGACCTGTATCCTTTGCCCAATTAATTGCTTCATCAATAAGCTTAGTCGAATGTATAAAATCCTGACCTTTACTAATGACACGCCGCATTTCTTTTTCTATCTTGCCAAAATCCTGTTCACTAATCTTTGTATCACCCAGATCTATATCATAATAGAAACCATTTTCGACTACTGGCCCAACGCCAAATTTAGCCTCTGGCCATAAGTGTTGAACGGCCGTAGCTGTAATATGTGCCAAGCTGTGTCTCATTGCGTGTAATTGTTCGTTATTCATAATTTAGCCTCTGTTATTTAAATAAAATAAAAACATGCGATATCCAGATTCAGTATCTAAATCCATAAATCGCATGTCTCGGGTCTCGACTATTTTCGGGACGGTTCCACCGGACTTTTACTTATGAGGTCACGTATCGTACGTTACCACTTCCGACGAAGCTCGGCGGGCGGTTACTCCGCGTCATTGCTTATTATCATATTACTCGATTACCTAATTTATGACAACATTAGTAAAATCAAGAACCGCGTGCGACTTAACCACGCGGTTTGCTAGTGTTTGTCCCGATAATCACCGTAATGGTAATCCGTGCGGACTGGTCGGGCGACCGTATAATAATAGCACAGAGCGACGACATGTCAATCGCAACTATCTGGCCTCATTGTTTACTGTACCTGGAGACTCTGAACCCAATATTGGTGTTCGTGTTCGTCGGCCCATTGTTCAAATTCAGCGCGAACGCACCGGCATTCGTGCCGTTGTTCCAGTTCCCGCCGCGGATGAAGCCGGAGCTCTATTTATGTCACTCAACCAATCGCACCCTGTATCACACACGGGCGACACTTTTCTACTAGCATCAGATGCGCACCATAAGCAATGTTTTTGAAGAGATAACGAGCATAGACAATCTTATACTGGCCTATCGTCGGGCACAGAAAGGCAAGAGGTATCACGACTACGTTAGCGTATTTGATTATCATGCAACGTCCAATCTACTAAAAATTCAGCGCGACCTACGTCATGGCACCTACCAGCTCGCCCCCTACCGGTATTTCGTCCTGCGCGAGAGCAAGTCGCGTAGTATCGCCGCACCTGGTTTTCGCGATCGTATTGTACAACACGCTATTTGCGTACAGCTTTACCCATTTTACGAACGATTATTTATACCTGATTCCTACGCATGCCGGCCAGATAAGGGCACTCACCGCGCCATGCGTCGCGTGCAACATTATTTACGGGTAACCCCCCCGACGGAGCAAATGTATTATATGCCTGTAAGATTGATGTTTCGAAATATTACGCTTCAATAATCACGACCGGCTGTTTGACCTCCTCGAAAAGCGCATTGCCGACCAAAAACTTCTCGCATTGCTTCGCCAGCTGATCGATTCAATGGATAGTGGCAATGAACATGACGAGCTGTTTCCACCTGATTCGCATTTTCACACCAAAGGACGACGAGGCATACCCATCGGTAACCTGACTAGCCAGCTATTTGCCAATATTTATCTACACCAAGCCGACATGTTCGTCAAACAACGGCTCAAAATACGCTATTACGTTCGATACATGGATGATATATTGCTGTTTCATCATGACAAACGGCAGTTACGCGAATGGCAGACACAACTCACCGAGTTTTTATACGAAGATCTTTACCTAAGCGTCAACCCGCGCAAGGTCCGTATCTATCCAGTCAGTACGGGTGTTGATTTCGTCGGCTATGTCATCTACAAGAACCGTATTCGCCTGCGTACCAGCACGCTTCGGGCATATAAAAAGCGTTATCGCCGATTGCTCAAGGGTGTCGCGGCGGGAACGGTTGATGCTGAAACGGCGCAGGCTTCATTCCTGTCATGGCAGGCTTACGCTGCACATGCCAATGCCAATAAAGTTTTGCAGAACTTGGCAACTTGGACCCCACCGCCCCAAAAACTAACACAACTTACACTTTGGGACATAGAGGAGAAACAATGATAGAAAATTTTACCATTTACACTAAAATGTTAGAGGTTATTGCCTGGACATTTCAAAAAGTAAACACATTACCAAAAAAGCAACGTTTCGTACTTGGTCAACAGATAGAAAACACTACTCTCGCTTGTCTGCGCCTGATTATCGAGGCTAACAATGCCAGCCGAACCAGCGACAAACTGCTCAAACTGGACGAACTAAATATTGAACTGGAGATGCTTCGTAGTCTACTTCGCGTCGCTCAGCAGCTAAATTTCATGAGTGCCAAAAGTCTTGGCTATATCATCGGACAGATAGACGAAATCGGCAGAATGCGCGGCGGCTGGGCGAAGCGGTATCACAAACAATAGAAAATCGCGCGGGCGGACTAAAGTCCGCCAAAGAATCAAGAATTCAAAAGCCAAGAGTCAAAGATACCGGGAGACTCTGAACCCAATACCGGCGGAGGTGCCCGCCGGCCCAACGCTCAAAGCCAGCGCGAACACACCGGCATTCGTGCCGTCGTTCCAAGGCCCGCCGCGGAGGAAGCCGTACTGCGTGGTATTACTGTTTGACGTGGCAGTGTCATCACGGCTATAAATCTGGCCTAGACCTTGGCTAGTATTCCAGCCCCGGTTGGTCGGCATGGCATAGCTCATAGCACCGATACGTTTGTTAATAGCTGTCCACTGGCGATAGTTAAAGTAAGTGCCAGCCGAATCATCGCTAGCCTCTACCGTCGGCTGGTCTCTACCCAGTATCCAGGCATCTGTCCACTCCCACACATTGCCAGCGAAATCCCAGATGACTTCACCGTTGCTGAGGGTGAGCGTACGGCGCTGTTCTTTGCCGCTACCTACGGGATCAGCAGCACTGTTGCCCGTACCATAATACCCGTTACTATCGGTAGTGCTAGCGTCAAGCGCATTGGCTGGGTTGTTGTCGCTGTGACCACGGTACAATTGACCGCTGCCCACCGTGCCGCCTGTCCAGTTGCTATCAACCCACAGTATGTCCGTGGCGATTGTCATCCACTCCGGCTCGGTTATCAGGTGATAGTTAGTGCCGATGGCCATTGATTTGTCTATTGCGACGCGCTGACTAATGCTAACCCAGGGCGTGCCAGTTGCGACGCTAATGGCATTGTTACTACCGTCGTTTTTGGCCTGGTATTTCATGACGAAGAAATCGGTTGTGCCGAATTTGCTATTGCCTGGTACGCGGATATAGCCTGATGGGGCTATTGGGGTGTTTTGCTTGGTGGCTAGTCCGGTATCGACATAGCTTTTGTTTGCAACCTCTGTAGGTCCTGATGGCGTGGGCACTATCGGTGCATTACTAAAGGTTTTGACGCCTGCCACTGTCTCGGCACCCGTCAGATGTACCACACCGGTATTATCAGCCTTGGCGTTGAGAGCTGTTTGGGCAGCGGTAGAGATAGGTTTGTTGGTGTCGGATGTGTTATCAACGTTGGCGAGACCGACATCGGCTTTGGTTGGCGTATAGTCTCCTGCCTTGGCAGTGCTGGAGGTTGTACCAATAGTGAGGCTACTAGTACCAGCGCCAATAGTAGCCCTGGCTGAAGCTTGGTCGGCGCCGGCAGCAATAACCGCTGGCTTGCCAGAAAGTGTTGTCCAGGTGGGAGCTGTTTGATTGAGCTTGGTTTGGACTGCTAAATCAAGCTTGTTTTCTTGGATTGTGCCGTCAGCTAACAGTGCATCAGTAA
>JBAQWG010000012.1:0-20619 GCA_049298775.1 Saccharimonadales bacterium (SeqCode)
TTCGCCCGATTTTTCTTTGGTTTTGCGGAGCAAAACCCAAATGCTACTGGGGGGAGAAATTTCCGGGGCAGCCGCATGCTGCGCCTTTTTGGATTTTAGAAACAGGTTCAATCCTTCAATTTTGAGCAACGCCTCCTTTATGGCACTATGCTCGCCACTCTTTGTGATTTCATTGAGGTCAGAGGCTTGTTTTAGCCACTGACGCATAGGTTCAACCCACGCACTATCGGCAAGCGTCAGCTTGCCGATTTGTTCTTCCAGCGACTTCTTGTCGGACATTAGTTCGGCTTGCTTGGCTCGGTACGTTAGCTGATCGATATCTTGGTCTAAGTAACTGTCTAAAAGTCGTTGTAACTTGCTTTGCAAGTTACTCACTCGTATTTGAGTATCAGCGATAAACACGCCAGAACTTCGTTCAACCTGTTTTTCATCCTCTGCAAGCATTATTTCTAGTTGTTCCGCCCACGCCTTCGGCGGGGCATAGCACTGCAAAATGTCCGACAACTGCGCTACTAGGTCTGGCTCGGTTATGGCTGGCTCGGTGCAACGAATAGTTTTGTGTTTTCTTGTGCAACGGTAGTACACATACTCGTGTCTATTGCCGTTTTTCTGATGCTTTATTTTCTTTTCGGCAGTTATGGACATTTTGCACGTTGCGCACTGCAACAATCCGCAAAGTATTTGCGGATTGTTGGTCGATTTCTGAGGTTTGCTGCGCCTTTTGAATATAATCTGCACTTGGTCAAACAATTTCTTGCTAATGATTGCCTTGTGTTTGCCCTCGTGTATCTCGCCGCCATAGCGGAAATGCCCATAATAAAACGTATTGGTCAGCAGCTTTTTCACTTGGTCTTTATGCAAACACAAACCGCCTTTTGTCATAATTCCTTTGCTTTTGAAAAAGTCGGCAATATCTTGCAGGGTTTTGTTGCCATCGGCGTATAACTCGAAGGCATCAACAATAATCGGCGCACGCCGTTTGTCGATGATTACTGTTTTGTTGCGAATGTCGTTTATGTAGCCAATCGGCGCAATACTTGGATACTCGCCACGTCTGACTTTTTGGCGCAAACCTCGCTTTGTGTTTTCGGACAAGTTGTCTACATAATATTTACTCTGCCCAAATGCTATCGACAGCATAAACTTACCCTGACTGGTGTTTTCAAACCAAAAACTGGGAAACTTTAGCGTTCCTAGTTTGTAGCTATCGAGCAAATAGATAATTTGCCCACCGTCTACCGAATTGCGAGCAAGGCGATCCGGATGCCAGGCCAGTATATTACCGCCGTTTTTCTCAATTTCCGCCAGTAATTCGCCGAACACGGGTCGCCCCATTACTTTTGCCGAACGTTTTTCAACAAACTCGGCGGCAACATGCAAACCTTCGCGCTTGGCATGTTCGCGCAACTCGACGAGTTGCGCCTCAATACTCAAAACTTGCTTATCTTCTACATCGGTACTCTTACGAGCGTAGATGTAATATTTTTGCTGACTTTGCATAATTGCCTCCTCAACTTAAATAGCCGCCCTGTTGCACACAAACCAGGCAAACCCAATTTGTACAGGACGGCTATTAAAGCCAACAAAAATAGTTTGCCAAATTAGTTTGTGTGCACCTTCTATTTTATATCAAAACCGCCCGTGGCGGCTAAAATCCAAAAAGGCGCAGCATGCGGCTGCCCCGGAAATTTCTCCCCCCAGTAGCATTTGGGTTTTGCTCCGCAAAACCAAAGAAAAATCGGGCGAAAAACGCCCGAAATCTCTGGAAAATCCATTTCTGGTACCCCGGGCAGGAGTCGAACCTACAACCTTATCCTTAGGACGGATCTGCTCTATCCAGTTGAGCTACCGAGGCTAACGCGCCAAAAGGGGTGACTTACCCTTCCGTTTCATTTTTGGAGTAAATCCAAAATTCATTCCTCCCCCTAAAACCAACACCAATCATCGTTGATTTAGATGTTCCTATTCATTATACAGTAATAGTTACCGAGTGAATTTTTCGTTCAGGATACTATAGTCATACAACTCGTCATCACTAAACCAGTGTGGTATTTCCTTCTTGGCGTCATCCAAATCACCAGATGCATGAATAAGATTAGGGATACCCTTTTTTGCCGAATCACCATATCCGTAACTCATATGTGAAAAATCACCACGAATTGTACCAGGTGCTGATGATTTAGGTTCAGTCGAACCAACAAGTTTGCGAACAAGCTCAACAGCCTCGACGCCCTCAAATACCATAGCAATGACAGGCCCATCACTCATCATGTCTAGTACGTTATTAAATGTCTCCTCGCCGCGACGAGTAATCACCTGTCCTATTTCTTCATAATGTTTGTAATAATGTTCTTTGTCTGGAGCAATCATCTTCGTACCGATAATTTTTAGTCCAACACGCTCAAAACGGGTCAAAATCTCACCTACGACGCCACGTTGCACAGCATCGGGCTTAAACAATATTAATGTTCGTTGAATATGGCTCATATGTTCTCCTCTTATCTTTAGACCTATTGTACCAAAAGTACAACCGATAATACTACCGCAAGAACCACTCTATACCATCCAAACAAAGCTAATCCATGTTTTGATAAATAATTTATCAAGAAACTAACTGCTAACAAGCCTGATGCAAACGCAACAAGATTACTAATCGTCAACATTAATGCGTTATCAAAATAATACTGACGGCCAGACTCCGTAAATATCAATTTTAATAATACAGCTCCTATTATTGGTAATGATGCCAAAAAACTGTATTCTGCCGCCTTAGCGGCGTTAAGACCAGCTAGACGACCAGCGATAATTGTCGAACCCGAACGCGATACCCCTGGTATAAGAGCAAGTATTTGAACAAGTCCGATAACGAACGCCCTTGTAGCGCTCAGACTATCACCATCCTTAACATTTGATGCTTTCGGCAACTGTTCAATAAATATCATGATAACGCCAACGACCCCTAGCGTCACCACTACCGTCCCAATGCTACCAAAAAATGGGTTTGTTTCTATGAATCTTGAAAAAAATAAACCTACAACACCTGCTGGTATAGCAGTTAGTAGTACATTTCTTGCCAAATGATAGTTTTTTCGAACAACAATATCCTTGATAATTGACATTAGACGTCTGCGAAAATATACAACAAGTGCAAGAAATGTTCCGAGATCAATCCACTGCAAAAACATATGATCTGACATCCCAAAAAAAAAGTTCTGAGCAATTACCAGATGTCCAGAGCTACTGACTGGTATAAATTCTGTTAATCCTTGTATGAGGCCTAGTGCAACACTTTCAATAATAGTCATGGTATATATTCTACCCGTTTAAACAAGTATGCGCTATGCTTATGATATGTATATCTCCGAGCTTATTCTAGATTATATCGAACACCTAGAGGTTGAAGGTGGTAGATCTGCGAAAACAGCAGAAAATTACAAGTTATATCTAGAACGATTCGTAGAGTTTAGCGATGACATACATGTTGATAAAATAACATCGGAAATCGTTCGGAAATATAGATTATGGCTTAATCGTTATAAAAACTACAATGATGATGAACTTGCTACTATAACTCAAAGCTATCATCTCATTGCACTTCGTGGATTTCTTCATTATTTATCTGGACGAGACATAGAGTCACTCAGTCCTGATAAAATTATCCTACCAAAAGTTTCACGTAAACAAGTAACATTTCTTTATCGTGACGAAATTATACGACTTACAGAAAAAATCGACACAAACACAGAGCAAGGGATACGAGACAGAGCAATAATTGAACTATTATTTTCAAGCGGACTACGCGTGTCTGAACTAGTAGCGCTCGATAAGGACCACGTCAATACTAAGCGTCGTGAATTCATGGTGCGTGGAAAAGGCAAAAAAGATCGTCCGGTATTCATAAGTGAACTTTCTGCAGAATATATAGGCAACTATCTAAAACGCCGAGCAGATACACTGTCTCCGTTATTCATTAGTTATAGTCGAAACAATACAGTAACAACGAGTGGCAATTATCGTAGACTAACAGCACGTAGTATCCAACGCATAATTAGTCACTATGCTCGACTTGCTGGTATCACTAAACACGTCAGCCCTCACACCATGCGTCACAGCTACGCGACAGACCTCTTAATGAATGGGGCCGATATTCGTTCGGTTCAATCAATGTTAGGACATAGTAATATCAGCACAACCCAAGTATATACACACGTCACAGACGATCATCTCCGTGAAGTCTACGAACGTTATCACTCTAGCTCTTAAGGATTTACTGGTGGACGTGGGCAGGCAACGTTATCACCAGGATAGGCATTATCTCTAGTAACAATAAACTCTTTACATAAGCTTTTTGTAACATCAACAGCAGCTTCCGCGTTCGGAATACTGCTTGTACCAATATCAATTCTACTTTGAATACGCCGAAATATATCATTAGCACGTCCGGTCGAATCAACTACAGGCTGTACATCAGTAAATCGTACTATCTCCCCACCATCAGTCAGCATTGTTATGCGAAAATCCGTATTAATCGTGCTATAGAACTGACTGAGCTTGAGATAGGCATTTCTGTTGGTAATTGACGCAGGGTCACCCCAATCCGGAAGCACAATTGTTACTTCACATGCATATCGACTAGCAGTTGACGTTTGATGGCAAGCTACTGATTGTGCTGAGCCAGAACTGCGACTTTGACGTTTATCGGACGAAAAATACGCCTTGACTGAATCGCTCACGCCGGCAATTGATGGCAAGAAAAACAACGATGCATTATAGTTAGAATCATTGTCGAACTCTGACAATTGAAAATCTGACTTATATTGTAGAAGTTGTGCGCGCATTACAGCCGGCCTATTAACGGGCCACTTATCGGGAAGCACATAGGGGATATCTCCTTGATCTAGATTAATCGTCTGATTTTGTTGTGAGTACCATTGCAAACGTATTTGCGTAAAAACTACCCCATCTCTTGACTTTAGTGGTATGAGACGTGAGACATTTGGTTTAAGGGCACCAATATAATCAGTTGGATTCATTTGCACCTTTAAGCAAGTATACGCCTGATCCAGCTGTTCATCATCAGCGTTAGCTGTTTTAACAAGCACCTCACCATTAGTTAGACTAGCAACCCCAGCATCAACAGTTGCCTGACAACCATTAGTCCAACCGTCATTAGGTGGTGTAGTATTGACTATCAAAACATTCCTTAGACTATCACAGCGATCACTATTACCTACAGGAATAGACGGACAATTCTGTCTATAATACTCAACTATTACACGCTTGGCATCTTCTACACCAGCATTAGCCGAGTCTAATGCGCTTTTTGATAAATCATTTGCTGTTGCCTGTGATTGATCTTGAATCATAATTCTAATAAAGGCTGTCGATATCGTAATTATCAGAAGTGCCGCAAAAATAACAATGAATAATGAAACTGAACCCCTTTGTCTTAATCTTAACATATTCATCTACTGCCCTCCTTTATTACCAGCTACAACCGTAAAAACAAACTCATTGACAGCACAGTAATTCTGATAAGATGAACCTTCACTTGGTGGTTTACAGCTATTATCAACCGTTTTTATAGAATCCTGTGTAGCATCGCTGATCGTCATATTTATAATATATACTGCTACCCCAGTGGCCAAATTATCTGTCAATCGTTCAATGCGGAAATCCTGCACTGCCAAATTACCTTCTGAAAGCATCTCAGTTGCGCTAGATAGTTTGATTCGATCAGTAGCTTCATCTTTACAGCGTTGGCCACCACTATCAAGCACACGAATAAGCCGTATGGGTTTACTACTATCACTTCCATCGTATTGATTAATCGGAGGTGATGAAATATCAGGTTGAATGTGTTTTCCAATATTCCATATATAGCTATATACTCCTGTACAAAGTCTACCTCCATCATAATCAACAACAGTACCTGAGCCTTCATTGAAATCATGAGGCTTATAGGCATCAGCTACATCAAAAGGTGACACTTCACCAATAGTTCGTTTCATATCAGAAACAATCAATCGACCAGCCTGGTTTACAGACTTCATAGTTACGCCCTTGCTATAAATTGCGCCAACTTGCATGACGGTAGTTGCAATAGCGAGCAAAAGTAGTGCTATAAATGCCATCGCTATCATAAGTTCTATAATCGTAAACCCTGAATTTGTTTTATTATTACGTTTTAGGTTCATATAACCTCACTATCGTTCCTAGCGTAACAGGAGCAGATTGTCCAGGAGTTAACCAGCATGCCCGTATATGAAAATCATAGTACCCAAGTACACTACCATCTGGTGGCGAATAGACAGATTGTATCCAAATACCTTCTGGTACTGGATCAGATATACCATTGGTAGTATAGCGAACCTGAGCATATGTTGCCGTCTTATCGATATTTGTTGACTGGGTTAGTAATATTACTGGACTCCCCTTTCCAACATCTAGTTTACGGATGTCAAGTGCGAACGGAGCTGCATCAGAAATAACTCCATATGGTAATCCTGTAGCCGCGTTTCCGGGTGCAAGAGAAGGCAACTTACAGGCCTGTGTATCAGAATCATTACTTAACGCTTGTGCCTTTGAAACCGCATGTTTCAGTGCGACATCCTGCCATAGTTTTGTTGTCTCGGGTTGGTCGTCAGCATCAAAATTACTTACGTACACACTATGTAGGTAGCGTAATGCGTCTGCCTGAGCATCCATTTGATCACGAACCAGTCCAATCTCAAGTGATCTCTGTGCCATAGCAGTTCCTTGATTCATTATAGACAATCCTCCGACAGCAACGAGACTGAAAACAGTTACAGCAAATATTACTTCAACGATTGTATCACCTCTCTGTTTCATCACTTACACTCCGAGCTGCCATCATCGACAGTTGCAACAGCATCTGGTCCAGCGATAATGGGATTAATAACGACTGTCTGTTTCGGTAGTAATCCCGAGTTACCATCAATACAAACCTTAAGTGCCACTGCCGATGATGTTTCATTGATAAACGTCGTTAAATCATTATTTACATTTAATAAACCATCCGTATCCTCAGATACAAATACCCTAACGAGTCCAGAAGCGGGTGACTTCATAATTAATATAACCGACTTTGATGATATATGACTATTTGTATCGTTTACAGCAAAAGCTTGAGAATCCCAATCAAAATCAACCGATGCTCTATCAAAATTTGCAAGTTTAGCTTTATAGTAATTCGTTAAAACAATTATATCACTTGCGTTGCTAATCTGACTGCTGTCAGGCACCCCATCGTGATCGGAATCTTGACCAGTATTTATCGGATCATAGCCAGTAATGCTTGCGGTGACCACTGACTTTCCGTCATTTGTGACCCTTATAGCACGACCCAATAAAACACATTTTGATGTTCCTCTTTTGCCATCTCGGGTAGAATTTTCGTCAATACTGCCATCGGTATTACATTTTCCCTCTAAATTTTCATTGCGAACATTCAACACATCTGAATATTGTTGTTGCAATAATGATTTATAACTTCGAACACTATCGAGATAGCGTTGCTGGGTTATACTATTACTAACGCCTACCATTAACGCCGCAAACAAACCACCAGTAATAGCTAAGAATAGCATTACCTCAATAATCGTAAACCCTCGCTCCGCACCCTTTACCATGTGGTTTGATTATAACACAAGCACTATGCAACACCCAGTACAATACTCAAATACAAATTAATAATACGTTCACCGAATATACTTGAAATCATCCATCCTGCAATCAGCAGCGGTCCAAACGGAATATGCGCGCCTCGATCTAATTTACCTAAAATCAACAACGGTACAACAATCAAAGTACCTATCGCATTCGCAAGAAAAAGAGTCAATAACGCTAGTTTCCAATTAGCTAACATCAAAGCTAGAAAAAACCCTAGTTTAACATCACCAAAGCCAACCCATTTATGGCTAGAGACTATATATAACATTAAATACAGGCCACTAAGAATTATGCAAGCATAGACAATTGAATATATTGTACTTAATGTAAAATTGTTCTGCGCAAGAACCACTAATGTGTTTACAATACCTATGCCAATTAGTGGATAGACAATTCTATTGGGCAACAAAAACCACTTTACATCGTAAACAGCCAATATTGCCACTCCTATACCAGAAACTAACCATAATACGAAACGTACAATGTCATATGAACTAAGTAGCGGAAGTGGCCAAAATATATATGAAACTACAAAAAAAATCGCCATGCCAATTTCTAACAATGGCTCAACTATGCCAATTTTTTTATGACAATAACGACACTTGCCCCCAAGGCCAATCCAACTTATCACAGGAATAAGATCGTACCAGACAAGTCGATGACCACAGTGAAGACAAACAGATCGGTCCTCAGTAAAATGCATGTTTTTTATGTGGATTACCTGCTTTTTATCTTTTCCAGCTATCTTTTCGCCAGTCTTAATATCTTCACGTAGTTGTCGAGCTCGTAGACGCCAAACCGTTGCACCAACAAAACTTCCCATCACAAAACCAAATACACAAAAAGCTATTACAACTAAAAGATTGTCATTCATTATTGTCTAGCCTACCATAAATAAACATAAGCGCCAATATTAATAAACGGCCTATAAAGACCGTTTATTAAAAAATGTACCTATTTTTACCTATTATCAACACAATATGAAGAAGTCTGGCCTTCTAGTTTGATGCGAAGTGCATATTGCCTTCCAGTGCCATTCGTTATGGCCCCATCAAGTCCACAGAGTTTGCCGGTAGCATAAAAAATCTCACCAGCGTCAGGTGTATCACTAGAATTATCATTATAACTAAGAGTATAACCGTCACCACTACTCGGATCAATATATTCTGATCCCGCTACCGAAACATTACCTCCTAAATATTTTGTGACAAAGCCTGAATCTCTAGCAGTTAATTTAGTTTCATCTGGAATACCACCCCTATTAGAAGTCTGATAATTGACGAGTTGTGTACTAATTCTCGACAATGCATTCTTTCGATCTGTATCTCTTTGACTACGTTGTAATGCGGGTAAGGCGAGGAATACCATGAGGAATATCAGCCCTGCAATTGCGAGAACGAGCACAACTTCAATGATTGTGAAACCTTTCGTTGTTTGATCAGATTGTTTGTATGGTGTGTTCATGAAATTTCCACCTTTCTATGAACATTAATTAGTATTAAACTTTACATTTACACAATGCTTATGTTTATCATACATAAAATTAAACAGTACGTCCATACTAAACATTAATAGTATTGACTAAACTGTAAATTGGAAGCAAAATTGCCGCAACCATGCCTCCGGCTACAATAGCCAGTACAACCATCAGTATAGGCTCGATTAATGTTGATATAGCTCTAATCTCCTCATCTAGTTCATCCTCATATATTTTCGCAGTTTTTCCCATCATTTCATCAATGCGGCCAGATTTCTCACCAATACTTATCATTTGCGGTACCAATTTTGGTATATCCGTCTCGGCGTCAAGAGCTGTCGACAACTCCTTTCCGCCTTTTACTTTTTCAGCAGCATTAGATATCTCGGTTGCAATCACAGAATTACCAATAGAATCGCTTGAAATAGCAAGTGTATCTAACATACTAACGCCAGTTTTTAAGAGAGTTTCTCCGGTTCTATTAAATCTCGCCATATATAACCTACCAAAAAGCCTACTCAATATCGGTACTCTTAATTTAACTGTATCAAGTACACGTCTCCCTGATTCAGTCTTTATATACTGTATAGAAAAGTATGTGACAACTGCTAGAGTAATTAGCATCAACCACCAATAATTGGTAATAAAGACTGAAGCATCAACAATTAATTGTGTAATGAAAGGTAGAGTTTGATGAAGATCCTTGTATAGTTTTTCAACCTGAGGAACGACCGTTACTAACATAAATATCAACACACCAGCAATCACGAAAAGAACAATTACAGGATACATCATGGCACCTCGTATACGACTCATGATAGCCGAATCCTTTTCTTGTTGTGTTGCAATGTGTTGTAATGCCTCATCAAGCGTACCTGATACCTCACCAGCTGCAACAAGGGCAAGAAATAGTTTATCGAAAATTTTTGGATGTTTCGCAAATGAATCATGAAGTGTGTGGCCACTCTCGACCGATGCTATAACATCTTGCACAACAGATTGAAGACGTTTATTTGCTGTTTGATCAACGAGAGTATGCAAGCTTTGTGAAAGCGGTAGTCCAGCAGCAATAAGGGTTGATAACTGGCGCGTAAAAACAACTTTGTCTTTCGTAGTAATACGATTACTCAATCTATCAAAAAAATTATCTCCACCCACTGCCTCTGTAATAGTAATTGGCGTAAATCCTTGGGACATAAGGAGTCTTGCGGCAGATTGTTCTGTCTCTGCTTGAACAATAGCTTTTACTGTTTTATTTTTTGTCTTACTATCCTTGGCGACGTAGTTAAACTTTCGCATAATTCAATTTATCCTCGCATCAGACGTTCAAATTCAGTAGGATCAACAGCAAAGCCTCGCGCTGCATCATAAGTTACGGTTCCGTTCTGGACAAGTCCAACAAGTGTCCTGTCCATAGTCTGCATACCCTGATCGGCACCTGTCTGAATAACGGCATCGAGTTGATGGCTCTTTCCCTCACGAATAATATTACGCACTGCAGGATTGGCAATAAGAACTTCAGCAGCAACAACACGGCCCCCGCCTATAGACGGTACGAGTCGTTGAGAACAAATAGCCATCAAGATGTTTGCAAGCTGAGCCCTAATCTGTGATTGTTGATGAGGGGGAAACACATCAATCATACGATCAATTGATTGTGCTGCACTATTTGTATGCAGTGACGCTAATACCAAATGTCCTGTTTCTGCTATCGTAACCGCCGCACTGATTGTTTCTAGATCGCGCATCTCTCCGATCAATACAACATCAGGATCTTGGCGTAAGCTAGAACGCAAAGCAGCCGAGAAGCTATACGTATCATAGTGAACTTCGCGCTGAACTACTACGGATTTCTTTGATTTATGTGTAAACTCAATCGGATCTTCAATTGTAATTATATGTTGAGAAGTCTCAGAATTTAATTTATCAATAAGAGCTGCGAGTGTTGTTGACTTTCCACTTCCTGTCGGACCCGTAACAAGCACTAAGCCACGAGGATAGCTTGCAAAGTTCATCACAATCTGCGGAACGCCCAATTCATTAATCGTCTTAATCTCATTTGGAATTAAACGAAGAGATGCCGCTACGTTACCTCTCTCATGAAATGCATTGACACGAAAACGACCGAGTGTACCGAACGCAAAGCTAAAATCAAATTCCTTGTCTTTTTCAAGAATTTGGCGTTGATCTTCATCAAGAATCGTAAATAGCAGCGTTCCAATTCCAGCCTCATCCAGTGTATTATAACCAGCAACGGGAATTAATGATCCGTCCACCCGCAACATCGGTGGCAACCCAACTTGCAAATGAAGATCAGACGCCTTACGCTTAACGACTTCTTCTAATAATATTTCGATTCTAAGTTCTTGATTTGGCATATGTATTTAACTTTCTATGCGGTATCCGCGGTCACTCTATTAACTTCTTCGAGGGTAGTTATGCCCTGCAATGCCTTTAAATATCCGTCCTGGCGCATTGTTATCATACCTTCGACGATTCCTTGCTTTTGAATTTGACCGCTCGTAGCGTGACCTACAATGAGTTGTTGGATGTTTTCACTAACATCCATAGCCTCGTATAGTCCCGCCCGACCGCTGTAACCCTTTGGAGTCGCAGGGGTATCTTTACCCTTAACTAAAGTATAAGCATTTTGACCCGCAAGTGGCAAGTCTTTATATCCTAAATCTTGCGATATACGCACAACATCCTCCGGCGTCTTTGGTAGAAGATGTCCGACCGTTGCAAGAATATTTTGAGTTTCTATAGGGTTAGATTGATATACGTCTCTTTTTTCAGCGACGCGACGGACTAGTCGTTGGCCGATGATAGTGTTGACAGTACTTGCAATCAGAAACGGCTCGATGTTCATATCGAGCAATCGTGGTAAAACTCCAGCGGCACTGTTCGTATGTAAAGTGCTAAACACGAGGTGACCCGTAAGAGCCGCCTGAACGGCAAGGTTCGCCGTCTCATCATCACGAATCTCACCAACCATCACAATGTCTGGATCTTGACGAAGAATTGAACGTAGTCCAGTGGCAAATGTCAAACCCACTTCACTATTAACCTGTATTTGATTGACCCCAGATATCTTGTATTCGACAGGGTCCTCAAGTGTCACTATATTAACCGTATCATCCTTGACTTCTTGGATAAGAGCGTATAGGCTAGTCGACTTTCCGCTACCAGTAGGGCCTGACGTTAAAATCATACCATTTGGTCGATGTATACCTTTACGTACGGCTCTAAGAGCGCGTCCATGATAACCCATATACTCGAGACTGAAACTGGTTCCAGATTTATCTAAGAGACGAATTACTACCTGCTCTCCCCATACCACAGGACTAATCGCAATACGCAAATCGACTTCCTTGTTAGATACCTTTACTGCAAACTGACCGTCCTGCGGCACACGATGTTCGTCAATTTTTAAATTAGATAAAATTTTTATTCGACTAACAAGTGCGGGTTCTATAGCTTTTGGAAGTTGCATAATTTCACGCAGAACACCATCGACTCGACAACGTATCTTCAAAGCCGATTCAAGTGGCTCAATATGAATATCACTCGCACGTGTTTTCACGGCATACTCTAAAATCGTTGATAAAGCTCGACTAATTGGTGAATCTTGGACGATCGTCTTAATACTATTGTCTTTCTCTTCCTTCGCCTCTTGCTCTGATACCTCCGCGGCTTCGTCTACCGTCGAAAGATCGGTACGATATTGATCTAGAATATGACGAACACCCACTTCTGACGCCATAAACACTTTCAATGGTTTTTCAATCAAATTAGACAGATAGTCAACAGCTTGTACATTACTTGCATCAACCATTGCTATCGCAAGTCTGTTTTGAACCTCAGCTAAAGGCACTGCCATGAACCGTTCGGCAACATCTTCTGATAAAAGACCGAGTACCGACTGATTAACAAGTGTATTACTAAGATTTACATATGGAACTCCCGATACCTGAGCTATGGCGTGTGTCAACATCTCATCATCAATAACATGCCTGTCAGCTAACAATTCAAATAAAGGTTTCTTTGATTCATCAGATTCTTGTATGGCAAGTTGTAGTGTTTCGTGCGCAACAAGCCCCTCGTCTACTAAGAGGCTCGTGAGTTTTTCTTGTATGTCTAATGTCAACAGTGCCATTACAAAATATTCTCCATGCGTTTAATTATCACCAATAACAACCTCAACAGTTGGGTTAATGGCATCCTTATTAAATATTTTATCGTCAGGCTCATCAACCGTTGAACTAATCGGTATAGCGGTACGAACCTTAACACTTGAACTAGTCGATTTACCAATAACGGCAGTGGCTATAAGATAAGCAACTATTACGCTGATAGATGCAATTGCAATAATACTGATTATCTCACTACGTTTCATGGTTTTACAACCTTATCCATTAGCTTAACAGTCTTCGCCGGCTCAAAATAACTAAATCCGGTAGCCGTCATTACAACCTTATTTCCCTGACTTTCAATCGAAAGGTCAGTAATGTTAAACGGCCTAATTGACTTCTCTAATCTTTCCAGAACCTTAATCTGAGCATTATAATTTGCAGAATTAGTACTAACGGAAAAAGTAAAACCAATTTTATTGTCACCCGTATTGTTAAGTACAGTGCTACTATTTACCTCTCCTGAGCCTTCTGCAGAAACCACATTAATTGTTTCTAAAACAACACCCGGTATACCCGCCAAGAGTTTTGTCTGTAATGAAGACGCAAGTGAAGTCGAGTTTGATTCTGCTGGAAGTGCGTCCAAGACAGATTGAATAGGTAAAACAGTGTCACTTAAACGAACCGATTTTAACACCTCATTAGTATTCAAAACTCTTATGTTATCTCTTAGTCCACCTACAACTGATAAGTTTTTTTCAAGAATTGAAACTGTTTTATTTTTCTCATTAATGACTTTCTCTCCGAATAAAATTTTCTGGGCCAAAAAACCTATTAATACTATTGAAATTCCAACCACGACTGACACAGCAGCAATCCAAATGAACATAACTCGATTAGCTTGTTGTATCTGATTGCGCTTTCGTATACCAGAAGATACTGGAGTTACTGATGCTTGTATTGTTGGCGATACCGACTTTGTATCCATTAATTAGATCCTCCCACACTATCATCAGCACGACTCGTAAACAATCCCTCAGGTACATGCTTAAATGAATCAGTTGCATTTTGACGACCCGGTCGTACTATAACAACGTTCTTGGAGCTCGTTGCAAATAATTTATCGCTGTACTCAAAATCTATCGAAAACCTAATTACCCTCACGCCCGTTGAATCTTCTCCGTAACTAAGGTCTGACAAAGATGCCGTCTTAGCTAAAGTATCATTTTCACTCTTTCCTTCATTTTCATAATTAAATGTAGTAGCTTGAATTGTTTTTTTAAATACATCAGCAGCTACAAAACCATTCGATGCCTGACCATCTATATGAATATTATGATTTTCGGCGTCTATCCTAACCAGAGAGAAAGAAACTTGATTTGGTTTTACAGGATTAATAGTTGTAAGAATTTCAAATATCCGCGAGTTTATATTCTTTTCGTCATGTAGTTTGGATATATTTGTCAATTGGTTTTGTATTGTCAGCATATTACCAAGATCCGGTACTTGCTTTAGTTTGTCTGACTTTTCTGTTATAGCATTATCGGCCTGGGTTGAACGGAAGGTCTGTACTCCAAATAGGTAAAACGCCATTAAAACTACAATACCCAGAAATACAAGTCCGGCAACAATAGAACCTGATACTACTAGGTTTCGTATCTTGCGGGCACCAATTAAATCTTGTTTCACATCTGGTATAAGGTTAATTTCTATCATTTTTTATTTTCCCTTTGAGCGAGTCCGACGGCTACTGCAAATTCAGATGCTACTGCGTTAAATCGCTGATCACCAGTTTGAATTTGTACTTTTTGCCACGGATTTGCAACCACAGCCTGAATACCAACTTTCTCTGTGATATAACGGTCTAATTCTGGTATAGCACTAGCATATCCAACGAGAGATACTCCCCCAATCGCAAGCGATGGATAGCGCGCTTGAAAGAATTTGATAGACTTTGTTAATTCAGATACAAAACCTTCAAGCGTTGCTTCAAGTGCATTAACAATCTGACCTTCTAGCTTATCTGGGGCGAGTCCAAATTTTAATATGAATTGTCGAGCTTGATCATCTTTAATAGATAAATTTTGTGTTGCTGCTCTAACAAGTGTCGAAAAACCGTTAGGCATTGAACGTACCAATCTCGGAGCATCTGCATATACAACCGCCATATTTATTGATTGTTCATCAATATCAATAATTACCTGAGCGTCTCTAAGACCAGACGCGGTCACGGAACGTAACATTGCAATAGTATCTGGCTCAGCAGCGATCACTTCAAATCCAAGTTCCTCAACAAGCTCTAGTCGATCCTCCGCGTAGGAAGATGCCGTACTTGCGAGTACTACTTCTTGTTGCGATGGGTCATGTAGAGACTGTCCAAGTAGAGACCAATCAACTTTTGCCTCGTCTATAGACATGGGGATATATTGATCAAGCTGATATTTAATCGTTGACTGAAGGTCTTCTTTACTTGAAGCAGGCATATCAACAACAGTGATAAATGTCTTGCTTGCAGGCAAACCAATAGCAACATTTTTTGTTTTAATACCACTTTGACCAACCACTGTCATAATCACCTCACCTAATCGACTACGCGCCTCTACCGAATTGGCAGTTGCAATATTAATATCGATTGGAGCGTATCCAAAGTGACGTAAAGTCCAATTGCTAGCACCAGCGGGAGTAAGCTGTACCGCTCGTACGCCTGTTAATCCTATATCGAGACCGAAAAAGTCGCCCACGCCTTTTATCATTGCCATAATAGTTTTAATGATACCATAAGCGCTTAAGATATGGAACAATTTATTATTATTAAAATAGAGGTGGAAGTTCAGTAGTGTAAGTAGTATCTGCTTTTAAATTTTTCAATCTGTAGCCCATTGTCCACAAAATAGAACTGCCTGGCAAATTAATAATCTCCGCTGGAACACCTACTTCCTCGCAATCTTCAAGTGCCCTGATGAGACACGTCGAAGCTGACGTATCAACTTTGGTCCGCCATAGATTTAATTGACGCCCCATGACAGGTCCATTAATAATTAATTGTTTATCACATGCACTAATCGAAAAAGGACTTATGAAATTCGAACATGTGTCTATGTTGCCACCATCCGCCTCATTACCAATCGCATCTAACCACGCGTCTAATCTCACAACGTCTCTCTCTATATTAATATTCTTTGCTATGATAACTAATTGTGGAATTTCTGAAATACTTATATACCTATCGCCAACACCGTCTTCATACTTCACATCGCTCTTGACTGTCACCGTTCCGTTAGGTACGTACACAATGATGCTTTTTCCCTTAGGAAGTACGCCTCCATTAATATCAACGTTTCCATCAACTTCATTTTTATAGAGTCCTGAAGCTATACCTCCTGTGATATTTATACTCGTTGCACTGCTACTTACCGGTGATCTGAAAGTTAACGACGGTACAATATCCGGTATTATTCCTGGTGTCTCCGATAAATAACCACATTCATTGTCATGTACCGGGTCGGTTACCATATTCGCGAATGTCAACAAATTAATGTTTTTATCGCAGTCAGAATGAGAAATTAAATCATCATAACCCCCACCTACACCATTAAATCCAGACGATGAAGCAAAATTTTTGATCGGTCCCGGCGCTAAAACTCCGTATTCTCCCCAACTTCCATAAGTACGTCCGTTTGGAATTATACTCGAATCTTCAGTTACTCTGAATTGACTTGTATATACTCCAGCAGATAGGTCAACGTCACCACCCTTTATCTGTCGGCCAACCCGTACATCACCACCATGAACCTGAACTAATGGAGTTTTTTTGCCAATAGTGACACAAGCGGCATTACTGAGACGCTGTAATGATGAACTAGCGTCCGGCTTCGTAACAGCAATCATCGAGCAAATCCTTGTGCCCAACGGAAGACTAGAAATCGTTTGACAGCGTGGAGGACTATAAAAAAAATTATCTCCAGATATGAATTCATCGTTACCTGAGCCTGGGCTCGTCGATATTGCTGGTCCACATGTTCCACTTCCACCAGGCGGTACAGGATTACACGTGCCGCTTCCACTCATCATAGAGATAATTTTAGTGCAATTATCTGTTAAATTACTCGTAAAATCAACGTTACAATATGGCTGGCTATTACCAGTAGCACAACCTGAGTTATAGCCATTGAAATTTAAAGGGTTACCGGGTATTGATGGTGGCATTATAACATCATATATCTGCCATCCACTCGTTGCACCAGAAGTCTCATCTGTATTATTATTCACACTATATGAATACTCAATCGTATCACCATCCTTAACTTCGGTATTATTAACATTAGTTTTTGGACTTAACGAATAGTTAGGTTGCAATGACCGGCAGGCTTGATCTATACGATCTCGCAGTAATTGTTCGATTGTCTCATAACTAAGTGTCCCAACATTCGTAGGATTATTTTTATCACCATTTATCATATAATTCATACTTTTTTGGCTAACACCAATTGTATTACCTATAACAACAATTCCCGGATTATCTTGTTCCAGCCTAAGCACTGCTTCACGAGAACTTACCTCAGCCTGATTCGGTATGTTAATTGCATCGTTGGGATTTTGATTTCCCGGAAAATTCGGGACGCCATCTGTCACGATCGCTATCACATCAGCATCGTTACGAATTTCTTTGACTGGAGAGAAGTTACTAGGCACGCCGTTGTTATATCCGAGCGCCTGCTCGTAATTTGTCTGACCGTCAAGATCTATTTGGTTTAATGCGGTTTCGAACCTTATTCGCCCAATGCTGTCACCAGGTTTTTCGTAGGTATGTGAATATCTATTATAATTTCTGGGATCTTGAGGAAAATACGAATGAGAAAATGTCCAAAATGCGATTTCAACACTACTACCCGCGAATCTATCAAACATATTCATTAATTGGATTTTCATGGGGTTAAGATTATCATCAATGGACAATGAACGATCTAACGCTAAAGCTATCCGACATACATTTGTAGTGGCTGACTGACCAGTAACCGGTTGAGACATAGCGACCATAATAATACTGACCATCAGTACTAGACTAGCAAGTGGTAAAATAAGTTTAGATACGCCTTGACTTAACATCCCATGCATTATTTTTTCTCTGCCAACAATTTCATAGCCATAGCGTTTTCAGTATAAAATTCCTTGGTATATCTACCATTATTCGTCGGGCTATCTACCATATTGGATGCTTTTATATATGCATCTTCTGCTTCTTTATATTTTTTAGATCTATCATATAATCGTGCTTCCCAATCGGTAATACGATATTTATCGTCACTATATAACTCAGCCTTTTTTGCCACCTCTAAGGCTTTAGAAAATTGATTTTTATCCAGAAGCATTCTTGAATGATCAATCGCTAATTCAACTTTATTTGCAGGATCAGACTCTGCATTAATAGCTTGATCATATATATCACTAGCCAATTCTACATTGTCACTCCTCATAGCATCAGCCGCACTTTCCTGCGCATATACATTTCTACTGATAGCGTCTTTATTAGTAAAGTCAATTTTTTGGCTCCTACTTACCTCTATTCGTTGACTAGATACTACATAAATCACAAATACCACAAACCCACCCAAAAATACGAAAATACCCAGACCAATAACAATCTTATACTTGGTCGTCAATTCTGGTAATCGCACTTTTTTCTTCATACCACCATCTTCCACACATTATTTCATTATACTTATGCTAGTGCAAGTATAACTGTCAGGGTATAAATCGACAAGTAGATTACACTCAATCTACTAATATTTCTCCTACATAGATTCCCACGGGTACTTTACAAAACAACTACACGAAAGCAACTTTTCAAGCCATTTATCAACTAACCTGTCAGAAGACGGAAGTGTTGGTTTAGATGCTATCCATAGGTACGGTGATGTTTTAACCCAACTACCGTTCGAACTGAAACTAAAAATGCCACCTACCGATAGAGGCAAACGCGGCTATTCTGAAAAGCTAGTCCGAAATCTAAAATGTGATCTTTAACACCTTTGAAGCCTAAGCAGCTTTATCAACATCTTTTTCATGACGAATACTCGATAATGAGCGGTGTTGAATAAGTTGCTGTTCAGCAGGTGTTAGTAAACCGTCTATTGAACGCTTACCGACCTCCTTGATGATTGTTCGTTTTTTCCCTTGAATAAACTCACTATCTTGGTCACTAACTTCAAAATCATTTGGGCGAATACTGCGAGGCTTTATTCTATCCTTAAACTGCATTGCCTTGAGGTAACGATGCACATAATCGGCCCGAACTTCACGCTGTATTGCCAAAAGCTCACGGGCATTAGTCATGCCAGCTTCGGGGTCATGAGTAAGATTCTGTATGAAATCCTCACCATTCAAGTTGAATGTACCGTCATCATTAAGGGTCGAACTTTTGTTAATCTGGTCATCTGTAAGTTCACCAAATCTTTCAATAAACTTTCTAAGGATTGTACCCTTGTAGCCACTATTTGCGATTGTCCCACCAAGAGCATCATCAGCTTCACCGGCGAACGTATCTTCCCACTCAATTTGATTAGGTTGCTTACCCTCGAAAACAGTTTGGCCGCTTGCAATGAGAGGAACTGGGCCAACCTGCCAATTACCACCGCCGCCAGTATTAGCCAAAATGTCGTGTAATTCCTGCGCGTTACCATTACCGCGAGCAATTAAATACGAAATCGTGCGGCTTGTTCGTCCGTTACCGTCTGCGAATGGATGTGTATAAAGCAAACCACCAGCAACCGTTAAAGCAGCGTAGTCGAGCGCATCATCATCAGGGATTTCGGTATCAGCCAGAAAATCTTTAGCAACAGCCCAAGTATCCCTTAGCAGTTGCTCTTTATCGCGCTGGTCGGGAACTTCATGTCCCATTAGTCCAACTGTTTCGCCATCAAAGTGTTGCATATTAGCACCACCAGTTCTAATCAGACCGGCTGTCTGCTGCACCAAGTCAATAAAAGCATCTTCGTCCAAGTGTTCGAAGTAGTCTCGACGTTGCGTAGAGTCCTTGAATCTCTCATCAGTACTGAAAAATTCACTGATTTCTTCGGAGTAATTATTGTTATGCGAGATGAGTTCTTTTACCATGTTTGTTTCTGACAGTTTTTTTATTTTTTAGTAACTTATACATTCACTATAACAAATTTCTTATGCTTTGTCAATACATACCCCACATCCTGCCCCCAAACTTTCCACTCTAGATAAAAAAAGGACACCTAAGTTGCTCGTTTTGGTTAAATAGGTTTGCAAACAACTAACCAAAGGAGTTTTAGGTGTCCCATAGTCATTTTACAT
>JBAQWG010000013.1:0-5951 GCA_049298775.1 Saccharimonadales bacterium (SeqCode)
GCTCCAACATTCGCTACATCATCAGTTGAATCTCCACCGGCAGCATCATTTGACGCCTGCAGTGCGCTTGGCTCGTAAACATTTGCGACAACAAGTTCGACGTCCTGTTCATTATCAGCAAATTCGACACCTTCTGGCAATTTAATATCATCGAGTGTCAATTTATCATCTGCCGTAGCTAGATTCGCAATTGTCAACTCTAGTGCTTCGGGCAAATTACCTGGTTTTGCTTTTATGTCTACGTGCTCAATTGCCTGGAGGATGACCAATCCCGCCTTCTCAGCAATACTCTGGCCGATACCGACAAGATGAATTGGAACCTGAGTCGTAATAATTTCATTTTGTTTGATAGTATGAAATGCAATATGACGAACCTGATGTTTTACAGGATCGAAGTCAATATTCTTAATAATGGCAAGTGTTTTTTCGCCATTAACAATCAAATTAACAGGCGTATGCTTACCGGCTTGATGGCTAACTTTGGTTGTTTCAACAATACCCGACTGAGTATTGATTGGCTCCGCAGATCCTCCGTAAACGACACTTGGTACAATTCCATCTTGACGAAGTCCGGTCACTTTTTTACCAGATACAGTTCGCGTATCTAATTTCAACGTAATATCATTCATAAATTTCTCCTCCAATGATCACTACTTTCAGTATACACTATCAGATACCATCGTGCTAAACTAATAAGGATGTTACCCGGTATTGATATTGTTGATTTTATCGTTCAGTACTCCTGGATAGGCGTTGCTCTAATTGTTTTTGCCGAGAGCGGACTACTTTTCGGGTTCTTTTTGCCAGGTGATACTTTACTATTCACATCTGGTTTTCTCGTTTCTGCGGGTATCTTCCATATCGATATTTTACTTCTTGTGTTGATCTTGTTCATTGCTGCCGTTACCGGAGACTCGGTTGGTTATGCATTCGGTAGTAAAGTTGGTAAACGTTTGTATCAAAGACCCGATTCGCGTCTTTTCAAAAAAGCTCATCTTGAAGCTGCCGAAAAATTCTATGCAAAATATGGCGGTAAAACGATTATTTTCGCACGATTCATCCCAGCTATTAGGACATTTGCTCCAATCGTTGCAGGCGCTAGTAATATGAAATATCACACATTTTTACTATTTAATATAATAGGCGGAGCTCTATGGACAGTAGGCGTTACTTATCTTGGATACTTTCTTGGTGGAGAATTCAAAAAAATAGGTCTGGAAATTGACCAAGTCATTTTTCCAGCAATCCTAATCATTCTTTTCCTATCGATGCTCCCTGCAATTGTTCATTTAATTCGTAATCCCGATCAAAGAAAAGCTATCTGGACAGTAGCAAACCGACAGATATATAGCCTATTCGGCTGGAACTACGACAAAGACAGTAAACCTCGTAAGTAATTGCCAGTAAATGATTCTTCTACTGTAGCAACTTGCTCTGGCGTGCCTTCTGCAATCACTTGGCCACCACCATTGCCACCCTCTGGGCCCATATCAATCACATAATCGGCAGTCTTAATAACATCAAGGTTATGTTCAATAATAACCATACTATTACCACCCTCTATAAGTTTCTGTAAAATATCCAGAAGACGCTTGACGTCAGCGCTGTGCAATCCAGTAGTTGGCTCATCAAGAATATACATAGTGCGCCCAGTACTGCGACGAGATAGTTCACTGGCAAGTTTGATTCGTTGCGCTTCACCACCACTAAAAGTTGTTGCAGGCTGACCTAATCTAATATAGCCGAGACCGACATCAACCAACGTATCGAGTTTGTGAGCAATAGCTGGAATATTAGCAAAAAACTGCGCCGCTTGCTCAACAGTCATATCTAATACATCGCTAATTGTGTTGTCTTTGTATTTAATTTCCAGTGCTTCACGATTGTAGCGCCTACCTTGGCAAACATCACAAGTTACATAAACATCAGGCAAAAAATGCATCTCGATTTTAATAACTCCATCGCCTTGGCAATTTTCACAGCGTCCACCCTTAACATTAAAACTAAATCGCCCAGCTTTGTAGCCTCGGATATTCGCCTCAGGAGTAGATGCAAATAATTCGCGAATTTGCGTAAATACCCCTGTGTATGTCGCAGGATTAGAGCGTGGCGTGCGACCAATTGCTGATTGATCTATGACAATTGCTTTGTCGAGAAGTTTAATATTTTCGATATCATCATGGGCACCAGGCACATTTTGATTACGATGTAATCTGGCTGCTAATTCTTTTGCAAGTATGTCATTAACAAGTGTTGACTTGCCACTGCCACTAACACCACTAACAACCGTCATAACACCAAGCGGGAAGGAGACGTCAATGTTTTTTAAATTATTTTCGCGCGCATTCTTGACGATAAGCTTTCGGTTTTTTTCGATAGTACGACGTTTTTTAGGTACTTCAATTTTCTCCGTACCAGCCAAGTAGCGCCCAGTAATACTATCCTTATTTTTAGCTACTTCACTCGGTGTTCCCGAAGCGACAACCCGACCACCGTTAATTCCAGCACCAGGACCAATATCAAGCAAGTAGTCAGCTTCACGAATAGTGTCCTCATCATGCTCAACAACAATAACGGTGTTTCCAAGATCACGCAGATGTTTAAGTGTAGCAATAAGACGGTCGTTGTCTCGTTGGTGTAGACCAATCGACGGCTCGTCCAACACGTACAGCACACCCTGTAGTCCACTACCTATCTGTGTTGCCAGTCGAATACGTTGCGCTTCACCACCACTAAGTGTATTGGCCGCACGTGAAAGCTCAAGATAATTAAGTCCAACGTTACTCATGAAACTCAACCTAGCAACAATTTCTTTGAGAATCTGCATCGCAATTTGTTGTTCGGTATTAGTTAGTTTGAAGTGGTTAGCAAAAAAGTCCAATGCCTCATCAACACCCAGACGACATATATCCGTAATATTCCTACCATGTACAGTAACAGCTAAAACAACAGGTTTCAGTCGCGCGCCCTTGCAGGCATGACACTCACGTTCACGCATAAATCTTTCGATATCCTTGCGCATAAATTCGCTATCGGTTTCTTTATGTCGACGTTCGAGATTTGGTATGACACCCTCATAAGTTGACGCATATTCCCGCCCAGCACTCAGCTTGACCGTATATTTTTCATCGTCCGTACCGTAAAGAACTTTTTGCAATACGTCATTAGATAATTCACCAACAGGTACCTGCAAACTAAAGTTATGTCTCTTGGCAACTTCGGCAAGTCTTTTCATATACCAAGCATCACTATTAACACGATTAAAAGGACGAATTGCACCTTCACTAATCGTAAGTTTTGGATTAAATACAAGCTCTGGATCTACCTCTAACCTACTGCCAAGACCAGTGCAGACTGGACACGCCCCTTGAGGGGCATTAAAGCTGAAGAGTCTCGGTTCGAGTTCAGGAATTTCTTGGTTAGGATGATTAATACAGGCATACCGCTGAGAAAAAACATCGACCTTATCATCATCAACAAGTAATATTTCAACAATACCACCACCTAAATCTAGTGCTTGCTCGACCGACTGAGATACACGAGCCTTCATTTCATCGCCTACAGCAATACGATCAACAACGATTTCAATATTATGACGATCATTTTTTGCAAGATCGGGAAATTCATCCAGTGCATAAACAACGCTATCAACACGAACCCGCGCAAATCCAAGGCGTCGATACTGATCAGGTATATGTGCAAACTCGCCTTTTTTGTCTTTAATAATCGGCGCGAGAATCATCAAGCGCTTACCTTCTTCGTATTGTATAACTGTATCGATGATATCTTGTGGCGTTCGACGTTGCACAGTGCTTCCGTCGATTGGACAATGCGGTACACCAATGCGTGCAAATAGAAGTCGCATATAATCATAGATCTCTGTCACCGTAGCCACTGTACTGCGTGGATTGCGACTCGTCGATTTTTGGTCAATGCTAATCGCTGGACTAAGTCCTTCGATTTGATCAACATCAGGTTTATCCATCGTACCGAGAAATTGACGCGCATAACTACTGAGACTTTCGACATATCGTCGCTGACCTTCGGCGTAAATGGTATCAAACGCAAGCGAAGACTTGCCCGACCCGGACAATCCCGTAATAACAACTAATTTGTCACGAGGAATCTCAACACTAATGTTTTTTAGATTGTGCTCACGAGCACCCGTAACCCTAATAACCTCAGGCATAACCCAAGTAGTATACAGTTTTTTTGCAACATTTTCCAGTATTTCTCACAACTTGTCATAAATAAAATGCTTATCGTTGCCTCTGTTATTTCAGTTTGTTACATTAATATTAATAAACGTTCTTGGAGGTGATCAGTATGCGAAAAACAATCAACATTTTTACTCTTATTTTTTTCATTTTACTGGTATCTAATACTCTCGATATTTCGAATGTATTGTTAAAATTTTTGCTTGTTGGCGAACTACCCGGTACCAATACTATACTGTCACCTAGCATGATGCTTGCCATCATTACAACAATTTCAGGCATAATTATTATTAAGTTTTTAACGCGCCGAGTTGAAATCATCCGTAAGGAAAGCAGGCTAGTCAATACTATAATCGCTCGTCAAGAACGTCTGCCAAACCGTCGATTTACTCGTATTTAGAAGAAATGCTATTTAATTAACTAATCTGGGGAGTCGGTGTCCGATATATCATTCGGCGCAATGCTTTCTAACCATAGTTGAAGTTCCTGTATGACAAATTTACGAGAATCACTCAGCTCTCTACTATCAAGGCGTCCTAGAGATTTAATAAATTCCGGTAGCTGACTTTGTAAATGTCGTACGCGCCATTTCTCCCATTGAATCGATTCGTCGGCACTTAGCGTACGAGGGAAATTCCGCGCTTTGTAATGAAGCAACAAGTCTGATAAACGTTCGTCCTGAAAGTTTGGGTGAAAATCCACCAACTCCGTATCGGTTGCTGAAGCGACTGCCTGAATACGTATTTTATCTGCATCATTAACGAACCCGTCGTAGAGTTGAGCCTCTGGATATAGTGACTTTTCATAATCTGGCTTATTCTCAAATACGCTCCTAATATTTTCTGCAAAATGCTGCGACTCCATAAGTATTTTTTTATGTTTTTCTATTGTTTCTGGATTTAGTTGAATCCGCTCCCATCCATCATCTTTTTCCAAAACACCAAGTGGCGCTACTGCCGGTGCGCGATTATATTGGAGCTCTTTAATGGGTAATTTTACAAAATCTTCCTCCTGACGTTCCTCCCAAGTAGCATAGAGTTTATTGACAAGTTCCTTACTATCTAAATCAATAAATACTGTTGGATCGTAACGCAAATCATAGACGATTACGTTACCATTCTTACCTGCTGTTAGTGGAAAAGCGACTGTCGTTTTATCAAACTGTGCATCATAGCGACCACTCGTGTAAACAAACGCTTTTTTATCATCTAAATTAACCAATTTTTTGACTTCATTTTTATCGCGTAGCTTTAACAAATATCCATAGAGTTGTGGTTGCTTTTGCTTGATAAGTTTTGTTACCGCTATGAGTGCCTCTACGTCACTCAGTGCATCGTGCGCGTTAAAGTGATCTATACTATTAGCTTTTGTGAGTAACTCCAGACGATTCGTTGCTTTGCCGTCTTCAGCAACTGGCCATTCGATACCACTAGGTCGAAGGGCACGTGTCATACGAATAACATCAAGTAAATCCCAACGAGACCGTCCATCACGCCAAGACCATTCATATGGATCACGAAAATTACGCCAGAATAAGTGTCGAATAAATTCATCATCAAAACGAATATTATTAAACCCAACAGTAATTGTATCTGGCGTGAAAACATCGTCTAGAAGTAGTTGAGCAAATTGTGCTTCGGTGTAGCCATCAGTGACAGTCTGCTGTGGAGTAATACCCGTAACCATCAATGCATCAGGACTTGGTAGAGTATCGTCATTGAGAACAACAAGAAC
>JBAQWG010000014.1:0-31707 GCA_049298775.1 Saccharimonadales bacterium (SeqCode)
TTATCAATATCGACCGTGTTGCACGTGTCGTAAAGGGCGGTCGACGTTTCCGATTTAAGGCACTTGTCGTTGTCGGAAACAACAAAGGTAAGGTTGGTGTTGGTGTTAGTAAGGGACAAGATGTTCAAACTGCCGTAGCCAAGGCGACAGATGTTGCTAAAAAACACATCATCACTGTACCAATTGTTAACGAAACGATTCCACATGATGTTGAAATTAAGCTCTCAGGTGCTCGTGTACTTATGAAACCCGCTGCTCCTGGTACAGGTATTATCGCCGGCGGTGTCGTACGGCAAGTCATCGGAGTCACGGGTATTCGTAACATGCTTTCAAAGAGCCTTGGTTCAACAAACAAGGTAAACATTGCATATGCAGTTATTGAAGCACTTCAGACACTCGTACCTCGTGATCAGTGGCTCAACGCTCCAAAAAAGGGTACTAAAGCAGGCACTAAAGCACCTGTAGATACAACTGCGACAGAGGAGACTAAGTAATGAAGTATAATGAGCTAACAATTACAGCTAATAAAAACAAAAAACGTGTTGGACGTGGCATCTCTGCTGGTGGTGGTAAGACTGCAGGACGCGGTACTAAGGGTCAGGGTTCTCGTACTGGTAAAAAGCTCGGTGCAAACTTCATGGGTGGTCAACGCTCTCTCGTTACAGCAGTACCTAAGCATCGAGGATTTAAGTCACTTCGCACACCTGCACAAATAGTTTACCTCGATCGTTTGAATGATTTCAAAGGCAAGACAGTTGATAATATGTCTCTCTTTGAGGCTGGCTATGTCGCGACACCTTTCCATACAGTGAAGGTTATTGCTCGCGGGGAATTGACCGCGAAGGTAACCCTAAAGGTCCAGGCAGCAAGCAAATCAGTCCAAGACGCTATTGTAAAAGCTGGTGGTTCATTCGAAAAGGTCCCAACTCCTATCAAAAAATCTACCAAAGAAGCTGAAAAAGCCGACAAATAAATTTTTGCAAAACATAAAAACGTCCCGTTTGGGACGTTTTTATTTATACAGCACTATAGGTCTTAACTGTTTGTATAAAATATAGTACAATTAATGATGATTAAGAGAGGCTGCGTAGATACTACATACTAATTAATATCTATCATTTACGAAATCATGAACTGGAAAACTATATTTAAATCATTTAAAAACCGTGACATGCAAAAACGGTTAGCGGTAGTACTTGGCCTAGTTGTGGTCTATCGATTTTTGGCGCACGTTCCCGTCCCGCTCGCAGAGCCAACCAAACTAAAAGAAGTTATTGATAGTGTCGTTAACTCCTCTGATTTTGGTGGATTCTTGAACCTACTCTCAGGTGGAGCACTTGCTAGCTTCTCGATAGTACTTGTTGGACTTAGTCCCTTTATTACCGCGAGTATCATCACGCAACTTCTTACCAAAGCTATTCCGAAACTGGAAGAACTACATAAGGACGGCGAATCGGGTCGACGTAAGATTAACCAATGGACGCGACTGTTGAGTGTACCACTTGCAATCATACAATCTATAGCATTCGTCTATATACTTCGTAGTACTGTTCTTGCAGGCAATACAAGCGTACTCAATTCCGCTACGCCCCTTGAATGGTTTGTTGCGGTACTTGCAATGACTACTGGTGCAATCATGCTCATGTGGTTAGGTGAGCTAATCACGGAACAAGGCGTCGGTAATGGTATATCGATGCTCATATTTGCCGGTATTATCAGTCAGCTACCTAGCACTCTAGCTACACTTGGAACCTCGCTTGTCGATACCTCAAAGGGTGACTTAAATGTATTTGGGTGGTTTCATATACCTGTCGATCCGACGACATTCTGGGTTAGTATGGTTATCGGTATCGCATCGCTACTAGTACTCTACCTACTAGTTAAAATTAACGAGGCTCAAAGAGTCGTAACAATCAATTACGCAAAGCGCGTCCAGGGCAATAGTAGTTACGGTGGAGTTAAAAGTATCCTACCAATCAAACTCATTGCAGCAGGAGTCATCCCCGTAATCTTTGCAGTTGCGTTTCTAAGCTTACCGGCATTTGTTGGTCAAATATTAAAAGCGACAGGCAACGCTCAATATTTAGATATTGCTAACAACTTGATACTATGGTTCCAGGCACCTTCCCCAGGAGCCTTTACGGGTAGTTCTATCGACGCGTTGATTTACCCAGCAACCTACTTTGCGCTTGTTATCATCTTTACATATTTTTATACGGGTATCGTTTTCAATAGCAACGAAATCGCCGAAAACCTTCAAAAACAAGGTGGCTTTATTGAGGGTGTTCGGCCTGGTCTGCAAACAGAAAAATACCTTTCACGCACAGTAAATCGTCTGATTCTATTCGGATCACTTGTTCTTGGTCTCATTGCCGTACTGCCATTCATTGCGGAGTATTTGTTCGCACAAGCAGGAGTTACAGGTATCCAGAATCTCGCTATTGGCGGTACTGGTGTTCTAATCGTCGTGTCGGTTGCTCTTGAGAGCTTACGTCAGGTTAATTCACGTGCTCTAATGGTCACTTACGACGATTATAAGTAACTGCCTCTGACAGTTCTGTATGTTATCGACAAAATACTTATGCTATAATATGTTCCAATGAGCTCAGGGTTGTATTTAGAAAAGAAACAAAATTATAAACCAGTGCGCTTGGCCATTATAGCCACTGTCGCCTTTTTGATTGTTGTTGCGATATATTATGGCTATTCGTGGTTTACGACTGGCACTAGACCGCCAATTGTACCGTTACCAGCCGTAGCTTTAGCAGACCCAGCTGTTGATGAAACAGTACTGACACAAGCCTCAATTGATAACTATACCGTTCCAGCTACACACCCGCGTTATATAAGCATACCGGCACTAAACGTTAAAAATGCTCGAGTTCAGTCCGTCGGACTCACGAAGGACAATGTTCCTGATACGCCACGAAATATCAGTGATACAGCATGGTACAACAAAAGTGCCATTCCGGGCCAAGGAGGTGGCGCAGTCTTGATTGACGGACATAATGGCGGAATAAGTAGAGATGGTATATTTGTGAATCTCGATAAACTAAAGAACGACGATATCATTATTATCGAGCGCGGTGATGGTAAAAAAATAACCTATAGTGTCGTTGAAAATAAAATTGAATCTCTTAAAGACGCTAATGCCACAGGAATGCAAAGATTACTGACTCCATATGACCCCGCCAAAGAAGGTCTCGGTCTTATCACATGCGCCGGTAATTGGGTGCCAAGAGATAAGGTTTTTGACAAGCGTATATTGGTGCGTGCTATAGCAAACGAGTAAACATATGTTAATCCTGACAGCATTTCTTGACATAAAATCAGGCATTATTCGGCCTTGACGACTATCCTAGTTTTGCTACAATAGAGTTATCATTTATGAGGGTCGCGGTAAAAACGCGGACATCTTTGAGAGAAATACTTTACTCTAACAAAAATTTGAGGTATAATGAATCCTTGTTAACTATGGTGAGTCAAAAAGAAGTCATTAAGCTGGTCGGTAAGGTGGTGGAAGCACTACCTAATACCCAGTTTCGTGTCGAACTTGAGAATGGCCATACCGTTCTGTGCCATATTTCGGGCAAAATGCGCAAGCATTACATCCGACTGGTACCGGGCGACAAAGTAGAAGTTGAGTTAACCCCTTACGATCTTACGAAGGGCAGAATCAGCTTCCGCTTAAAAGACGATCAACCCTCAAAGGTTGTGTAATGCGAGAAATATTAAAGTAATTAGGAGTTTTTGTTGCGCTCATGAAAGTACGTGCTAGTGTCAAGAAAATAAGTCCAGACGATCAACTTGTCCGCCGCAAGGGCCGACTTCGTGTAATCAACAAGAAAAAACCTAAGAACAAGCAAAGGCAGGGTTAAGCATGGCTCGAATTGCAGGGGTTGTAATCCCAGCAGAAAAGCAAGTGCACATCGCGCTGACATACATTTATGGTATCGGCCCGAAGCACTCTCGAGACATCCTTGCGGCGGCTAGTATCGAGCCGACCACTCGGGTGAAAAATCTCACCGAGGCTGAAGAACAACGACTACGCGAAGTAATCGATCGTGATTATACCGTAGAAGGCGATTTACAGCGTCAGGTAACCAACAATATTAAACGTTTGAAAGACATCAACGCGTATCGCGGTTTACGCCACAAATCAGGACTTCCTGTAAATGGTCAGCGAACTCGCACAAACGCCCGAACTCGCAAGGGTCGAGCCGTCGCAGTTGGTGGAGCTCAACCTAAATCGGCGTCCAAGACGTAGGAAGGAACGAAAATGGCAGAAGCAACTACAAAAGCTAAAACTAGCGCACGTAAAAAACAGCGTCGTTCTGTTCCTACCGGACAGCTACATATTCAAGCTACATTTAATAATACAATTGTTAGTTTTACTGATAGAAAAGGTAACGTTATTGCAGCTAGCAGTGCTGGTGCTTGCGGATTCCGCGGTAGCAAAAAAGGCACAGCCTATGCTGCTCAAGTGGCATCTGAAAAAGCTGCTGAAACAGCTAATGTACAGTATGGTCTAAAAAACGTTGATGTATTCGTAAAGGGCGTTGGCCTTGGCCGAGATGCCGCTGTTCGAGCTGTTGGCTCCTACGGTATTGCTGTCGACAGTATCACTGACGTTACGGGCGTCCCACACGGTGGCGTTCGACCAAAGGGAGCGAGGAGAGCATAATGGCACGAGATACTTCACCAATTGTCAAACAATCACGCCGCGAGGGCTATGCTTTGCACCCTAAGGCACATAAGATCATGATCAAAAAGACTGGTATTCCAGGTCAACACGCCCATGGTCGTCAGGGAAAGCCTAGCTTATACCTGACACAACTTCGTGAGAAACAGAAAGTTCGTCGTACTTACGGCCTACTCGAAAAACAATTCTCGCGACTCATGAACGAGGCGACCCGTCGACCAGGACTATCTGGCGAAAACTTGCTACAGCTGCTTGAACTTCGCATGGATAATGCCGTCTATCGAGCTGGCCTCGCAACAAGCCGTCGTTCTGCGCGCCAACTTGTTAGCCATGGCCATTTTGAGTTAAACGGTCGTCGAGTTGATATTCCATCAATCCGACTAAAGGCTGGCGATGTCCTTACTGTCCGCGCCAAGAGCACGAAATCTGGTTACTTCAGCAATATAGATGATGTCATCAACAACTCATTGCAGGTCCCCCTCAGTTGGTTGAAGGGTGACGTAAAGAAGCTGAAGATTGAAATTACCGGTCTTCCTAAACGTGAAGAAGCCGAAGCAGATATCAATGAACAACTAATTGTCGAGTACTACTCGCGCTAAATAAGGAGCCCAAGCCATGTCAAAAGTTATTCACAACCCACTCCTAGCCGCCGTTAATGAACAAAGTAGCACTAGCGCAGAGTTTGTCATTGAGCCACTTCACGCCGGCTACGGTAATACTCTAGGTAATAGCTTCCGTCGCGTGCTATTGTCGTCAATCAAAGGTGCTGCAATCGTTGCTTTTCGCATCGAAGGCGCAACGCACGAATTCACAACTATTCCAGGAGTTAAAGAAGATGTCGTAGACATCATGTTGAACCTTAAAAATGTTCGACTCAAAGTTCACACCGACGAACCAGTTGAACTGCGACTCGAGAAAAAAGGCGCCGGTGTTGTTACTGCGGGAGATATCAAAACAACCGCGGATGTCGAAATTATCAACCCTGACCAAATCATAGCAACAATCGACGATCCAAAGAAATCAGTCTTGATTGACCTTGTTGCAGAATCGGGTCGTGGATATCGCACTATCGAGGAGAGCAGTACCAGTCGTCTTCATAGCGATATGATTGCTCTTGATGCAGTATTTAGCCCCGTACTTCGTGTTCGCTACAAAGTCGATAATACACGTGTTGGCCAAGAAACTAACCTAGATAAGCTTCTCATCACTATCGACACAGACGGTGCCGTTACTCCAAAAGAAGCTTTCGAAGAATCAGCAGCTATCCTTGTTAATCAATATGCAGCCCTTGCCGGTAGCACTTCAATTGAAGCCGTTCCAGCACTTGGTCACAGTGATGGCGACGAAGCAAGCGAACTCAATACGCCAATCGAAGAGCTTAACTTGACCGCTCGTACTGCAAACGCCCTCGTGAACAACGACATTCGTACTGTTCATGATCTAGTTACACTGAGTGAACAAGATTTGCGTGAATTGAAGGGCTTTGGCAGCAAGGCACTTGATGAGGTCAAAGATAAATTGGCGGAACTGGAGCTTTAAAGATGCATCGTCACGGATATAAAGGCCGCAAATTCGGCCGCGAACGAGACCAGCGACGAGCCCTCATGAAGGGTCTCGCCACGAGTCTTGTGGAACATGGAAAAATTGAGACAACATTGCCAAAGGCAAAAGAGCTTACTCGTTATATTGAAAAACTCATTACAAAAGCTAAAAAAGGTGATCTTGCTAATCGTCGTGCAGTTATTGCTGGCCTCAGTACACAAGCCGCTGCCTTTAAGCTTGTAGATGAAATAGCGCCTCAACTTACTGGACGCACTAGCGGACATGTTCGCGTTGAGCGCACACGCATCCGTATTGGCGACGGTACGCAGATGGCAACAATCGGTTTTGTGGATGAACTTAAAGAAGTCGCAAAGCCTGTGACAAAACCAGTAGTAGTTAAGAAAACTTCTGCGAAAGAAAAGGTAACTGCATAATGAGTACTCCTAAAATGACTAAGACCTATTCACAGAAACCAGTCGAAGTAACTCGTCGCTGGATATTGATTGACGCTTCTAGTGCGCCACTAGGTCGCGTTTCAACCCAGATTGCAAAATACCTAATAGGTAAATATAAAGCAACATACACCCCTCATATTGATGGCGGTGACTATGTTGTTGTTATTAACGCAAAAGACGCAGTCCTTACTGGCGATAAAGAGACTGGTAAGATTTACTACCGTCACTCAGGCTTCCCAGGTGGTATCAAAGATGCAACCGCAAAGGAAGTTCGTGAGAAATTCCCAGAGAGGCTCATCGAAAATGCCGTCAAAGGAATGTTACCAAAGAACAAACTATCCCCTGAACGAATGAAACGATTAAAAGTCTACGCTGGGGAGAAGCATAATCACAATGCTCAAACACCAGAGAAGGTAGAGGTATAATACTATGGCTGATGCAAAGAAATACTTTTATGGCCTCGGACGACGCAAATCAGCAACTGCTCGTGCGCGTTTGTACGCCGGTAAAGGTAACCTGACTATAAACGACAAGACTGCAAGTGATTATCTGGAAGGTAATAAGACGCTGCTCGCTGAAATTACCGATCCATTGGCACTTGTTGGTAAACAAAAAGATTACGACATTACTGTCCTTGTTTCTGGTGGCGGTAAGTCCGGACAGGTTGATGCTATCAAACTAGCCATCGCCAAAGCAATCACTGTTGATTCAGCAGACCTTCGAGGTACACTGAAAAAAGCTGAATTTCTACGTCGTGATCCTCGCGAAAAAGAGCGCAAGAAATACGGGCTCCGTTCTGCTCGCAAGCGTGAACAATACTCAAAGCGTTAATGCGCGAGATATAAAAATACTCTGGTTTTCCAGAGTATTTTTATATGAATGTATAATATAGATATATGTTTGATATTGTTGTTCATCGGTTACTGCGAATTCCTTATATACTAAACGTTCATTATATTCAACGTCCACAAGGCGCTAAAAAAACAGTACTTTTCATTCACGGTATCGGAAGCAGCGGCGACGAATGGTCAAAAGTTATCGATGGCTTACCGGATAATATTCAGATAATAACAATCGACCTACTAGGGTTCGGCGACAGCCCTAAGCCGAAGTGGCCTATTTATAACGCCAAAACACAAACAAACGCGCTACTGGCTACGTTATTAAAACTAGCCGTACACAATCGACTGATTATCGTAGGTCACTCACTGGGAGCTCTAGTAGCTGTCGAGGTAGCTAAGCGATATCCGCTACTTGTCGAATCAATGGTACTTTGTAGCCCACCATTTTATAATATTAACAATAAGTCTAAGCGGTTTTTACCGTCAAATAATCACGCTTTACGTAAGATATATATGCTAGCAAAGAACAAGCCTGACCGGTTTTTGCAACTTTCAGCGTTCGCAATGAAGTACAATCTTGTAAATGAATCATTCAATGTAACCAACGATAATGTCGATAGTTTTATGGCCGCGCTGGAGGCGATGATTATCAACCAGACATCTTATGATGACGCCTTAAATCTGAAGGTTCCGACAACAGTCATAAGGGGCGCACTCGACCCGCTCGTCATAGGCAAAAATATACGCGCCATAGAAAGATTCAACCCTAACGTACGATCGCGCGTAATCATTGCTAGCCATGAAGTTAGAGGACTGTTCGTTGTAGCGGTAGTCAACGCCATAAAGCATGAGTTGCAATCCGCCAATAAACGAGTTATATAGGAAAATAATTAGTATCGGCACATTGATGTACGTTGTAATTAATGATACAATAACAGTAATGAGTAAACAAATCCCAGAAACATGGTTTTATTTTACCGACAGTCCTTCTGGCGATTTGCTCCGTGTTTTGTAACACATAAAAGATGCAGAATAGACCGCCAGCTAGGCGGTCTATAATAACAAAGGAGATTAAAGTGGAACAACAGCCCAACCAAGAGCGCAGGAGAAAATTATCAGATGAGCTTATTGCATCAGCCAAAAGAGGCGAGGTAATTGAAATTGAAAAACTTAACCCTCTGGAAACTTCGGCCGAAACCGTTGCTACTATAAGATTAATTCAACGGAAAGGCCACCTGGCGCTAGATATGGCTCAACTTACGCTATAATAAAAACAGTTATGACAAAACCCGTAATCTTAACCGGCCTCCGAGCCAATAATGACCTGACTTTGGGAAATTATTTTGGTGCGATGTTACCAACGATCGAGATGGCTCAGAAACGCGCCGGTGAATTCCAAATCAACATGTTTATTCCCGATTTACATAGCTTCACGACACCAATCGATCATAACCAGTTACAAGAAAACATCATGCATAATGCGCGTCTATTCGCTGCCGCCGGTTTGCCGATAGATAACGATGATATATTGCTATATCGCCAAAGCTACGTCCCAGCGCACAGTGAACTTACCTGGATACTCGATTGTTTCACCGGAGTCGGCGAAATGGGTCGAATGATTGAATACAAAGATAAATCAGCTAAAATTGGCGATGATAGAGTTAGTGTAGGGCTTTTTAATTATCCAGTACTAATGGCGTCCGACATTTTGCTATACGATGCTACCTATGTACCTGTCGGCGAAGACCAACGCCAGCATTTAGAGTTTGCTCGTGATATCAGTGAGCGGCTAAACGCAAAATTCGGAGATTTATTTACTGTGCCGCTGGCTCTTGAAAAACAAACTGAATTCTTCGGCAAGGGACAAGCACTTCGGATCATGGACCTAGCAGACCCTTCCAAAAAGATGAGCAAATCTGATGACAGTGGCAAGGGAGTGATATTCCTGACCGACAATCCTAGCGATGCAGCCAAAAAAGTCATGTCTGCTACCACTGATGACAAAGCCAGCGTCAACTTTAACCAGATTGAACAGCCCGGTATTAGTAACCTCCTGCAGATTCTAGCATTAATTCGCGGTCATTCAATTGAGGATGTCGAAAATATATACAAAGGTGAATCTAGTTACGGCAACTTTAAGCGTATCGTTGCCGATGAAATTAATGACTTCCTGATATCCTTTCAGGCAAAACTGACCAATGTTGATGATACTGCTATCATTTCAGCATTTGAGCGATCTGAAAGTTTAGCCAGCAAACAAGCAACTGCAACACTGCTAAAAGTCCAGCGAGCTGTCGGGTTGCGACCAAAGGTATAAAAATCATGCGACTCGACGCCTACATGGCCGAATACTGGCCCGAAACATCCCGCTCAACATGGCACAAATATATTTTAGCCGGATATATAACAGTTAACGGAGCTGTCGAAACAAGTCCCAAGCGACTACTCGCCGAAGATGATGAGGTGATGACGAATATTCCTGACACTCCTAAACATAACGACGCAACGCTACCTATTATTTACCGAGATGAAAATGTCATTGTCATAAACAAGCCAATAGGGGTACTAAGTCACAGCAAGGGTGCTATGAACGATGAATTTACTGTTGCTGATTTCTTTAAGAGATACTCCACGTATCACACTGAAACTAATCGACCTGGAATCATACACCGGCTGGATCGCGACACTAGCGGCGTTCTTATCGGCGCACTTAACGACGCAACGGCTTCAATGTTGCAACGACAATTTTCTGATCGAAAAGTACACAAAACGTATATGGCCGTTGTCGATGGAAGGCCAAAAGAACCTGAAGCATTAATCGATTTACCAATTGGACGCAATCCTAAACACCCAAGTCAATTTCGTGTCGATCCAGGCGGTAAAGTAGCACAGACATCATACAGGATTCTTGTGAGCAATGACAAGTATAGTCTCGTCGAGTTGAAGCCCCAGACGGGTCGTACTCATCAGTTGCGTGTCCATATGGCTTATCTTGGTACACCTATTCATGGAGACAGGATATACGGCAAGGCAGCGAATCGACTTTACCTTCATGCAAAAAGTCTTGAAATAACAATCCCCGATGGCAATCGTCAGATATTTTCCGCGCCCATACCACCAGAATTCGAAGAGAAGTTACGATGATAAAAAGTATCACCCTTCACCCTCGCTCTGAACAGTTGGTCGAGAAGATTATTGAGAAAATGCCTCAAGGACTTATTATTGACGGTCCGACAGGAATTGGTGTTTTGACTGTCGCAAAAATGATTGCAGGTAAACTAGGAGCTCAATCATTTATCCTGCAACCAAAAAAGAAACGTAATGGTGAATTTGTCGTAGATCATTTCGAAGGGAATATCATCATAGAGGATATCAGAAAATTATATGAACAAACGCGAACAAAACAACCAAATAAACAGATATATATAATCGACACGGGCGAACAATCAATGACCCATTCCGCGCAGAATGCTTTTTTGAAACTCCTCGAAGAGCCTCGTTCGGACGTTCATTTCATTATTGCAACGCATCAATTCAATCAATTATTACCGACTATTGTATCTAGAAGTCTTAGATTACCGTTACTTCCTATTACTCTTGAACAAACAAATAAATTCATCGAATCACTACAAATAGGTGATAAAACTAAAAAAACACGTCTTGCTTTCGTCGGTCAGGGCTTACCGGCATTAATGACACACCTTGCTAATAATGACAAGTTATACAATGATCGCGTTATTATAATGCAAGACGCTAAAACTATGATAAACGGCTCTCCATTAGAAAAATTTACAGTAATTAATCGCTATCGCGAAAACCGTACAGATAGCATCATGCTAATCGATGACATGAATCATCAATTACGCACAGCGCTGAGATCGCGACCCGATACTCGCATAGTTCAAACTATTGAAAAGAATCTTGACGTTAGAGGTAGGCTGTCGGTGGGTGGTAACATACGAATTCAGCTAGTAACTAGCGTACTGTAGTGATATAATAATTTAAATAATGTTAGGTCTCATAGTCGTAGCAGTTTTGGGCGGAATGGCGATTTTTTATCGCAATACTACAGGTAATCCACCGGACGACTTACCGTCAAAATTATCCGATAAACTTGATAAATTATGGAGTATTGCCCAGCAATCAATTCGTGAAAAAAAATATCTACGCGCAGAAAAGGCATTATTGACTATTTTGC
The DNA here is from genome assembly GCA_049298775.1 of Saccharimonadales bacterium (SeqCode). Classification (GTDB taxonomy): domain Bacteria; phylum Patescibacteriota; class Saccharimonadia; order Saccharimonadales; family Saccharimonadaceae; genus UBA2112. Next base: position 11,740 of record JBAQWG010000014.1, read on the forward strand.
GTGTCGATGAACGTAATGCGACTGCATACAACCGCCTTGGTATTTTGTATGCCAAACAACAGGCATACAAAGACGCTATCGAATGCTTTGAGATCGCTCAATCTCTCGAACCAAGCGCGTCAAGTCTTCATAATGTTGGCCTTATATATTACGAAACTGGTGATTATACTAAGGCGGCACTCGCGTTCGAACAAGCGCTATCCCTTGAAAACGATTTGACATCACGTCATATCGCCTACGCAAAAGTGCAAGAAAAACTCGGCAACCCGAAAAAAATGATAGAGTCACTTGAAAAAGCTGTTGATATTGATCGCATACCACAGACACTAACGATTCTAGCTGACGCCTACGAGCGGGCAGGTGAACAAGAATTATCACTTAACCTTCGTGAAGAAGCTGCAAGAATGATCATCCCACAAGGGCAAGCAAAACGAGTTGTTCAGCCGCGTAAAGTTATTTAATTAATTTCTTGTCTTGAACATTTTTCACCCCTGATGTACACTTATATTTGTACCTTGAATAGCTAGTCCATGTCGTTTTAGCTCAGTTAGCACTTTTCATAAATGTAGTATGCCGCTTTAGCTCAGTTGGTTAGAGCAGCTGTTTTGTAAACAGCAGGTCCTCGGTTCGAGTCCGAGAAGCGGCTCCATAGATAAAGCAATGAAAATCGTTGTTTTATAATGGAAACGATATATATGCTGGAATCGTGTAGTGGCAATCACGGGAGACTGTAAATCTCCTGCCTTTCGGCTTCGTAGGTTCGAGTCCTACTTCCAGCACCATAGAAAATACCCACCCAGATGTGGGTATTTTCTATGGTTGACATACGACATCTCTACTCTTAAAGTGTAAGTAATGGGAGTAAGTGAAAAAGTCCCCTTTGGAGCACCTATTTCTATAGGCTTAGCACCTCCTATGGCATTCGATAACCTGATAGACCGTTTTCCGGAACGAACACACCTTAGTCTGCATCCAAAATTAAAACGTGCGCATGATGCATTCGACTCTCTTGAAGAAGCAGATTTTCATAAAATAATTTCTCCAATTCACCAGATTATCAACGACTATTTTATCGAAGCCTACGGTTATGCACCGCTAGAGATTGCGACAGACTTTGATACGAGAACTATCCAACCTTATGATGCGCAGAGGGGTGGTGCGTGGCACCGTGACAAAATAAGATCATCTACTCAACTCTTAGTCGCAAACGTATTACCAACAAAATATCTCGTTGGTAATAGCCTTGACGCGAGTGACTCAACCTACTGGTCATCAAAGCTTCTCGACGTCGCAGTTGGAAACGGACCCTCTACAAAAGTTAATGAAATATCGGTATTAGAAGGAATTAAAGCAGGTAAGCTTAGCATCTACGAGCCGGATAATTACTCTCTTACAATATCAGATGATTATATTCATCATTCACCACAAAATTTAGGTGAAGCAGCCATTCAAAGAGCCTGGATGAGATATTTTATATTTGATCACTAATGCTAATCTTTAAATTAAGGTGTTTTTTGGTACAATTATTTTTTCACTCAGCATTCGGTGGTATAATCTTATTATGAATAGAGAGCCCCTGACTCAAGAGGAAGTAATTTTCAGGGGTAAAGAATTAGTCAGCCAATTACAAACTGAATTAAATGAAAATGAACGACAACAGATTAACGAACGATTTGGAAAGCTTGCAGAAACAATTGCTATTTGGGCTCATAATAACGAGCACAATATTGATAACGTAAAGCGCCTTGGCGGTGGTTTCAAAAACCCTGTCGTTATGGTTACGACAGCCAAAGGAGAGCAATTTGTAGCAAAAGCATTTACTGATGAGTCAGATTTGCATACTACTCGTTCAGCCAGAGAAGAACTCGACAAACTCTTTTCCGAAGATGAACGAATCATCCCACGATCAGAGATATTCGAAGATTCCTTGTTTTCTGAAAAAGCCAAGGGCGAATCCATTAAGAATTTAATTGCTGATGTGGTAGATAATCCTGAAAATATAGGTAGATCACTTGAGGCTTTTGAAGCCGTTGGTGTAACACTAGGCATGCTACATGAGCGTACGGAACGGTCCCATTCGTCATAGTGAAGACCTAACGGATGAAGTAGCTCTTGCCGCCATAGAGGATAGAAATAAAGCACTGAGACATCTAGATGAACTAGATATTGAAAGTCTTACTGGTTATAGCTCTGAAACACTTGAGATTATAAAGCAACGAATGACCGAGTTGACGGAACCTAATTTTATAAGTCTTATTCATTCCGACGCCCACCTTGATCAGTTTTTCCACGAAGAAGGTGGTGCTGTGGCTGAAATTGTTGATTATGATTCTATACGGGAAGGTGATCCCATGGCAGATCTGGGGCGTTTTGTAGCTAGTCTACGTGATTGGTGTAGGCAATATGGTGCTAGTGATGGAACTGAAATTGAACTCACCAGGGCTATGGTTCGTGGGTACGAAAGAGCCAGAGAAGAAGACGGCATGATTTCTAACCAAGATGAGCTAGATGTCATGCGTGTGGTGTCTTATGAACTGCGCTTACACTTAATTAAACTGAAGGGATTTGGTGAATTACGATCTATTCTAGGTAATATTGGTAATGAACTTGGGTTAAAAGAGTATCAGATTATTGACCCTGAAAATGACCAAGCCCGCGTTATTGACAATTTACTGACACCCGAGCAAAAAGAACAATTAGCAAAACTCCGTTTATTGAGCGACGAGCTCAAAGATATTATGGTTTATCTACCGCATTCTTCAAGTGAAATGTCTGGTCAAAATGATCAAGAAACTCATTTAGCTGCATAACTAGTTGATGTTCTCTTCCAAAACGCGGTATGAAGACAGTTTCAATCAATGTTCTATAATACCAATGCTGTTGTTCTGGAGTTGAGTTGAAATTGCTCCACATATCATCTCCCTGAACCGAAAAATCATTAATAAAAGTGCTGATATTATGAATCTTATCAGCAAGTGACACCAATGCCATGTCATCAGTTCCATTTTGCAAACCTTTTATGTATGCCTTTTTACGATCCAGCCATGGTATCTTGTCTCCCAGATCATTTGTCTTTATTTCTGAAACACCTTCAACTAATCCCACTACAGTTTTACCAAAATCATGTAACATATTATCTCGCGAATAACGATCACTAGAGACATCTTCAAGCACGTCGTGCAATAAGGCTGCAATTACAACTTCATCTGAAGCACCCTGTTTTTGCACAAGCTCTGCAACTGCAATAGGATGAACAATGTATGGAACATCAGAACCCTTACGTGTCTGTCCATCGTGAGCATATGTTGCAATATTTTGTGCCTTTTCAATATTAGTATTATTTTTCATAACTGAATTATACCATCGACACATCATAAAATCTTAAAATATTTTTCAACTCTATGATATTTAAGTACCTGACATTTGTTAAATGTTGGTGCGTACGCGTAGCTAAATTTTATTTATTCCAGCCACACAGTGAATCCGACCTTACCGATAAACTTTGGGATGTGGTGGCGGAACAAAAAGAGAAAGTGTGAGAGCGCCAACGTACCGAGAGAGCTGAGCAGAGGCTATTCGACAATCTAAACCTACGATACCGAATGGACGACCTCAACGATGACCCAGAAGAATTTGACACCATCATGCTCGCACAGCGGTAGCACACTTGGAATCACCTCTAAAATTTGCTACAATCTACCGAGGTAAAGATTTACCATAAAAAACGAGTGAAATATGCTTCAGGGGGAGTGCGAAAGTATCGAATTCACTTCGATACCGAGCAGAGGGACCAGCCCCTCTTGGATATTTGCCGCGATAGCTCAGTTGGTAGAGCGCATCCATGGTAAGGATGAGGTCCTGGGTTCAAATCCCAGTCGTGGCTCCAATTTTTTATTCAGAAAGCAAACTATTATTACCAAAAGAAAAATTTCTCTAATTACACGTAATCGAACAATTCTAATGATAGTTGTTGGACTTGTCGGATTTAGTTTGAGCGTATTGTTGCACGAATTATTTCATGCACTTATACACTGGAATCACATTGCTAATATTGGATCCATCTTAAACAATGGATCAATCGCCGAAATACTCATCACAGAACCACAGGCTTACGATTTAGAGGGTGAGGAAATGGTTGCATATTTGATAACATTTATTGTCATAATCGCTACAGTTATGCTAATTTACAAAATATATGACGCAACTGATACTCGCAGTTCTCACGATATACTTTTTCCAAATAGGCTAGTCGAACGTTCCACTAAACGTCCAAAGCAACAACCAAGTAATAAAACAAAGAAACACTAGTCAAACAGGCATTTTTGTGCTAGAGTAGATAAAGTTGTCAATATAAAAGCGAGTAAGAAATGCCTAAAAAGAATACGAAGCGCAAGTTGGTTGGTCTAGTAAGCGATGTTAGTAATCACCGCACGTACTACACGACCAAGAACGCTCAAACTACCACTGAAAAGCTTGTGCTGAAAAAGTACGACCCTATTGCACGTAAACATGCAACTTACACTGAGACCAAGAAAAGTCTTGGCCGTAACGAAGTCAAAGCCCGTAAATCTTAAGCTAACTTCTGGTCAATTTCTTTGGCAAGCCATAACCCATAATGTAGCAACTTGTCTAAGAGTTGTTGACTTGGTTTTGTGGCGTCGGTAATTACCGAGAGATTTTCACCTCCAATCTCTATTGCAAACGGATAATGATGCGTTGCAATAGTGTCAATATTTTCATCCGTAAACAGACCATGCAGGATTTGCATATGTGCGGGTGATGACATGATTGCGTAGTGACTTTGAAATACATTGATACGTTTGGTATCGGAGCCAAGAGACAAGTACCGTAATTCACGATGCACCGAAAGTAACCTGGCATAGTAAGCTTTTGTTTGTTGTCTCGTACCAATAAAAATGTATGGTAGATCCTTGGCCGTACGAAGATCTATCTGTATAACATACCAGCGATGCGCGACGGACTTATATCCCTCATACCCAATAATACTTGTTCTATCGACAACTACCATGTCGTAATTAGCATGTGTCCCTATCAGATAGTGATTATCCTTTTGATCTATTGAGGCAGTCGAACCTTGAATAGTTGGTGTAGTATCTTGACTTGAACTAACTGAACTAAAATAGACTAAATCATGATGTTTCGAGAACTCTATGATAGTTTTTTTATATGTACCATTCGCAGGAAAACCACCCTTTATTCGGGAAATCAAAGAGGGTTTTAAAACAACCACAAGTAACCTTACTTTATAGTATCCAATAGTGTTGATAGATATTCAGCGTGAGTCCAGGTGAGAGGCGAAGGGGGTATAAGTGATTGATCAACTGGATCTATTTGCTCGGGCATAGTGCCAGCTTTGGCGGTCGTATCATTCACCCAATCTATGACTTTTTTTGCCGACTCCGCATCGCCCGTTTCCAGCCAATATTGAGCTATCCATAGTGTTGTAATAAACCACCAATTCTCACCTTCCGATGAACTCTGTCGATATGAGTCTTTTTCATAGCGAGGAAATGCGACAATACCATTTCGTGTCGGAAATGCCTGAAGAAAACTATTCATAGATGACTTGATCTGCGAGGAATCCATAGCAAATAAGCCAAACATAAACGCACCATAAATACTACTAGCATCAATTGCATCATCATATTCAATATTTCCACCTTTGACCAAAATTCCTTTATAAAAAGATTTTTTTGATTCATTAAATAGATACTTGTGAGCTTTATCATGAATATCAGTGGCCGAGGCTCGCCACTTGACTGCACTCGTTTTGTCATTTGCCTCATCAGCAAGATCGGCTGCCGCCTGCAGTGAGGCGTAGACAGTTGCCGTGGTAAATGTTGTCGTAAGGAATTTCTCCTCCCACAAGTCATAGCTCGGCTTAGGTAAACCAGTTACTTCATCTAGATATTCTGACATCCAATTAGCCATAGGTTTAATCATACTATCGTAAAACTCACGTAGCAGACTCTTGTCGTGATTCATTTCATAAAATTGTGAAAATACAAACAATACAAGAGCCGTCTCATCTTCTTGTATTGGTGGCGCATTGTCTAGACCCTCATGTACGTACGGGTGCCAGCTAGCACCTAATCCACCCTCAGCATTATATTTATGCATCAAATAACCACTTGGGTGCATGACTCGTTTACAAAATTCAAAAAATTTATACGGCTCGTCAGTATAACCCATACGAATAAACGGCCACATAACCATAGCTCCGTCTCTCGTCCAACAATAGGCATAGGTATCACGAGAATATTTAAGGAGGGAGCTATCGGTGCTCGCGATAACGGCACCTCGTTTATCCATTTGCGACTTCATAATCATCACACTTTTGAGAAATGATTCGTGGTATTTTGGATCGATTTTTTTGGCTGACTCCATAGCTGGTTCGAGCCATTTATGCCACCACTTAGCGGTCTCGTTAAGTCGCACGCCAACGCCATCATGACGTATCTGTTTATCTATATCTAATGCATCACGTATTGATGAGCCTACAGCAATCCAGTAATGCACTCGTTCCGAGCTGTGCGCTTTTATCTCCATTTTAAAACGAATAGTTGAATCAACCCGCCCATGTTCAACATTACTCTCAGATAATTCTCCATCATCAGCATCACGATACGTACCCTCGCGACCTTCAATACCAAACAACCCAACGCTATGCTGGTCGAATGGCCGACCATTATGATCACCAGAGATGACAAAAGCCCGTCGGCCACGATAATGCAACACGGCATCGCTATCAGGTAAGTATTGTGCCGTATCTGTGTTGCTACGAGAATCATCAATGATAAATGCTTGGTGCATAAAAAGTCGAATATCACGTGGATGATCGACAAGATTAACAATATGGATATTCCGCATAAATGCACTAGTGTGCGCATCGACTGCATCATCTATCTCAAGCACTATCTGCATAGATTCGTTCTTGGCAATCGTATGACCTATTAACGCATTCTGCGGATAGCGAAATTTAAACGTCCACTCATTGGGATCATCTAGCCAGCTGACTCGTCCGTCAACCCATATTCCGACGCGGTGCCTTGTGTGCGCACCAGACGAATGATTACTATATCCAACATATGGATAATAAAAATCATGCACGAGTCCATAATCGTTCAGTCCAACATGTAGCTCGCCGTTGCTCAGAACGATCGGTCTAGTCACTTAGTCCACCTAGCTTATGTAGGTGCATAATTCGAAATCGAATATCACGCACAACATTCATAAAATATAAAAATGCGTCGTAGGGAGAATCGTATGGACTGAAATAACTATGAACATTTCCATCTTCTGGATTCCACTTGGTTGCCATATAATAGAACAAATCAGAACTTTGTAAATAACGCCAATCATTAATCAACACGCTATCACCGCTTCTAACAACATCTGTTTCAACTTCATATAGATTACGTAGAGCCTCTTGTTGTAGTGTATTTCCATTCCATGCAGATAAATCACGTTCTGTATCAGCCCACGTGATAGTGTCTGGCATACTAATTTCTTCGGTTGACTCTACCGAATGAGAAGCTTCAGACACTCTGTAAAATGTATTTCCATCAACACTTAACCACTCAGCGACAAACCGTTCAAAGAATCCAAAAATATCAGTATCTGCCCATTGATGTTCGCCAAATGTTTCGAAGTCCATGAATAGGTTAATTAGTGGACCAGCCGATAAAGATGAATTTGCCCAATTATTAAACTTTTCAGCAGTTAGTGGCCATTCATTCCATGTGCGATTGCCGAATCGAAATGCTATATCATCGCTCAAGCGATAATTTTTAAGAAGTAGTTTGATTGAATCAGTACCAACGGGACGATAAACATTATTTGGACTACGACCATCAAGCGCAGGATCCCAGCCTTCAGCCAATATTACCTGATAGCCCTTTCCGTCAGCCCATTTAGCTAAGTCATTGTTGTATGCCAGTTCGGTATTGCGAAATGCAGTTGGCGTGACACCAAATATATCATAGATTCTTTTCCGGTGAAGTTCGACTTGTGCCTCAAATTCATCTCTACTGTAGAAAAACGCGAGGCTATGATAGTATGTCTCCGCAAGAATCTCTACACGATTAGTAGCAATAAGTTGTTTAAACAAATCGAGTACATCTGGTGCCCATCGTTCCGCCTGATCTATGAAACTACCCGTAATACTCAGTGATAGATTAAATTCAGGATGACGATTCAGAAGAGTGAGCAATAATGATGCCATCGGCCGATATGACTTATTAGCTACCTTATGAAAAACCTTTTCGTTATTTAGGTCACTATCATCATATTGACTAAAGTAATCATGGTTCTCTCCAATATCAAAAACAGAGTAAGGCTTTACTCGGTACGGTTGGTGAACATGCAAATATAAAGTGACCGCCTTGCTCATACAGGCACTCCATCATGTACCTTATCATAGATTTTTATACATTTTTCCGCGACATCATACCATGAAATTTTAGCATACTCGTCTTTTACACTATCCTTCATACCTTTTGAAAGGCTAGGTGAAAGCGCTATACCAACCATTTGATTCGCAAGTGTATCGGTGTCCCAGAAGTCGTAACGAAATATGCTATTAAGTATTTCACCTACACCAGACTGCTTGCTGATAATAAGTGCATTATCGTGATGGGCAGCCTCGAGCGCTGTCAAACCGAATGGTTCGCTCACTGAACTCATAACAAATACATCAGAAACAGAGTAGACGTCGCGCCATTGTTTACCACGGACAAATCCCGTGAAGTATACCTTGTCTGATATTCCAAGGTCGGCAGTCATTTGAATCAACTCGTCTCTCTGTTCACCATCACCTGCAAGTATAAAGATAAAACGGTCGAATTTTTCAGACGCTTTTGCCGCAGCTCGCAAAAAGTGAGTAAGTCCTTTTTGAACAGTAAAGCGAGTCAATAGTGACACGATAGTATAACCCTCGTATTTCATTGCCTCGAAATGGTTATAATTGCGTATATCATACTCGTATTTTTCAAAACTCTCAACATCTATGGCATTATGAACAACTTCAACGAGCTCGGATGGTATGCCGTAATTTTGAACAATAATATTTTTTGTAATGTTGCTGACTGCGATAATGCGATCGGCCATCAATAGAGCTTCCTGCTCAATTTCATGAACCAGCGGATTACCATAACGTTCGCCCGAGCGGTCAAATTCGGTTGCATGAACATGAACAACTAGTGGAGCACCGCTTACTTCCTTTGCCCGTACACCCGCCTCCATCGTCAGCCAATCGTGGGCGTGTATAACATCTGGTTGTAACTCTTCAACTAAGTTCTCTACATAAGCAATATAGTTCTTTTGAACAACACGCATCTCAGTAAGACTACCATAGCTGTCATATGCACCAGTCATAAACTCACGTTTTTTAGGCGTAATGGACGTCGCTCCATGAACACGCATAAATTCTGTATTAGGATGTTCTGCCGAGTAGGGGAGTACAAAATCTATCGACGCGCCTTTTACGGCGAGTGCTTTAGACATGTGATAACATGCGACACCAAGCCCACCACTGTTATGTGGAGGTAATTCCCACCCTAACATTAATATTTTCATATCCGTTCACGGATGGCATATACCCTCCGAACGCTCCTTTGTTTTTTATTTGTTATCTCACGCATTATTATACTCATTGTGCTAGCGTTTTGACAACACTTTCAGGCATTAATGTTTATATTTATTACAAAAACCACGCTGAATGTTATCTTTTATGGCCAATATGTTACAATATTACAGATACAGGGGCATAGTACAGCGGCTAGTATATAGGTCTCCAAAACCTACGACCTTGGTTCGATTCCAAGTGCCCCTGCCAAGCACAGACGCTTTACGCTAGTAGAGCGTTTTTGCTTTAACTATTGCTTTTTTATTACACTTATGCTACAATTATATTATTCGGATTGGTCCGAACGCTAGCAATCCCGCTATTTCGAACCTAGGAGTATCCATGGCATCACTGCAAGAAGTCGCACGAGGTCTGCGCAAGGGCTTGGCCTTTGAGCACGTCATCGACAACGAAGGTGGCAAGGAGTACGTCATCCCATTGGGTGGACGTGAATTTCATCACATCGTTGCCGGAAACAGCTGTGGTGGGTATGGCGGCGCAGCCGACCTGACACTCACTGTGTTCGATAACGGACACTGGTACAAGGACGGATGGGAGCGTTGCACCCGTCATGACATCCGCATCCGCAAGCGTAGCTAGCAATAGCCGCCGAAAGCCGCCGAAGTAAACACTTCGTACCGCTTTGGCGGCTTTCTTTTTGTCATATTAGTTACGACGAATCACAAAACTTCTTGACAATAATTTCATTATTTATGTGTACAAAAGAGTAGATTCAATATAAAAATACCCCCATCAAAACGATAGGGGTATAAGTATAGGAGTTTACTGTACTATAGATCTTTTGTCGCTTCGTTTAGAGCATCAAGTTCACTATCTTCTACAGGTAGACTATCCACAGTTTCGATAGACTTATCGATATCTTCGACAGACGTAATTTCTTGAGAAGTAGTATCCTTCTTATCTGACACAGTAGCCTGATCGTCTGATTTAGTAAAATTAGTGTAGCCAAGGTAGCCAACGGCACCTACAATTGCTACAACAACTATAATCAAAGAAAGTTCAATAATTGAGAATCCGTGTTGCTTCTTCATGTACTACTCCCTAGTCTCTTTAATGATTTGCTTAGCTGCAACAGCATCCGCCTTCGCTGCATCACGCACGGCAGTTAACAAATCCTTTACACTTTGGCGGTATATTACTATTGCATCAACACTCTCTTTGCGATTGTCATGGAAAAGACTTAGGTAAGTGTTTGGCTTATCTGTACCGCAATCAAAATCTACTGTTGATACTTGTCGTGCTTTTGATATCTCAGCTGCAGATTGTGCAGTTTCTGTTGCTGCAATCAGTACTGGGTAATTTTCAATTGCAAGGTGTTTGTACTCATAAAATTTCTGTATTGCCGTAGATGCTTTGGTGATTTCCTGATAATTTTCCTCTCTACGCGCATTCATTTTGTCAATACTGTCATTAATTTCGGTGACTTGTTTGTTGCAAATTTCCAGTTTTTTGTCTGTGAGCTTTTGGTCAACGGCGACTTTCTTCGCTAACACCTCAGCTTCAACAGACTGTTTCCACTCAAGCTTCTTTTCTTCAATTTTTTGCTCAACTTCAACCTTCTTCTGTACAGCCTCTGCTTTCTTCAGATCAACCTTAGCTTCAACTTCTTCCGCCTTTGTCTTGGCTTGTTCAACTTTCGCCTTGAATTGGTCAACCTTTTCTTGCTCCTTGGCTTTTAATGCCTCCAGTCGCTCAATTGACTTGTTGAGTCGACTAACCGTCGCATCAATGAGGCCTCCAACAGCATTCGCGCTTTGCGTTGGCGTAACCAAAGTCACACTACCAACTACAAAGACAAGTGCATAAATTGTTTTTCTTGATATCATATTTATCCCATCCTTTACTTGTACATTCTTAAGCGTTACATTTTGAGGTTATCATAAGCATATTGTCTTTGCAACAACTAGGTTGTAGTATGGACTATTTTATTATAAAATATAATAATTAACCATTTTCAATGCAATTAAGACATGGCAAGGGAACTACTACATGAAATCCATAAAAGTATCAATCCAAGACGAAAATACCCTAGTCCTCCAAGAGGACGCTATTAAAGGTGATTTTATAGACCTAAAATCAATTCACGAAACAGACATAGATAAAACAACTATTGAAGGTATTGTAAATTCAATAAAACGTGATGAATTTGAAGAAGAACTCAAGAAGGCGATTGAGACAAAAAATCGAGAATACGAGCTACAACTTCAGCTCAAAGAAAAGGAGCTAGTCGATCAAGCTAAAGATACGCTTGTACACAAAGATACTATTATTGCTAATCTTAAAGCTAAGCTTGATTCCGCCGAAAATGTAAAGGAGCTAGAAGTAACTAGGGCAGTAAGTACAGTTAAAACTGAACTAACAGAACTCACCACTCGACTTGAAAGTAAAGACGCAGAGAAAGAGAGTCTTGCCCTCCAATTGAAAGACAAATATGAAGGCCAAATCAAGGATCGTGAAGATACTATTGAACGCCTTAAGGACATGAAGGCAAAGCTGTCCGTTAAGCTTGTTGGTGAGTCGCTGGAACAGCACTGTCAGATTGAGTTCAACTCGGTTCGAACCACTATGTTTCCTTTTGCCTATTTCGAAAAAGACAACGAAGCTATAAAAGATAGCGATGAAGTCAAGGGTACCAAGGGTGATTTCATTTACCGTGACTTCGAATCACAGGGTGGAGCTGAAGTTATATCGGTGATGTTCGAGATGAAAGATGAGCAGGACGTTTCCGCAAACAAGCAGACCGTTGAAAGCCATCTGGATAAACTCGACAAAGACCGCAAGAAAAAAGGCCTCGAATATGCAGTTCTCGTGACACTTCTCGAAGCAGACAATGATTTATACAACCGCGGTATTGTTGATTTGTCATACAAATATGAAAAGATGTATGTCATACGCCCGCAGTTCTTCCTGCCGCTCGTTTCGCTTTTGAAAAATGCCAATATGAAAACAGCCAAAGACAAGCGCCAACTTATCGCTGCTAGAAATAGTAATATCGATATAGAAAACTTCGTCGAAAACATGGAAAGCTGGAAATCCGGCTGGGCAAATAACATGAAGAATGCTGCAAAAAAGCATGTTGATGCTGTTGAGCAAATCGACAAAGCTATAAAAGATCTACAGAAGGCCCGTGACGCCCTAGTGTTATCTGACAAACATCTACTAACTGCCGAGAACAGGATGGATGATTTAACTATTAAACGCCTGACGAAGAATGCACCTAGCGTCGCTACTCAATTTGAAGAGTTAGAGACGTAATGAGCCTATGTGACTAAAAGTCACATACTAGAACTGCCATTTCCAATTCTGAACTTCATCCATATCAACACCGTGCTTATTGACATAGTTTTCGTGTTCGATAAGTTTCTTCTCCATCTTTTCTCGCAACTCAAGTGCCTGGTCGCTGTCCAATTTTACGCGTTCAATAACGTCCATTACTAAATGGAATCGATCCATGTGGTTACGAACCGTCATATCAAATGCCGTCGTAATCGAACCCTCTTCAATATATCCACGAACATGGAGGTTACGGTTGGCTCGACGATAGGTTAATCGGTGAATCAACCAAGGATATCCATGAAAAGAAAAGATTATTTCCTTATCTTTTGTAAATAGTTCATCATAATCAGGGTCACTGGTTCCATGCGGATGTTCGATGCTTGGCTGCAGGCGCATGAGATCGACAATGTTCACAACACGAATCTTAAGCTCGGGTAGGTGAGTACGGAGGATAGATACAGCTGCGAGTGTTTCAAGAGTTGGTACATCACCAGCACACGCCATGACAACATCAGGCTCATCACCATTATCTGTACTAGCCCAATCCCATACTCCGAGTCCGCTCGTACAATGCGCCACGGCCTCATCCATCGATAACCATTGTGGACTGTCGTGTTTACCAACAACCGTCAGGTTAATATAATTCCGACTACGTAAACAATGGTCCATGACAGACAACAATGTGTTAGCGTCCGGTGGCAAATAGATGCGCGAAACAGACGCCTTCTTGTTAACCAGATGATCGATAAAACCTGGGTCTTGATGCGTGAAACCGTTATGGTCTTGACGCCATACGTGTGATGTCAATAAATAATTCATTGATGGAATCTCTTTACGCCACGGTAGTTCAGACGACATCTTAATCCATTTGGCATGTTGACTCACCATCGAATCAACAATACGAATAAATGCCTCGTAACTATTGAACAATCCGTGACGTCCAGTTAACAAGTAGCCCTCGAGCCATCCCTGAGACTGATGTTCGCTAAGCATTGAGTCAAGCACGGCGCCGTTAATCGCGAGTGATTCGTCACTATCGATAATCCTGCCGTGCCATTGGCGATTAGTGACTTCAAACACATTCTCGAGGCGATTTGATACTGTTTCGTCAGGCCCAAATAAGCGAAAGTTATGATGCTTTTCATTCTTGGCTATCACATCACGTATAAATGGCCCGAGGGCGTGTACATTGCCAACGTTCGCAATACCACGATACGGTATATCAACAGCGTAATCATGAAAATCGGGCATATGTAATTCGCGCATTAAATTACCGCCATTTGCATGCGGGTTTGACCCCATACGATGCTCAGCCGGTGGCGCAATGTCTGCAATTTCAGAACGTATGGCGCCTCTTTCGTCAAATAATTCCTCGGGCTTATAACTTTTCAACCAATCCTCAAGTACCTGAACATTATTTGGGTGCGCTGAGTCAACAGCAAGCGGTACTTGATGAGCGCGAAAGTTACCCTCAATCTTCTTGCCGTCAATGTAGTCTGGTCCCGTCCAACCTTTTGGAGAACGGAATATAATCATTGGCCAGCGAGGACGAACAGTGTCGTTATTTTCGCGTGCATTACGTTGAATTTCTTTTATACGTGCAATTGCTTTATCGAGCTGTTCAGCCATTGCTTGGTGCATACGCTCTGGCTCGTCACCTTCAACGTAATACGGCATCCAGCCATATCCGCGGAATAACTGATCTAATTCATCAGTTTCAATACGAGACAATATAGTTGGATTGCTAATTTTATATCCATTCAAATGCAGAATAGGCAATACCGCACCATCAGTCTTGGCATTAATAAACTTGTTTGAATGCCACGCTGTTGCCAGTGGGCCCGTCTCAGCCTCGCCATCACCAACAACACAGGCGGTGATGAGAGATGGATTATCAAAAACTGTTCCGAACGCATGGCTAAGTGAATAGCCCAGCTCACCACCTTCATGAATCGACCCAGGTACCTGTGGAGAGACATGACTCGAAAGACCACCGGGAAAAGAAGACATCTGGAAGAGTTTGCGAAGTCCAGCTTCATCACGTGTCACATCGGGGTAGTATTCACTAAACGTTCCCTCAAGATAAACATTACTAACAACCCCAGGACCACCGTGACCAGGACCAGAAATATAAATCATATCTAAAGCGTTCTTTTTTATAACACGATTTAAATGAGCATAGATAAAATTCTGTCCTGGTGCAGTGCCCCAATGCCCTAAAAGTAGCTTCTTGACATGAGACAGTTGAAGCGGTTCCCTGAGCAAAGGATTGTCACATAAGTAGATTTGTCCAACTGTCAGATAATTTGCAGCACGCCAGTAGGCATTGATAGCATAAAGTTCGTTTTCATTGAGAGTTGGTTCTGTATGTTCCATATTAGTGTATGTCCTTATTGATTATGTTCATTGATATAATGCTTCGAGCAATCGAGAGTGATTCATCGGTTGGTATAACATGTACACCAACCTTACTATCCGGAGCCGAAAATAATCGGTCAGCTCTTTCGTTTGCATCGTTGTCTATATGTATCCCCAAGAATTCCAAACCTTCACAAATACGCCGTCTTATTTCTGGGGCCTGTTCTCCCATACCACCAGAGAATATCAATGAATCAATACCGCCAATAGTTGCCGACAGGGATGCGATTGCTTTTCTTGCCTGATAACAAAATAGTTCAACCGCTAAGTCAGCTTGAGGATTCGTGGCCTGATTTTGCAATAGGGCATACATATCACTCGAAAGCTCTGAGACTGCCAATAATCCAGACTCGTGGTTAATAATATATTGATACTTTTCAATGGAAATATCAGCCTGGTTACCGAGAATCCACGCCAGACTAGGGTCCACGTCACCAGTTCGTGTTCCCATAACAAGGCCTGATGTTGGGGTTAGTCCCATTGTCATATCAACTGGCATGCCATCACGAGTTGCCATAATACTAGATCCACTGCCTAGATGCGCATACACAACACGACCATGCTGTGCATCAACACCAGCGATTGTACCGAATGTATCCACTAGATATTCATACGAAAGCCCGTGGTATCCAAACCGACGTATTCCCATATCTCTGTATATACGAGGTATTGGTATGATTTGCGCCAGCGTCGGAAGATTATGAAAAAATGCCGTATCAAAACAGGCAATATGATGCACGTCTGGAAATCGGTCACGAAGCATAGCAATGATGCTAGATGATATTGGTGCGTGTTCAGGATCAATCATATTAAAAGATTCGAGGCGTGATTGCACCTCGTCAGTTATTTCGGTCGGTTTAAAATACTCAACTCCACCATACACGACCCTATAAGCAATGGCGCCGACCAATTCCATCGGAACCTCATTGATGATGCTACCGATGGCGGCAGTATGATCAATAAGCTCAGTAGATACACTCGATCGGTCGCCGGTCTGTGTCATCATATCAATTGATGAACGGTCTTGACCAATATTACTTGCTGTGCACTCGGACAAACGCTCTATTTGAAATTCGTCACATTCATAGAGAACTGTTTTAATACTGGACGAGCCAGCATTTATAACCAATACGTTCATCCTAGTCGTCCCACCACAATCTGCTCAATGTCTCCAATTATTTATATCGTTATGCTTATAATAACAAAGATACAGATAATTCGTAAACAAGCATACAATATAATACTCATGGGCAGCAGAGTACGCCAAATTCACACCAGGTGTATAATGTAGGTACAACCTAGCAGAGGAGGCATCATGATTAACCGAAGTATATTTACTACTAACATTGAACAAGAAGTACTTGAAAACACAGATTACCGACGAGTTGTTAATACATTCAATCATGCACAGCTTGTATATATGAGCCTGGAGCCTGGAGTTGAAATTGGCAATGAGATTCACGGTATCGATCAATTTATTCGAATCGAACGCGGCAACGCAAAGGCTAGCGTTAATAATGATGAACAAGAATACGAGCTTGCTAATGGATCGGTTATCATGGTTCCAGCTGGTACTTGGCACAATATCATCAACACCGGCGACGAACCGGTCAAACTATATACAATTTATTCAGGTCCACAACACCTACATAGTACAGTACAGCCAACCAAAGCCGATGAAGAAGAAGACCACTTCAACGGTATTACTGACCTCGACGACTAATCAATGTACGATCTTCGATTTACGTCGCGCGAACAACTGAACGAGACAATATGGCGTTATACGTTTCAAACATCCGATCCGGTGAAATTTATAGCTGGGCAATATGCACGGTTTCGTTTTCCATTTGAGATCGCCGATCCAAACGGTAAGCAACATCGTACGTTTACCTTAATTTCACAACCAAATGATACTTCAGTTTCGTTCATAACACGAATCACTGAACCACACAGCGTCTTCAAACAACACCTCACTGAGCTACAGGGTGGAGACACTATGTCAATCGACGAGCCACGTGGGGCTGTTGTACTGCCAGACGATCCAGATGTTCCGCTCATATTTGCCTGTGCAGGTATTGGTATCGCCTCGACAATCAGCATCCTCAACTTTATCATTAATAGTGACACGACACGACGCATTAGTCTGCTCTATGGGTTACGATCGTCCGACGATGCAGTCTACAGTGATCTTATTGGTTCTTTTCCGTTCATATCACAACAAACAATCATCTCCCCACAGCAAATCACGCCAGAAGCTATTTTTGCCTGCGCGAATAGTGATATGCGTGCTCAGTTTTGCATATCAGGTCCACCAGGCTATATAGAAAGCGTAAAAACCGGTCTTATCGAACTCGGAGCGCCTGAAGCTAGTATTCGATTCGACGCCTACAAAAATTATGGCTATTAGCTTATAGTTGGTGTTTTATAAATACAATCGTATACTTAATCTGAAAACAACTGAGAATATAGATGGAAAAAATAGTTGATTACACAGCAACGGAATACGGGAGCGGAAAAGGTGACGAAGCAATTGCCTTGGTAGCTGGTTTTGCAGGTCCGATAAGTGATTTGGAACAAGCTGCGATAGATTTAGCGGACACAGGCCGAGATGCGGTTGTCTATACATATGACCCAGGCATATTGTTAGAGGGAGACGGCGAGCTTTTGCCAAATATCATACCGGTCATCAATGACGACTTTCTGGGACGTACATCAAATCATTCGCGTCATCGATTCAGCGGAGTAAGCTTAGGTGGAGCAATCGCCATAGGAATGCAAAAACTACACCCCAATCCAGAGCATGGTCTCTATGCAGCAACAGGTATAGATGCCGCATCGCTTGTTATGAAACATCGACTATTTGGTGCAATGATAATGGCCGTACATAAGGTTGATATAGTCAGAGCTTTTCGGAGAAACGGCTACACTCTAGCGGACTTGAAGTCAAAGTGGCAAGATGTTCAAATCCCGCCAGATACAGCATTTACGATTGCTCTAGGTGGTATGGACAACATCATACATCAACGAAAGATGGCGCGTCAGGTGTCCGAATGGCATAATCAAAATCCCGACATCCAAATCGTTAGTAAACGATGGCTTGGTCATACCGGAACTATCAAGTGGTTCAATAACAACATAACATCCCTACTGAATTCAGACTCCACAAATAACTAGAGCTTTGAGTAATACCTTATTAGCATTACAATACAGATGTTACATGTTTAAAGAAAATAATCCTCAATTTACCTCACACAACACCCCGTTAACAGACGATCAATTACGTGATCGTGAAAGGTGGATGATGGAAGTTGGTAACTGGCGCGAAGACCACTTATCTCCGTCAGCAGGTGAGCATTATCGTTACCTATGGAAGTGGGATGAAACTAAAGGGGACGTAATAAATGCTCGTCGTGGCGACCCCGATAGGGCATCCACGGGTCTAAAGACTTTGCTCAAATACATTGATACATCAACTGGCTTTAATCCAAACAAAATCTTTGCTACGGCTACTAATAAAACATGGCGCGATTATCCTGAAGCATGGAATTTCAATGACAATACAGTAGGTAGCAGCTACACTCAACCACCTCTTGAAGCTTGGGCAGCAATAGAAACATATCAGAGCTATGTCCAATCGGGCCGCGAACAAGAAGGGCTTGATTTTCTCAATGATATCTACGGCACAGCGGAAACGGGCAATTATACAGGACTAAAGGGTGGCTACGCCTATTTCATTAACCACCGACAAAACAGTCCAGACGATCCACTGGTTGGCATCGTTCACCCCAATGAGACAGGTCGAGATAGTGATGAAGCAAATAAACCTTGGTTAGCTTACTCTGATAAAAATAGCTACGATGCAAAACTTGAATGGTTAAAAATGCAAAAATTTGGATGGGATATAGGTCAGCTCGGTCGTGATTCACAGAAAAAAAGAGTTGATTGGATTCCCGAGCAGGTTCGTGAGAAGTACTGGGTTAATGATGTTATGTTCAACTCACTGTACGCTCAAAACTTGCGCTATCTATCGAATATTGCTGATATTCTATATAAATCTACAAATGATACAAAACAACAAGAGCTTTACGAAACCGACAAGGAATTCTATTCCGTTACAGCCAATACTGTTGAAGAACAAATACTAAATAGAATGTGGGATCCAGAACATGGATTTTTTTATAACCTCGACAAAGATAGTGAAAGCAAAATTCCCGTCGACTCTGCCACTGGACTATTTCCGCTTATTCTAGAAAATATCGAACTGGAACAAATTACCGCACTTACTGACAAACTAGAAGATCCTAATTGGTTCGGGACTCAATTCCCAATTCCAACACATGCAGTACGCAGTAAATTTTATGACCCGGAACCATCATGGTTCAAAAATAAATTTACGCCACAATGGAGCGGTACTGTCTGGGCGAACGTAAATATGATTATCGGAGAAGCATTAGCAGAACGGGCGGAATCATTCTCTGACATCAAAAACGAAAATTATAATCCCGATCTTACTGTTCGTCTCATTGGTAATGCAGGTATTATCGCATCAAAAACTCACGAGATGCTAGCAATCAATCCAAAATCTATGGAATACTACTCTCCTATAA
>JBAQWG010000015.1:0-23527 GCA_049298775.1 Saccharimonadales bacterium (SeqCode)
ATATAGCGCGTTATGTGCATCAATTGCGGGTCATGGTCAATACGAAACTGGAATATAGACTTTGATGGTGTTTTTGCCGGGAATAAGTATACTATACCATGTTTAGTAAGTTTGCGGGGAGTGCCCCCTTTAACCTTTAACCTTTAACCTTTAACAAAACGATAACTGCTAAAGTCGGTGCTTGCTGATGAACAGTAGCGAAACGAAAAAGTGGTATTTATTAACACCTTTCAGGGGTGAACCTTATATTCCTTATCTTCGTTGCGCAGATACACTTTTTGACACTTAACCCTTGTGAACCTAATTGCAATTAAACCTATTATGCAATATAAACTATTTTCCAGGGCCTGGCCTTTTAACCCCTTTGTTCTCAAGGACGGCGATGACCAGTTTCAACGCCAACGATTGCAGCATGGTCCCCATATGATTAGACAGTCAACAATCCTCTAGCCACCAAATACCAGGCAGTGCCGTCAGACTTGGGGGCTATCTGCGCCCACTGGCCAGCGGCCACTGTGGTAATTAGCGTTGTTCCGCCGGGTTCATATACCGACCAAACCCCTGTTCCGTCATCCGTTCTGGTAAAGGTGTGATCTCTGGCAGCCCCATCTGATGCGCTATACATCGTAATCAAAGGGGATGAATTGATTTGACCAGATTCTCGAATGAATTGGCTAGCAGGTGTAAGTGATACATTTGATCCACCGACAGTGCGACCTGCGTATGCTTTCCTAGATCGACTAGAAACAGCCCATCCTCCAATTCCGTCAGGAACTACCGTGACTGCTTCCCCGATGGATAGGGAAGCTAATCGGACTGTTCCTCCGGGGGCAAATACACTCGCTGTACTTCCCGACCCAGCATGAACTATAGTGTGACGTTTTCCACCAGCAGATATGCTGTCGTATAAATTGAAGCTGCGGCCAGACGTGAAGTTCGCAGTCAAAACCAGCAATTCTTCGGTGGATGAATTAAGGTTCATCGAAGAATCATCTGACCGATATAGAGCTCGTTCATCAGCTCCGAACACAACTCCATTTACGCTATGTTCACCGGCCCGCACATTGCAAACGAGTGACGCAACACCATCCAATCCTTTCGCCCCGGACGAGATAAGTTGAGAACCACCATTGAGTTGCACCCCACCAGATGTTCCACCTATCTTTGCATCGGTGGCGTTTAACAGAGAACCGTTGAATAAACGCACACCCCAATCTCCGGTAGCGGAAATTGTTGCTGACTGGGCGTGAACCTGCGATCCTTCACCAATGCTTATTCCTCGACCAGCCGAGGCTGTCACGGAAGCTGCTTCTAGCGATGCAGAGCTGTTACCTGCAATAGAAACAGCGTGACCACCAACGGAGCTTAGAGTTGCTCGCGGGCAGCCAAGTGTACCGCAGTCATCGACATACACTGCGCTAATTCCGGCGCCAGTGGCGTGTAAATAAGAGCCTGAAACTTTCGAGCTTTCACCGATATAACAGCGCCCTCCGTCAGTAACGTATATATTGTAGCGTTCACAGTTGTCTGCAATAACGCCGCCGCCATACACGACCGAGTTGGCATGAACCCCAAGTCCGATACCCATTGATGTGGAACTTCCGATTCCTGCGGTTGAAAAATCCGCGTCTGATACATTAGCTGTGGAATCACTGAAATATGCGCCGCATGCGCAATTCTTCATTGAAGCATCCCGCACCATGACGACAGCTCCGTTTGAACCACGCACACCACCAGAGACCCCCTCCGGGCCACCTGCATGTCCAGAGCCATCCCAAATGGTTTGACGAGCGTAAGCTATTGCGCCATCAACATACAAACCACGCCAACCAGCGTTTTTCACTCCACAATTACGAGAGATAACAGCTTGGGAATTTTCAAAAACATAAACCCCCACCGTCCCAGTTCCGTCACCGCTTGAATCCATTGAGTACAGCGTTTTTATGAATGGAAGTTTCGCTCCACGCATACCGCAAAACGCAGGGAATGTGCCTGTACGCCAGTTGTTAGTCGATCCGCCGTTACCTTCGGTAAGCGCTGACCGTGTGATTGTCACCTCGGCGTCATCAGATGTGATAGTGACGAACGACAAATCTTGCTGCACAACGAAAACTTGTTCCGCCATCACGAACCCGGTGAGCTGCCTGATTATCAAGGCGAGCCCCTTTGATAGGTATTCTCTGGAGTAACGGGATGCTTCGGCTAGCGCGGCGTTGAGGGTGGCGTAGTCGCCTCCAACTCCAACCGTGATTGTTTTCGATATGGTGGTTCTCTCAACCACCGGAGGTTTGCCTGTGACTTCATCCCACGCAGGCTGGTAGTAGGCCAACGCGGTCCATGCTGTTGCCCCGTCGCCACGTTTCCACCGCTTCGTGTCGGTCTCATAGCCCTCTTCACCCATCGCGAGGACAGGGTTGGCTGAAGTCCATTGCGCGGCGGTGCTAGTCCTGGGAAGGATTGTCGTCGTTCCTCCGTCGATTACATCTAATCCTATTGCACTCCGTGCACTTGCCGCATCCACTCCCGCGGCAACCACCGCTGGCTTGCCACTCAGTGTGCTCCAAGTCGGTGCTGCTTGGTTGAGCTTGGTTTGGACGGGTGTGGCGAGTTGAGCTTCTTGGATGGTACCGTCTTGTATTTCTGTAGCTGTGATGGTGTCTGGAGCTATAGTGCTGTTGGTGACTGCATTGTCTTGCAATTGGGCAGAGCCAACGGTGTTGTCTTTGAGTGTTCCACTGGCTGTATGTGTTTGTGAGAGATAGTCGTTGAGGATGGTTCCCCAGGTACCGTTGTCACTGCCGGGTTGCGGAAGACGGGGCATTAGTTAGTAGCTCCACGGTGAGTGAGGGTGGTGGTTGTTAGAAGATCTCTTGTATAGTGGACCTGGCTCGCGCTGCTCGAGAGAGAGAAGTTCTGCGTTATAACTACCATTTTGTATATGCCCCTTGTGAGGAATTCCCCTCTTTAGAATCTTTATGGTTAGTTTATAGCATGAGGGGGATGGGGGTCAAGAGGAAAATTATGACATCGACTGTCGTCGCAGAACAATAGCCGTCCGCGCTGGGAGATAAAGTTTGAGTTGACCAGATGATGGATAGGTGAGCGATGTATCAATTCGGTCAAAACCGCCGAATTTCGCATCGTCGGACGACAGTATAACTTTGTAATCACCGTTCGGTACATAAATACCATAATTCTCAAATGATTTTTCCGGATGAAAGTTATAGACAAATACTAACCCGTCGCGCACATAACTCATGACATGATCGCCGTCGTTTGTCAGGACATACTCATAGTCACCCTTGAGGGTACGGACGATATCAATCATCGCCCGATCAAATTCGTTGAGGAAGTGGTATTTCAACTTTATGTCGTCAGCTAACTTCCATTGACGACGAGCGTAGTGGTACGACCAGTCGTTGCCTTCGCGTGGGAAGTCAATCCACTCCGGGTGGCCGAATTCGTTGCCCATGAAGTTCAGATAACCGCCGTGGTTGAGGCTGGCCGTGAGTAGTCGGATCATTTTGTGCAATGCAATCGCGCGGTCAATGACAAGATTGTCGTCGCCGACCGCCATATGGTAGTACATTTCCTTGTCTGCTAGCCGGAACATTAGCGTCTTGTCACCAACAAGCGCTTGATCGTGGCTTTCGGCATAGCTGATAGTTCGCTCCTCTGGACGGTGCTGGACAAGCTCGTGAAACAACTGCGACATTTGCCACTGCTCATCTGGCAGTTCCTTGATGTATTTGATCCACAAATCAGGCACGCCCATACTCAATCTATAATCAAATCCGATGCCGCCATCACTAATCGGCGCCGCCAGTCCCGGCATACCGCTCATATCCTCGCCGATAGTCAGCGCGGACGGCTTTACCGAATGAATCAGTTCGTTAGCAACCGTCAGATACGACAGCGCGTCCTGATCGACATCGTAGAAATAATTATCATAATGATCAAATGCACGACCTAAACCATGATGGGTATAGAGCATACTGGTCACGCCGTCGAACCGATAGCCGTCGATATGAAATTCATCCAACCAATAGCGACAGTTTGATAGCAGAAAATGCGCCACCTCTGGCTTGCCATAGTCAAACACCCGCGAATCCCATTGGTCATGATTACCTCGGTCGCCCTCGTGGAAAAATTGCGATAATGTACCGTCATAGCGACTGATGCCTTCATTCTCGTTCTTGACCGCATGCGAATGGACTAGGTCCATGATAACCCGCAGCCCCGCCTGGTGTGCCACGTCGACAAGTTCACGTAGTTCATCCGGAGTGCCGAACCTAGAGCTAGGCGCGAAGAAGCTCGACACATGATAGCCGAAACTACCATAGTATGGGTGTTCTGCAATCGCCATTAACTGAATAGTGTTGTAGCCGGCAGCTTTGACCCGCGGAATGACGTCATTCATAAAGTCTACATACGTGCTGACTTGGGCTTTTTCGCCGCCCATGCCGACATGTGCCTCGTATATAAGTGGCGGATTACCGCCGTCTAACGGACGATGGAGGAATTCGTCGTCATGCCATTGATAAGGATACTCCGGGTTCCATACGACCGCGTCAAATACATGAGTGTCCGGATCCTGGATAACATACGTCGCCCAAGCAGGGATGCGGTCGGCCTGTCCGCCATCCCAGTGAACAGATAATTTATACCGATTGCCGTGCTGCAATACTTCCGACGGTAAGTTTATTTCCCATTCGCCGTTTCGGCCTTTTCGTAATTGAAATCTTTCGTCTTCCTTCCAGCCAGAGAACTCTCCAATTATATAAATCTGCGTTGCTGCCGGTGCCCACTCACGAAGCACCCAACCGTCATCGGTTTTGTGCAAGCCAAAATACTGGTGACCAGCGGCAAATTCCCGAACGCTTTTGTCTCCAAGTAGTCGCGCAGCATAATCGGTCACATGAACCAATCGACGTTGCAAATCGGCATGATATGGCTCTAGCCACGGATCTATCGTGGATAATAATTCAGTGGCGGGGAGTCCAGTAGAAACCATTAGCTCTATAATAGCATGACAGATGCGCAAATGCCTCTGTCATAAACCGCAATAATCAGCTTTAACGAGCCCTAGGCAGAGTACCAAGGAACTGTCTTATAGCACCACCAAACTGAGGAAAGGCGTTAGCGATTGGATGAGGCATTTCGACTGGTATATTTGGGAGTGGCGCCACTGGGACATTTACTTCGTTAGGTACTACTGTATTAGCTACTGGCGCAGGAATTGCTTCACGTACTTGTTGTATCATGTCGCGCACATTGAAACCTGCACCTGAACCTGGGTTAGAATTCACCGAACGAGCTTGCGGTAGGTTAAGATTATCTAACGACGGTATGAGCGGAGGAATGCCGTTTGCCTGTAATGCAGTATTGCCAAGATCAACAAGTTTTTTTGGATTTTGCAAATAATCAAGCGACGTTTGGACTGCACCCCTCACTTCGTTCATGGCCTGTGGTAATTCTGTTGGAATTGTCGCAGGGTCAGCCATCATCTTTGTGATATGGTCGGGTGTTTGCTCGAGGTTAAGTAGCGACTGTAGGTCATTACTAGCACCAGGTACCGCCATCATGCTATCAACAGCGCGATTCGCAGCACCAGTATTGCCGGTTGCGCCATCAACCATAGTGGCAAATGCATCACTTACACCCTCAGCGTTAGCATATTGCGTTTCTTCGCCTAGGTGAGTAATCGGGACTAATTCATCAAAGAAATGATCAACGTTAGGATCAGTATTGCCCGTCAGTCGTGACAATGGGTGAGGGGCTGCGTATTCTTCATAAGTAACGTTGCCGACCGTCTTGGTCGCTATCAATGTCGATCCAGGAGTAACTGGCTCGTGCCCTTGAATACCCGCTAGCATGGTTCCTTGCGCAATTAAAGAATCATCACCGCTTGCACCCCATACGTCGCCCGAATAGCTACGAACAACCAACTGTACATCAGACGGAAGAGCGACATTTGGATTAATACCCATTGATTCAAGAATTGGTGACACACCCTGCACTGTATCTGATTTAAATAGCCCCATTTCGCCATAGGGCCCACCGTCAACAACAAGCTGCACGTTACTAACATCAACACCCTGAGCATCAAGATCATGTATAGTATAGACCGCCGCAACGGCACCTTCAGAGAAAGCATGCACAACAACTGGTCCACCATCTGCTTGGTTAATAGCATCAGCTAGCTGAGGCGTTACTTCCCTGGCAGACTCATCCATCTGAACAGGATCTTTCGGATAAATAGATGCCGAATAGCTCGCCTGAATATTAATATCATTTGGATCATAAAGATTCATGTCCTTTTGCTGTTGAACAAACATGTCACCATTGAAATCGCCATTACCGCCAATATAGAAATGCGTCTCTATTCCCGAAAGTTGAACTTCTAATGTTCGAATAGGGTAGTCTGACACGCTATGAACAGGCGAAGTGGTTAGCGACGCAATCGTCGTATCAATTTTGTCGTACATCTCAAGACCATACACAGTTGCCCCCAGACCAA
Source organism: Saccharimonadales bacterium (SeqCode) (assembly GCA_049298775.1). Taxonomy (GTDB): domain Bacteria; phylum Patescibacteriota; class Saccharimonadia; order Saccharimonadales; family Saccharimonadaceae; genus UBA2112. The sequence continues at coordinate 6,521 of JBAQWG010000015.1, forward strand.
CTAGAGTGCCGGCTGAATAGCGAATAGCATTTCGACCAAGGTGTTTCCTACGCCTATTAAGCCAACCGTCATTTTCATCGTCAGCATATTTTTCATGTAATTCATGATCTTTTTCCTTTATAGTCGTAGGAATATGTAATCCACTTACTACCGCATAATTCAAATGCCCAGCTGCACGCCCAAGCATTCGTCGGACAAAGCCGGTTCTGTGATTATTTTCAAATTCCGTATCGGAAATATCTAAAATATCTTTTGTATCTTCTTGCGCAGTTGAGATCTGAGGATTGTCAACCTCTTTGGCTTGCCTTACCGAATCATCAGTATCTAGCGATGAATTGTGACGGACATGGTTTTCAAACCACGAAAAATAATCAATTTTCGAAGCATCTCTCAAGGACTCGTGTACTACTGTGGTAGATATCTCTGCCATATCTATAGAATAGTATCATTATTTTTCTTTTTTGTCAATATTATATTGTGATTAAAAATCAGCACGAAGCATTAGCAGGAGTAAAGTATTCAGATCCATTTGGCGCAACACAAGGTAGCTCGCCGATAAAACTCGGCGTAGCTAGCTTAATAGAATCGGGTGCAGGCACTAAAGGTGGCTCGACAACAGGATTAAGTGGCGCCGGCGGTAGCTGATTGGCGTCAGGCAATGGAGAAACATTCGGTATAGGATTTATTCCACCAGGCATCAAATCAGCCGGACGAAGTTCCGGAAGACCGCCAAATCCAGGAGCGGGTATACCACTCGTAAGAATTGCGCCGGGAGGGAGAGGTATTGGTTCACCGACCACTTCATAATGAACACCGCTGACATCGAACGTCATAACGCGCGGTTCATCTGGACGGGGAATACGATGATTCGGACTAAGCGCGTTAGATATAAGTTTTCCGAGGTCACCATGAGCACTACCAGCAAAACCATCACGACCGTCAAATATTTGAGTTGAGCCAGGAGCAGGCGGAGTTCGTGTAATACCAAATCCATCGACAATGGGTCGAACCATCTCAGCCAAAGGACTATTCAAAAGGCCAGAGGCTGAATTACCACTACCGTAGCCAACAAAATTGACAGATGAATTTTTCTGCCTATAAAGTTCAGCTGCGACAGTATCGTTGGGGAAGTTACCTTCAGAAAAGGCATACGACGTAATATCCGAATCCGGATGCTGTGCGATAATGTCTCGTATGTTTTTAGCACCTATTTCGGTAGATACTTGAGTAGATACACCACCAACAAATGGCGCCATCTCGGCAGGGTAATTATTTGGGATGATTTCTGTCGTCTTCGGATCAAGCGTTCCGTTTTCAATAAGACTATTTATTTCAAACTGAGCGTCAGGATGAGTAGCGCCACCAGTGACAATAGCGATTTTTTTGTCAGGCACAGCAGTGGGGGTTTTTGCATGAATGGGCGTCTGCGCAGGAGCGGGAGTCCTCACATGAACAGGCTTACGGATGACTTCATGAATAGGCTCGTGTGTATTTACGCGCGATGGAGTCACGGCAGGAATTTCAACAGGCGTTGAGGTTGGAGCATAATCCGGTAGTGGAGTAGGGGCAGGGGCAGGAACAGGGGCGACTATATCACCAGTCGGAATATCACGCACAGCGAGCAAATCACTCAAACTATCACTATTGTTACTACTAGTTTCAAATGGTGTTATTTGAACATTATTGCCAGTGTACGTCGGTGTATCGAAGCCATTTTCTGCTGCAATAACACTAAAAGCGGCACGACCAACAATACCAATTGCAGCTGCACCAACTATAATTGAGCTCGAATTATCAAGCATCTTGTTTAGAAACTTATTTTCAGTCTTCCGTTTTTTAAAAATACGCTCACTTACATCAACAGATTGTTTTCGTCGGCGAACACCTAGCAAGGTCGTTACGGCTACGGCACCGAGCTTTGAAAAACGGTCACTACCCAACTCTTGTCGTAACGCTTCGGTTTCACGGTCATATTTAATACGCGTATCATTATGCTCTAAAACGGATTGACTAATGTTTGTATTACGAAGACTGGTTTCTGTCTCGCTAGTAGCGTCCTGATTAGAAACAATCTGATTATCGAAAGATCCTTCTAGCCACGCAAAATAATCAATCTTTGCTGCCACGGCAAAAGGATCGTACTTTTCAATGGTAGTTAATTGTGACATAATACTTTGATTATATCATATTTTAGTCTATAAATCAACTATGTTGTTTCATATTACGCTATACTAGAACAGATGACTAAAAAACCCTTACCCCTAATACAAGTAACTATAGACCGCATGATTGGCGGCGGACAGGCAATTGGCACTCTAGAAAGTGGCAAAAAATGTCTCGTCTGGGGAGGACTGCCCGGCGAGGCAGTTACAGTGCAAGTAACAAAAAAGAAGTCGAGTTTCGTAGAAGGTGTTGTAACAGAGGTAATAAAACCATCAAAGGAGCGCATTACGCCAAGGGATCCAGATAGCTATCTCAGCACCAGCCCATGGCAAATCGTGACACTTGATGGCGAACAGCATTATAAATCAGCGCTCATAGAAGAAGCATTTGAGCTCCATGACATCGTATTGCCACAGCCTATAACACTTTATAGCGACGGGCGAGAGTATGAATATCGTAATAAAATCGAATTCAGTTTTTGGTGGGATAAGGACTTAGATCAGTTAGGTCTTGCATTCTTCCGTCGCGGTACACATGGCAAAATCCCTGTTGAAAGCTCTGGTTTGGCACATCCGGCAATCAATCAAGCCGGTAAATCAATTATAGACATACTCAGAAAACGTCCAGTCCAGGCGTTTATGCTCAAAACAGTTATTATACGTTGCGACAGGCAGGGTAACGTTGTCGCACAATTATACGTAAAGGATGAAATGTTCGACGCTTTTACTGAAGACGAGCTAATTTCATTGAATATCCAAGGTTTTGAACTTATATTTAGCAACCCCAAAAGCCCAGCCAGTGTTATTACAAAACGCCTGCAATCATGGGGCGAGACTACACTAACAGATACAATTCTCGACGTACCTTTTACTTATGCAGTTGAGGGCTTCTTCCAAATCAACTTACCAGTATATGACCAAGCGCTCCGTGACATGAGCAAATGGGTTGCCGCCGATAAGCCAGTTGTAGATTTATATAGTGGCGTCGGTAGTATCGGCCTTACTATTGGTGGAGATAACGTAACAATGGTCGAAATTAATGAATACGCAGTCCGCGAGATGCAACGCAATATTACCGCCATGGAGCGAGAAAAAACTGCCAAAGCCATACTCGCACCAAGCGAAACAGCACTCGAACACATAACAAGTGACAGCACTATCATCCTAGATCCACCACGAGCTGGACTGCACGATGATGTCGTAAATAAGCTGCTCGAAGCCGCGCCTGAGCGCATAATTTATCTTAGTTGCAATCCTGTCACTCAGGCCCGTGACGTTGCGCTCCTAGCCGAGAAGTACGGTATTCGGCACCATCAAGGCTATAACTTCTTTCCTCGAACACCACACATAGAGCACCTTATTGTACTTGATTTAAAATAAATAATATTTGTATTGAAAATAACTCATACTTTCAGTATTGTATAGATATACTAAGCTTAAGGATTATATGAAGCAATTTTTCAAAGCCACATTTGTTACAAGTATTACAGCAATATTGCTACTACCAATTGCCGCTAACGCGCAGGAAGTTAGCGAAGGCAGTACTAGCAGTACAACAACGCCCCCAACAACGACCACACGGGGAAGTACAGCTCAGCAACTCAAGCAAACAGTCGAAGAACAGCGTCAAGCCAACAAAGAAAAGATGGAGGCCGTAAAAACCGAGGCCAAACAAAAACTAAGTGACGCAAAGCGCAAAGTTTGCGAAAATCATGTCAATAGGGCTAACACCATTATAGGCAATATGAATGAGCGCCGTCAGAAAGCTTTTGATCATATTACAAAAGTTTACGACTCAGTTAAGACATTTTATACCGACAAGAAACTTACAAGTGCAGACTACGATAGTCTTGTCGCAAGCGTTGAATCTGCTAAAGTAGCGGCGTCCACCTCAATGGATTCTCAACTTACAACACCTACCATTAATTGCGCAGGCGACCATCCACGAGCTGATATTTCCGACTTTCAAGCAAAGCGTACGGGGAGTGTTGAGTCCATGAAAACTTACCGTCAATCAGTCAAAGAACTTATTAAAGCCGTTAAGCAAGCTGCGAATGAGAGTAAATCATAATGAAAAAAACTGGTTTCACTATCGTTGAAGTAGTTATTGTTATCGTAACGTTATTCGTTATCGGTGCAGTAGGCTATTTGGCATATACAAACATATTTACTAAAAACGATACAATATCGTCAACAACTGTAACGACTTCACCGCAAGTATCTAAAGCTCCGGACACAACAGTCACCGCACCTTCTGATCTCGATAAGGTAACCGGTCAGTTGGATGACTTGTCGATTGACGATAATGACGCAAGTGATTTCGAAAGCTCAACTACCGATTTCTAAATATCACTTCTCTTTGACGCGAACATAGATACCGCGCAGATTATTTAACTTGTCTTAATCCGTCGATAAGCAAACTTGACGGCAACGCGCCAATTTCCATGTGCATCAGCATCGTATTGACATATTTCACCACTAGGAATTTCGCGTATCTGAATTAACGCAGGGTTATATGGCGCTAGTGTGCGGTAATAAACAAGATCCGATGGTAATATATTACTTCGACCAGGAAATACTGCTCGAACGTGCCTTCGACCAATATCGTCAAAGTAGCTTGGTTGGCCTTTCGGAGGCACAAATAATTCTGGCTTCAAACCCATACGCGAGACTATCTTTTTGACATCACCAAGAGTCATAGTCGACTGAGCTGAAATGTATGCAAATAACTGCTTCTTCGTTGTCAAAAAAATAGTTGTAGTGGCTGTTCTACTCACAGGCACTTGACGAAGAATAATTTTATCAATTTCTAGCTTAAGTCCAAATTGCTTTTTCGCAATTTGCTCAATTGCCAAATCATCGTAAATCAACTCAATCATAGATAGGGACAGTATAGCACATTACAATCAGTATAAATAGACAATTTGATATTATTGTGCTATAATATAGTTATAAGTTGTATTATTTACAAATCTAATCAAAAGTAATATAGTTTGTATCCAAGTAGGATTATCCTAATGGCATCAATAATTGAAGATATCGTCAAATGAACAGGTCGTCTATCATTGACACTCCAAACGAGCGCCTACCTATTAATGAAGATTATTATGAATCAATAAAAATACTTGACAATCATCCTCATGAATTTTGTAGAAAATGGGGCGAAGGAGTACTTCATTCATTAGACGTACAGTTAGTACGAGTCTATGCAGATAATAAGAGAAGAAAGCCCAGAAAATCATCCTATCACGCATATGCGGGCTATCGAACCGACGATGATAATGATGCGCAAACCGATTTACCTGTTGTATCACATAGTGATGCCGTCTTCACATCTATAGAGGCTGAAGGAACAGCAACCCGACTTTACTTCGAAAACCCTATTCGTGCCGGATTTCCAACGGTTAATGTTGGCCCTAAGATGCATCCTGGAACACTCTCTTTAAACGAAATGGCGGACGATAAATTAGCCATAACAAATGCAATCAGTTCTGAAATGGGATTAGGTCTCGAACCAGACGAAAACGGAATTATCGAAATAGCCGTAACAGGCTATTCCCGCGGTGCCCAAATTGGTATCGTCGCGACAGATAGAGCGAATTTACAAGGAATGAAGGTTAGCTACCTTCATGGGGTTTTACCAGGTCCACGAAATAAAGAGACCAAGAAAGATCTAACTAAGCGTATCCTAGCCCAATTACCTTACGACTTGGCCACCCTTGCCGTTCAAGCCTGGCAAGATCCTCGTCACGCCATGCGTAATAGTCATATTTTACCCGTCGATCCAATAGTTCTGCAAAGTTATCTAGGAGACACAAATGCGTTGCATACCGGTGACGTAGGTGATGCGATGATTAGAATCAGTCGTGATACGAGAGGCCACATTATCACAGCCGAGCATGATTCATTCGGAAGATACAATGATTATAAAGTCGATTTTGAATCGAGCACCGAACAAACTGTACTACCGATTCGACCATTTTCCGATTTACGGCTTATACAGGTACCCGGTTCCCATTTTAGTGGTACACGAAAACAATTAGTAAAATTCGATCGTGACTCTTGGCAGAAAGAGTCAGAACATCGTACCAAAATTTCTCAAAAATCACCCACCGCAGGCTAACTCTACGTTATACTATAAGTGATGACATTCGAGACTCGCTATAAAAAGTTGAATATTGCTCAGCAGTCTGCTGTCGATACAATAGATGGACCGGTTATTGTTATTGCAGGTCCCGGTACTGGCAAGACCGAATTACTCAGTATGCGCGCCGCGAATATTTTGAAAAAAACCGACACACTGCCAGAAAACATCCTATGTCTGACGTTCACCGATAGCGGTGCGGCGGCCATGAGACAACGAATGACGAACATTATTGGTCGCGATGCCTATAAAATAGCCGTCCATACTTTTCATAGTTTTTGTAGTGATATTATTTCGCAACATCGGGCAGATTTTTATCGAGGCGCAGAATTTCGCCCCGCAGACAATCTAGCCACCTATCAAATAATGCGTTCAATATTTGAAGAACTACCATACGACAACCCACTTGCTACGAGTATGAACGATGAGTTTACGCACCTCAGTGATATCACTCGAACAATCAGTGAGCTTAAAAAAAGCGGTATGACAAGTGCCGAGCTACTCGGTGTTCTTGATCACAATGACCAAACAATCGAAATAGCTGAATCGCTACTGGCTCCTGTGTTCGATGGTGGTATTTCAAAAAAAACCGCCGATTTATTGGCACCGCATATCGAAACAATTCGCGCAACAGCTACCGAAAGCCCTTTAACTGGTGTCGTACCGCTATCACGTATTCTCGCCGATAGCCTTGAAGATGCCGTTAATCAAGCAACCACTGATAATTCAACCAAACCGGTAACGGCGTGGCGAAACGATTGGATGGAGAAGAGTGAACGGGGTAAATTCGTCCTTAAGGCGCGACGACATCAAGTCAAACTACGAGCAACAGCAGTCGTCTATGACCAATATCTGGCGCGCATGGAGGAGGCTGGATTATATGATTTTGATGATATGATTCTACAGGTCGTACACGCGATTGAACATAACCCAGCGCTTCGATTTGATCTGCAGGAACGCTATTTGTATGTTATGGCAGACGAATTCCAAGACACCAACCTTGCACAAATGCGTATCCTATCGGCGCTTGCAGACAATCCAATTGGCGATGAACCAAACATATTGGTCGTAGGTGATGATGATCAGGCGGTATTTAGTTTTCAGGGTGCAGATGTTGGTAATATCATTAGTTTTCAAGATTTATACTCATCGGCTAAACGCATCGTTCTAACAGATAACTATCGTAGTGACCAAATTATCCTCGACAAAGCTCGATCCGTCATTTCAACAGGCGCAGATCGTCTCGAGAATCGTATTCCAGGCCTTACAAAAGCACTAATCTCCAAGACTAAACACGAAAATGCAAATGTAACATTAGTAGAAACACCTCTCATTACTGATGAGCAGCAATGGCTTGTCGAATCTATCAAGAAGCAATTAGACAATGGAGTAAAACCGGGTGAAATTGCCGTACTCGCACGCGACCACAAAAGCATTGTGCGTTTGTTACCAGCACTGGCTCAATTAAATATTCCTATCAATTACGAACGTCGCGACAATGTACTTGATATGCCAATTATTCACCATATAGAACTACTCGCACGACTATGCGTCGAATTATCAAATGGACACGTTGGCCATGCCGAAGCATTATTACCAGAAGTTCTCAGCCATCCATCTTGGGGTATAGACCCACTCACTATTTGGCAATTGAGCCTAAAAGCAAAGGATGAGCATCGGCACTGGCTAGAAGTTATGGCAGAAATTCCCGAACTAGCACAAGTTAGGGATTGGCTGATTATCGGTAGCCGAGAGGTATTCACACTACCGCTTGAACAAATGCTCGATAGAATTATTGGTAAAAATCAACGGATCGATCGCTTTGATTCACCGATATTTGATTATTATTTTAATGCCGATAAACGACGAGATTTTCCCGAAGAGTATTTATCATACCTAGAAGCACTTCGAACAATCCGAACTAAATTACGCGACTACCACACGGGGGAAACAATATTCTTGCCCGACTTTCTGGACTTTATTGATCTCCATCGTCGACTTAACATATCAATTACCAGCGTTCGTCCATCGTTTGATCACCCGGACGATGCACTCTGTCTGATGACCGCTCATAAATCAAAAGGACTTGAATTTGATACCGTATATGTCATCGGCGCTATTGATAGTACCTGGGGTGAACGTGTTCGTTCACCTGGGCGCCTCATCAACTATCCACCAAATCTGCCTTTAGCTTCAGCTGGTAATACCCCTGATGAGCGACTACGTCTATTCTTTGTTGCAATGACCCGCGCAAAACGACAGCTATTCATTAGTTACAGTAGGGCAGATGCTAGTGGCAAGGAAACAGAGATTTCTAATTTCTTGGTTAGCGATAATTGGCAGGTATCAACATGGTCACCGACGCATACTGTCGAAAGCGCTACCCAAGCCGCAGAATTAGAATGGTATCAACCAATTACTACAATTAAACAAGCTGACATGAAGGAGCTATTAGCTCCCGCGTTACAACACTATCACTTGAGCACCACTCACGTCAGTGCCTTTTTAGATGTTAGTCACGGTGGCCCCGAGGGCTTCATGATGAGTCATCTTTTACATTTTCCTTCTGCAGATACTCCCGCTACCACTTATGGCCGTGTTATGCACGCCGTCCTGCAACGGGCGCACAACCATTTAACGTCCACGGGGCATTTACGCCCATCAGAGGACGTCATGCAAGATTTCGAAACATCTCTAGCGAGCCAACAGTTGACCGAAAATGATTTAGCATACTATCAGCAAAAGGGTAGTCATAGTCTCCAGACATTCCTAGAAGCTAAATATGACACATTTGTTAAAGGCCAGAGAACAGAAGTAGACTTCTCAGGGCAAGGTGTCATGGTCGGTGACGCAAGACTGACGGGTGCAATTGACCTTATTGATGTTAATAATGAAACCAAATCACTTATTCTCACTGACTACAAAACGGGCAAAGCCGTCCCTAGCTGGAAAGGCAAGACCGATTACGAAAAAATGAAGTTGCATAAATATCGCCATCAACTATTATTCTACAAATTGATGGCCGAACGCTCGCGCGAATACGGCAAATACACCACGGAGCAGGGTGTCATTCAGTTTATCGAACCGACAAAAAGTAACGATATCGTTACCCTCAGTGCAAATTTTTCTGACGAAGATGTCGCTGAATTTGAACGACTCATCGGTATTATCTGGAAGCATATTATTACCCTCGATTTCCCAGATATAAGTGGCTATTCGGCAGACTACAAAGGTATGATCGCTTTCGAACAAGACTTGCTTAGGTAAGGTATTTACCTAACAGCCCATATGTTGTATTATAGTAATATTGTAGCAATGTGCTTGGCGGAGTGTGGATGAGGGATTTTATCCTTGTTCCGCTGAGCGCTTTCCTGCAAGTACATTTCTAGCTTGATGAAATTTAAGTTATCACGCCCGTACGGGTAGGAAATCTCAGCGCCAATCCCCTGTAGCTCAGAGGCAGAGCAATCGCTTACAAAGCGTAGGCCGAGGGTTCAAGTCCCTTCAGGGGAACAAATCGCCGTCCAATCATGTCGGCGAGTCCAACAGATTAAGGACGGTGATAGATTGCCCGGTGCAAGTCAGTACTCAAATGACATGGCGCACCTAAGAGGTAAGATAAGTAGAGGAGGCCGGATAAGTCGAAAGGATAGCATCTATCAGATGCTTGATTCCAAGCGGAACATCCGCGAGGTCGATACTTTTCTTACTACACAAATCGACCCGTACCTCTACTAGAGCGTCATAGCTCACAAAGTAGACGCGTCTTACAGATTCATCGAGCAAACCCCCGCCGCTATTACAGCAGTGGGGGTTTTCTCCTTTTAGGCAATGTATAATAGAACGGACTTTATGAAAAATTTCTGGAATGAACTACCACATCCATTTTTTATACTGGCTCCTATGGAGGCAGTAACTGACGTCGTTTTTCGTCATGTCGTTGCACGCGCCGCGTCACCTGATGTATGGTTTACTGAATTTACTAATGCGACTGGCTGGCATCACGCGGGCGACAAGGCAATCGGGGGCAGGCTAATTAAAACAGTTGACGAAAACCCGATTGTCGCCCAACTATGGGGCGCTGATCCTATCGCTATGGAAGCACTAGCTAGACACTGTGCAGAACTCGGGTACGACGGCATCGATATTAACATGGGTTGCCCAGATGCATCGGCTACGAAAAGTGGCGGTGGATCCGGTATGATATTGACCCCAGAAAACGCCTCAGCAATCATCTCAGCTGCTAAAAAAAGTGGCTTACCAGTGAGCGTCAAAACTCGCCTCGGATACAGCAAATTAGATGAGTGGCACGAATGGATTAGTCACATATTAAGTCAAGATATAGCCAACTTTACTATCCACCTACGCACCAAAAAGGAAATGAGTAAGGTTCCTGCGCATTATGAATTAATAAGTGATATCAAAAAATTACGTGATGAAATCGCGCCACAGACACTCCTCACTATAAACGGTGATATACGCGATCGAAAACACGGACTCGAACTCGTCGAACAATATGGTGTCGATGGCATAATGATAGGGCGGGGTATATTTACCAATCCATTTGCGTTTGCGGATACACCTGATAATTTAACAAACGAACAACTTAATGCCGAAACATCGCCAGGAAAGATGGTAGTAAGTCAAACAACCGATGGAAACCAAATACAGAAAATAGAGCTTTTACGCCTTCAGCTTAATCTTTACGATAATTACAGTGAGCAAACCGGTCGACCGTTCGAAACACTCAAACGTTTTTTCAAGATATACATTCGTGATTTTGAAGGCGCGTCTGAACTACGCGACCAATTGATGCATACTTCGTCAACAGACGAGGTGCGTCAACTTGTAGCCCGATTTAAAGATTAATTAATCCTGTAAGATTACCCATAAGACCCTGAGCACTTCCTGCTAGACCGCTCGTTAAATCAAGTTGAGATGATAGTCCTGTAAACGATGTCAAAAGACTACCAACGCCACCAAGGCTACTTGTAAGACTGCTGATATCCGCAGAACTTGTAAGACTGCTAAGGTTAGAAAGATTACCCAGACCGCCCGAACCACCAATACCACCAATCATACCAGTAAAAGTAGACACTAGAGACATTAAGAGTGTAATGCATGACGTAAGTACTGAGCCAATAGTTTTTAGAATAGTGTCGATACTTCCAAGTTTCGATTCAGCATCATCAGCAACCTGAGTACTTGATGTATTCAAGCCTTTGCAGTCCTCAGTATCGGCACCGCTATTATCTATAGCCCCAGCGTCACCACCCGCACCAGCTTCAGTACCTTTAATGCAACTCTTCATCTGTGCCAATTGACTCTTAAGGTCCTTGCCGACAGTTTTAAGGTTGTCAAATACACCCGTCAAACTTTGAATTGATTGCGTGACGGCAGCCTGTATGTTTGTTAGCTGCGACAGCCCAGACTGAGCATCAAGATTACTTGTCAGTGACTGCATGCTCTCTAGTGACGACGCACTACTAACTTTTTCTTTCATACCCTTCAGTTGTTCAACAATTTTCTGCAAGAATTCCTTCGCCTTCGTTTTAATCTCATCAGGAAAATTAAGAGCCATATCAAAACCACTCGCGCCAACTGCTATAGACGGGCTCGGTGATGGTGTCACAGATGCCGCTGAAGATGGGGAAGGGGAAGTCGAAGCCTCAGCATCCAGATTACCGAGAGTCGTCTCGAAATGCTTTATACGTTCTGTAATCGCAGCGAGCGCCTTTGTCTTGAGCTCCTTGATTTTAGATGTATCAATTGCTGATTGAGCGCTGGAAATAGCGGCCATCGGCGTATAAGCAGCAATCAACAAGCTAAGCATTAAGAATGCAACTATAGTGACAATTTTCTTCGAAGGATAAAAATTTAAAACAGTAGTATACATGTGTTAATTTCCTAACTTTGGCTGATTTTCACTAACTTTAATAGCATCTTTAACAGCGGCCTGATCTATCGCTGCTTGTTTAATGCTTGAATCAAGAGTTGCTAGGTTTTGAATAACTTGTTCTTTAGTGGCTACAGTAGGTGTAACGCTAGTCTGCGTAACAGCAGTTTCCTTTTTAGTACTCGTAACTAAAAGATATGAAACTACAGCAATTGAAGAAATGACTGCCACAACTACGGCAACGCCAACCCAAAGTAAACGTCGTGATGGTTTTTGTGTTGATGACCCCATAGATTCTATGTCCATATCGCCCCCAATTATTATATTCAAAGATTATGGCGTTATTTTACCATAAGTGAAACAATAAAAACAAATACTATACCACGAGCAAATATACGGGCGTATCTTCACTTGGTAAAGATTTTGCAATTGCAGCGACTTTGGCCAAATCAGCAATAAGTAATTGAGCTCCGCCTTCATCACCTCGGCGTCCATTTAGTGACTTTGCAACATCGACAGATGCATCAACGTTTAATACAAGAGCATCAAGAAGTCCAAGTTCTTTTAATTTTTGTCGCGAGATAGACTTTTCTCTATTCCTACTTAAAACCAAGACAACGGTACCTTCGTTATGCCCACCAAACTCATGATTTTCATCAACGTCAAGTCTTTCTACTCCAGCTGGCTCTTCGACTGCAGTAATTTCAACATAATGCTTACCGTTCCAGCTTTTTGCCTGTTCCAATTGAGCCGTCTTACTAGCCTCGTCGCGCACTTTTCCAGCCAAATTTTCGTCGTAACCCAAACCAGAAAAGGCTATTACTTCTGAATGTTCCATGATAGCTTCAGCAAACTTAACGGGCGCTTCGCTCTCTGCTATAAATTGATTATGAGCAATCGATCCATCGACAGCCGCACATTCATAATGAGCCGACGGTAACACACCATTAATCTTTGCAAAATGATTTTGCACAATGTCGCCAATGCCATCCATACTTGTCTCTGTGCTAATTGTGTCTACCACCGGCGCGTCACCATTCATTGCAATTTCTGCTAAAGTACCGGTGCCACCAAAATGCCTCTTGCGTATTTCCGGTGCCGATCCGTCGGCATTGGACAAACACTCTCTACCATCACCACACGAATAATGAGCAAAATCAGTAACAGGTGCGATTGCTTCGAGTAGTGTCTTTCCATATTCCTCGCGAGTCTCTCTATTAGCATCAGCAAGCTCACTCGTAACCCCAGAAGGATTACCAAGTCCAAAATCTCTTAATGAGCCCAAATAATATGATCTTTGCTCTGTTTCCAACTCATAATTAACAGTCGTATCCATAGACGTCTCCGATGACATAATACATACACTTTCTATATTAATTTGTGTAAATTCCTACATTATTGTACGCCCATATATTTTTTTGTAAATACACCATATGTAGCGCTTATGTCACATATGATATACTAGTTACACTATGGAGATACCAGAACGATTTGGAGGCACTCCTGACGCCAACTATGGCGTCCCTCATGTGACGTATGACGACTTGCTTGAAAAACTCATACAATTCCCTGATGTAGCCTGGAAAGATTTTGCCTCAAAGGAGCCAGAGCTTGCTCGAGCTATTGAACAAAGTGGTAATAATCTTAGCGACGAGTATAAGGAACATGCAGTCACGGCCGAATATCATAAACAACACATTATTGATACCGTGGTTTTTTACTCTAGAGCAATAATTGGTGCTTATTACAGAGAAAAACAAACATAACTGTCAATGTACACACCACCACCGAGCCATCATTATCTATGCATGTCTATTTACTAAATATTATTTTTGTGTTATAATAAAAAAATGGGCATAGCGCCCTAACTGCAATAGCAGTCAACCCGAAAGGGAGCACATGAAAATGTTTCACCAGTGGGCCAACCGCAATGCGCGGTTCGTGTTCGCAATCATCGCGCTTGTGTGCACCTTCCTCGTTGGCAGATTGTATATTGCCGACGAAGCAATCGCAGCCACTGGACCAATGACGCTTGGTGAATTCACGACCGTCGAATGGTTTGTCCAGACTGGCTGTGTCAGCCAAGATCCGGCTAAACCGAACTACATCACGTTCAGTTCGATCTACCTCGGTACATCAGACGCAGTTCTGAGTCTGGTTCACGCCGTAGACGGAAAGTGGGAAACGCCCAATCCCGACGACCTGAGAATATCGGTTCAGGGAGTTATGCAAGGTGGCTACGTCACACTGTCGGGCAACGCACGACAGATGTTCGACATCACCGTCTGGCATGTCGAACCGAACGAACAATATTTTCTGTTCGGTAGTCATCTAGGCAGCTCAACGTCAACCCTTATCGCGAAGTGGTCGGCATCCGAGCGAAACGAATGTGGCACATATCCCGTGCCATAAGGCCCCGCAAGAGCAATCTCTAGATAAAGGAGGCGCTCCTGACGGGGCGTTTTCTTTTGGTAGCTTTAATGACGATAGCGACGATGTAAATCAGCAACTTTTAGGCGTATAGCATGGCGATCTACCAACTGATGAGCTTTTTCAAGCTCAACCTGATCTTTAGCACTATCGCGCATTTTTATTGCTCGCTCAAGAGCCGCCTTACTTTCAGCTTCAATAATATCTTCACCACTATCAGCCTCATCAACAAGAACACGCAATCTCTCTGGTGAAGTCTCGATGACACCGCCACTAATAGCAAAGTAATCTAACTTGTTGTCCGCATCTCCTTTTGCAGTACGAACAGCAATTGCACCAGGTATAGCCAAGCTTACTAGCGGTTCGTGACCAGGGAACACCTCAATTTCACCTGCAGCCGTCGGCAAAATTACTTCATAGACATCACGATCTACTTTAGTACCAAGAAGAGTAACAAGCTGAAAATTCATTACTGTTAGTATACCAGATACTTTGCCAAAAATCATTACAAAAAAACTTCTTGACAAAAAGTACATAAAGACTATAATTCTCATCGAAGCCCCACACGCCTTGCCGGTGATCACGACAGACGCAGTCGCTGAGCCGGAAAACATAACAGGAGAGAACATGAGATTCGAAACGCAAGCCATGTATATGCATGTTGTTGCAAAGTTAGATGATGCGCTCGATAAACTACAAGGTCCATCTGAAAGCACTATCCTATATGACAGTGCAGTCGGAGGTTGGTACGACAAACCCAAACTCATCGTCGAACAAGAGGTGACACCTGACATTAGGCCAAATATTGCCAAACCGCTACAGAAACCTCTTGGTGCAAGAGCCCTATTAGGTGAGACACTAACGACTGTCTGATTGGCAATTATCGCATTAACTAAAAGAGATCGGCTAACGCGATCTCTTTTTTACTTCATTAATCTTTCTTTTCAGAAAGAGGCCCCGGAGCCATATAGAACCAACTCTCTGGTTTACTATCATATTTACCAGCAAGAATATCACTCGCGTCCTTAATCGTATCTTCCAATTTAGCGTAAACACCGGTATTACCGGTAAACTGTTCGGCAACATGGAACGGTTGCGCAAAGAATCGTTGCATGCGACGTGCGCGATTAACCGTCTGTTTCTGCTCATCAGATAACTCTTCCATACCTAAAATCGCAATTATGTCCTGCAAGTCTTTATATTCTTGCATGACTCGCTGTACTTCGCGAGCAACACGATAGTGTTCCTCGCCGATAACTTCAGGATCTAGGCTTGTACTGGAGCTGTCAAGCACGTCCACGGCGGGATAGATACCAATTTCAGTCAGGCCTCTACTCATAACAATCGTCGCATCAAGATGGGCAAATGTCGCCGCAGGTGCTGGGTCAGTGAAGTCATCAGCTGGCACAAAGACAGCCTGAACTGAAGTGATTGAGCCATTTTTTGTACTCGTAATGCGTTCTTGCAACATACCCATTTCTTGTTGAAGATTTGGCTGATAACCAACAGCTGATGGTAAACGGCCAAGAAGAGCAGATACTTCGGCGCCAGCTTGGGTGTAACGAAAGATATTATCAACAAACAGCAAAACATCTTTACCTTCATCACGGAATGATTCAGCCATCGCAAGGGCAGACAGAGCGACACGAAGACGTGCTCCAGGTGGCTCGTTCATCTGACCAAATACTAGCGATGTTTTGTCTAAAACACCACTATCTTCCAATTCTTCGTATAAATCTTTACCTTCACGAGTACGCTCACCAACACCGGCAAATACCGAGTTACCTTTATGATACTCGGCGATATTATTAATAAGCTCCTGAATAAGGACGGTTTTACCGACACCAGCACCCGCAAACAGACCAGCCTTACCACCCTTTGTTAGTGGGGCTATAAGATCAATAACCTTAATACCAGTTTCAAGGATTTCAGTGGTGTTTGATTGATCAACTAGGGCAGGTGGATTACGATGAATAGGAGCTCTTCTACCGCCTACTTGCGGTTTGCCGTCGATAGGCTCACCAACGACGTTAAACATACGTCCTTGAGTTTCTTCACCAACAGGTACGCTAATTGGAGCACCCGTATTTTCAACAGCCTGACCGCGCATTAGACCATCAGTACTTGACAGAGCGATAGCACGAACAGTGTGTTCGTCGAGATGTTGCGCCACCTCTAGTGTGATTGTTTTACCATCATGCTCTACGTGTAGCGCATGATAAATAGCTGGCAATTTTACATTCTCACCGAATTCAACATCGATGACGACGCCGACGACCGAAATGATTTTGCCGTCTTTTAATTTCGTTTTTTCTACTATATTAACCATAATTTCTCCTTATCCTTCTTTCATCGCTTCTACGCCACCACTAATT
>JBAQWG010000016.1:0-8198 GCA_049298775.1 Saccharimonadales bacterium (SeqCode)
TACAAGAAGTTGAAAATATACTTAACAGTCGCTCACGTAAACGTTACAATTGGCATAGCCCATTCGAACAACGAGAGATCGTTCTTAGAAAAACCTAGGTGGAAAGATTGGGATTGGAATTCAGGAATAATACATATTATGATATTAATTTGATTTGAGAATGATTATGTATCTGTTAAATTTAATATTCTATGCGCAATATTTCATTTATTAACCTAGTTTTTGTTATAGTTGTAGCAGAAGCATAATAGTATTGACCAAGTCGGCTAAGAGGATTAGAACCAGATGCTAGTTATAAGACATCATTTTTCGTACAAACTGCTCATTTTTTGGGTTGTCTTTACGATTTTATTGTTTATCGGCATCGGCTTAATGGCAAGGAAGGTCATTACCGAGCTACAACCGTCAGAAATTAAAACAACCTACAAACAATTATCGTCAGGTCCCAGCGCCGCCGATAAAGCCATCAAAAAAGTGTTTAACGGAAAAAATGCTAATCCGTCGCCCCCAAAAGCACAGACTACAACTTTAACACAACCATAATTTCATTATGATATATAAATTGAAAAGTAGTTAAGTGTCTTGCTATCGATGCACCACCAACATACCCAGTATATTCATGAGAGTTATATTCAAAAATAATTTGTTATAGTGAATATATGAAGCGATTTCCACGCTCTAAAAAATCAAAAAAACAGCTTAATCAACAAAAATTACAAATTGTAGTTATTTTTATCGTGCTATTGACAGCGCTGATTGGGTTCATATTAACAAACAATAACCAAACTCAACAAAATGGTCGACTTGTCACATTTCATGATCGCGGTCAGAGTCACGTTATCCTGACTAGTTCAACTACCGTTCGTAGTGCGCTGAAGGACGCACACATAACAATCGATACTCAAGATATTGTTGAGCCTGCAATTAATAGTAAGTTGATTTCAACTGACTCAGCAATTATTATTTATCGCGCCCGGCCAATAATTGTTGTCGACGGAGCCTTACGTCAAAAGGTTATGACACCGGCACAATCACCAAACGAAATTGCAATCTCCGCTGGCGTCAAACAAATAGGTGATCAGGACAATACAATAATAAAAAAGGCAAACTTAATCATCGACGGTGCTAACGAAGTACTAACTATCGAACGTGCGACACCTCCTCCTCCAGTTATTCCTGAAAAGAAACCTACTGCGAGATCATTGACTCGAACAAAAGGCGCGCAAATATTCGTTGATAGTAGCGGTGTGGCGCACCGTGAAACATACTATGATTTACCTATGAATGTTGTCATGGGTGGTTGTGGTGGTGGTGATTATACAATTCGTTATGATGGTGCCAAAATAGATAAAGAAGGTTATGTATTAGTGGCAGCAGGCTACCGTGCCTATCCACGTTGTTCGATAGTTGAAACCAGTATGGGACCAGGTAAGGTCTACGATACTGGTGGATTTGCCGTACGTTACCCGCACGGATTTGATTTGGCTACTGATTGGACGAACTATAACGGTCGGTAAGTGCGACATATATTGTTATCATAACTAATCATGACTATTTTAGTCCGTGATATACTTACTCACATGGAACAAATGGGCGACCAACAAATACAACAAGAAAACAATCAATCAACAAATATTAATGCTCAACAATTAACAAAAGAACTTGTCGAAATATTCAAGCTACGTGCAACGTCTCTGTTTATAAATACAATTGTATTATATTGGCCAATAATCGCTTTGATTGTTTTATATTCCCTCAATGCTTTCACGGATAAATTACCAGAAATATATCACACCGTAGAGCCACTTATATACATATTGTTAATTGGCATTTTTATTTTCTATTCACTTCCAAGAATCGGACTTGACAGAGTAGAGAAGCGCTTTTGGATTAAACACTATCTTTCAACCAAACAAATTGTATCACAAGAAGAAAGTTCAACATTTATTCACGAAAACAAGTCTAGAATTCTTTCGTACAAACGATTTATATTTATGAAAACCTACTTTATACCACTTATTATTACACTAGTTCCTATCCTAATTTCTAGCAGTTATATAGCATTGAATATTGCGACCAATATGGGAGGCGAATTATTTGCTTATGTATTCCTTGGAACACTAGCAGGAGCCCCAATAATAATTGTATTGTTATTGTTATACTGGCTTCATACACGAACAATACTAATGTATGCATGGGAGAGATTCATCGATGCAATAGAAAACGGAGAAGACCTCAGCAACGAACAAATACTCCAAGATTCAAAACGACTGGTTAAAAATATGAATTTGAGAGGTCGTTCAAAATTTATGTCCTACGACTTCACGACAAGTTTCGCCGTTGGATTACCCGCCGTGCCTGTTACCCAAATAGCTCGTCTAGCGCCAAAACCGGTCGAAAGGGCAGTTAGTGCATATGCACTTTTATACACATTTAATGCTTATCAACTTGAAAATCTTGCTATAACCTACTGTTTCTACATAGAGGCCAAAGCAAAAAATTCCTAAAATAATGCCGGACGCCCGTTTTGATTTTTAAAAACGCCCTCAATTATATAGTTGCTAAACTCGCTCATACTTGCAATTATTATTGTTTGTCTTTACAATTCCTGCATGGCAAGGCTAGGTAACTTCGAACTAGATTCATGGAATCACTATCCTGTGGCCGAACAAAGGCTTGCAGATCAGAGTGACGCCACTTATAAATCGATTGCGTTCGATGGCAAACATGGACCTCGAACATCATTAGATATCATACTTCGCACACGAAACAACTACAATTTTCGTGACAGCTACTCCGTGCTGAATCGCATAAGCCAAAAAGTTGCGGATTTGGAAAAATCGCCAGATAACAAAAAAACTAGCGCCAATGTTGCTGGCTACGCATTAAGTGCAATGTTCCTGACAGCTGATCCGGCACTAAATCCATTATTTTTAGGCGATAAATCGTCTAAAAAGATACAGGTAGACGCTGCAATTATTAAAACAAATGAATCTGTTCAATCACGGATTAATAAAAAAAATGCGCTGCTTCGTAAAAAATGCGCTGAAGGTATCTCTGTACTCTACGCAACCGGATATCAAAAAACACTTGATGTTCTTACGGACGAACAATCAAATCTCTGCCACGATGAATACGAAATCAGTACTTGCTATAACATGGCTGGTTACACAACGTACATAGTCCGCGAAGCACTTGCCACCGAAATTGCATTCTATGACGAAGTATCAAAACTTACATAATAGAATATTATCTCGGGTAAATAGGTACTAAGCAATTCCTCGGCTTTGGTGCGTACCTTGATTTTCAATATTTCCTAACAATATAGCTCTTAAGACAAAGTTTGATATTGGAATCGGTTCACATATACGGCTTTTATCAAGCTCGTGGTAGAAGTCGGCATAATCACCGACGGTTATGTGTTTCTTTTTTCGAAAATCTGGATGTTCGCTCTGATAGAATTCTAAGCCTTGGTCGAATGTATGATACGAAAAAAATGCCCTGAGAGCCCAGGTTCGTGCCGCATTGGGCTGGCTAGCACGATTCGTTACATTACCAAACTTATATTTTTTGTTTGGTTCCACGACTTCATTTGCAACAACTCGATCGATAATAGGAAGTGTTTGATTATGGCCATTTTCAGGTAACCATGATGTTCTACTGCTATCCTGCAAGAACGCCCCATGGATAGTGTCGACTAATGTTGGCGCGTCCCCATTTACCGCCAAAAACGCATGACCTAGATTATATTTAGCCTTTGTGTACTTTTGAGTTTGCCTCATGCCATGATTGAGACTAATTAACCATGCTAGCTGGTCAGGGTTAAATCCCTCGTTAATTAGTTGAGATCCAATAATTGCATGCCTACCAAAACAACTAGCAGCCTTCTTTTGTCTCATTTGCTCAGGGGATATAATACCTCTGCCGTGTGACGGCAAAGTTTCATTCACTGTTTTCATAATCCTCAGTAAATCAGGTCGAGGTTCAGGATCAGGTTCTGGTTCAGATTTGATGCTCTCAAGCGACATTTCAAACATAAGATATCATAATTTTTTAATTATTGATACACAAATTAGCAATTTATTATAAATAAAAAGAAGAATAAGAGGGTGATAAATATTTTTATACTATAATTACGACCTATTATAGGCTCGTCTTACTAACTCATTGATAATAATAATTAATCTCAAAATCAGACCTACAGCGCCCAAAACATCACCAATAATTTTTACCATGCCGCCAATAAATATGTCATTATTCAACCATCCCAACTGACTAAAAACAAAATGCCAATCATGTTGTGGATTTTCGGATGGGCCTACCAGTGGCATCGCCTGTGTGCGTGCATCGGCCATATAATTGCCCGCGCTTGTCATAGCCAACATGAGCCAAATCAGACCAAAAGTCATTGCAAAATATGACTTTGCTCGATATGAAGCGTAAACAATCAAAGACGTAAAGGCTATTTCGCCCAACGATCCAGCCGAGGCTGTCAAAATAGGTGGTAAAAAAACAAAGACGATATGAGATGCCTCATGAACACCAAACTGAATAAAATAGAGCCCACCCAGAAAAATATTTGTATTGCCGTAGGCAGTGAAGCCAAGAATATTCCAGTAAAGATAGGCAAAAAACAGCCATAGTGGAACATATATCCAGAGATTCAAGTTTTGTATTTGTTTTGACGGCATAAAAACACTTTCAGTATAGCATTGTCGAATAAATTATTATTATCTGGTCATTATTTCTTCATTCCAATATAAGCTTCTGACAGTATTCTTAAAGTGATTCAATCTTAGATACTGTTGACATTACTGCCCATTTTGCTATAATTCGTGGTAGACATTACCAAAGACAGTAGCCGTAGAAATACTTAATCCGCTACCGAGGCGATTACTACCACCACTAGTTTATCCAGCCGAGTCTTTGGTATCTGCGAGATCTAAAGACTCTTTTTATTGCGCAGATACCACGGAACGTAATGTGCAAACTGTTCGTTGACAATTCGGATCGAAAATAATATTAACCAAGAAGGATCTATACGCAATGGCAATAACCAAAGCAAAAAAGAACGAATTGGTTGCTGAAGTTTCAACTATCTTTGCAACGTCAAAGCTGACTGTGTTTGCCAAATACGATGGACTATCTGTCGCCGACATCCAGACGCTACGACGTGCCGCTAGCGAAACTGGCGTATCAATTAAGGTGGTCAAAAACCGCCTGGTACGTGTCGCGATGGCAGCAAACGATACCTACAAGAACACCGATACTGCACTTTTGACCGGACAGTTGCTCTATGCAACAAGTTCCGAAGATGAAGTTGCTCCAGCCAAGATACTTGCCGAATTTATGAAGACTCATCCAGTCCTCGAATTCGTTGGTGCATTTGGCATGGAGGGTGAACTACTCGACGCCACAGCCGTAAAAGCACTCGCAAGCTTACCAAGCAAGAACGAGCTTATCGGCCAAGTCGTCGCACAGCTACTATCACCAGTACACGACGTTACTAACGCATTGTCAGGTAATCTACACGCACTACTTGATGGTATAGAAGCTAAAGCAACCGCTTAAATAGGGAGGTGGTAGTTAGGAGTTGGTAACAGCTTCTGCAACCAACCAATTCCCGAATACTAATTACAAACTACTAATCCTGAAAGGATTTATCATGGCTGATGTTAAAAAATTGGCAGAAGAGCTGACGAAGCTTACTGTCCTAGAAGTAAACGAACTAAAAACTGTACTTAAAGATGAGTACGGCATCGAACCTGCAGCCGCTGCCGTAGCTGTTGCTGGTCCAGTTACTGAAGCTGCACCTGCTGAAGACGCAAAGAGCGAATTCACCGTTAAACTAGCTGACGCAGGTAGCCAGAAAGTTGCTGTCATCAAGGCTGTCAAAGAAATCACTGGTCTTGGTCTCGGTGAAGCTAAGGCTATCGTTGACGGCGCACCAATGGCTGTTAAGGAAAAGGCTACTAAAGACGAAGCTGACGCCGCAAAGAAACTTCTCGAAGAAGCTGGCGCAACTGTAGAACTCGTTTAGTCAAGTTACAGTTAACTAGACAAATTATTCGATCCGAAAGTCACGCAATAAAATACCGCCCCAATATGGAGCGGTATTTTATTGCGTCGTGCCACAATCAAGCAATTAAATCTACGAAATTAAAAAAGCTTAGGTTCCGCAACAGCCGAAGCTGTTGCGGAACCTAAGCGGTTGCCTGATCAATCGTGATTGCTCACAAATACTGACCAAGGTTGGCGCCGGTTTCGATGGAACGACTACCGACGCCTTTATCGTTTTTACCCGAGACAAGGGTGCGAATATACACGATACGCTCACCCTTCTTGCCAGAAATACGGGCCCAGTCATCCGGGTTTGTCGTATTTGGCAAGTCCTCATTCTCGGTGAATTCGTCGACAATCGAATCCATGAGGTGTTGGATTCGTAGTCCACCCTGACCCGTGCCGAGCACACTTTTGATAGCGTACTTCTTGGCACGGTCGACGATATTCTGAATCATCGCGCCGGAGTTGAAGTCCTTGAAAAACAGGACCTCTTTGTCGCCGTTCGCATAGGTGACCTCGAGAAAACGATTCTCGTTACCCTCTGAGTACATACGATCGACCGTTTTCTGGATCATAGCCCTGATGCACCACTCACGGTCTCCGCCAAACTCGCGGAGATCATCGGCGTTAATCGGCAGGTCCTCTGTGAGATATTTGGAAAAAATATCTACAGCTGCCTCCGCATCCGGACGCTCTACCTTGATTTTGACGTCAAGACGACCGGGACGGAGTACCGCCGGATCGATCAAGTCTTCACGGTTGGAAGCGCCAATAACTAGCACGTTCTCCAACCCCTCGACTCCATCAATCTCACTGAGGAGCTGTGGCACAATCGTACTTTCCACGTCAGATGAAACGCCTGAACCGCGGGTGCGGAACATGGATTCCATCTCGTCGAAAAACACGATGACAGGCATACCTTCCGAGGCCTTATCACGGGCCCTCCGGAATATCTCCCGGATATGCCGTTCAGTCTCACCGACGAACTTGTTGAGAAGCTCCGGACCCTTGATGTTCAGGAAGTAGGCTTTGGCACCTGGCTTCCCGGTACGTTCAGCGACCTTCTTCGCAAGCGAATTCGCGACCGCTTTCGCAATCATCGTCTTGCCACACCCCGGAGGACCATACAGCAGAACGCCTTTCGGGGCCCGCAGTTTGTACTCCGCATACAAATCGGCATGAAGATACGGCAATTCGACTGCGTCACGAATCGCTTCGATCTGTGACTTCAACCCACCGACGTCGTCATAGTTGATATCCGGAACTTCCTCCAAAACCAACTGCTCGGCTTCAGATTTGGGAATGCGTTCGAATGCGAACCCCTCCTTAGTGTTGACGAGTAACGAGTCACCCGCCTTCAGCTTGGAAGCATCAATCGAATCAGCCACCCAAACAATCTGCTCTTGATCCGAAGCCGTGACAATAACCACACGAAGTGGCTCATTATCCACCTCGAGTTCAAGCACATCCTTCAGTGAGCAAATCTCGCCTATGCGGGTGAACGGACCGCTCTCAACAACAGTCAGCGCTTCATTAACTCGAACAGTTTGTCCGAGACGAAGCGTTTGAACGTCAATATTCGGCGAAACCACTGTACGCATCTTGCGACCAGAAGTGTAAACATCTACGGTGTCGTCATCGTAACAGTGTAAAAACACTCCGTAGCCACTGGGCGGTATCGCAAGCCGATCTACTTCTTCCCGTAGAATAACCAGCTGTTGCCGGGCGTCTTTCAACATCTCGATGAGCTTGTCGTTCTTGCCGGTAAGGGAAATATTTTCGGTCTCCTGTGACCTAACCTTGTCTTCGAGCTCTTGGAGTTTCAGCAACTTTGCTGCTAACTCATTGGACGTGTTGTTGAAGCCATCATAGTGACGACCTTCTTGCGATCGATCATTGTTCTCGCTCATGAGAACTCCTAAATATTGAAGGGACGATCCTACACTGCATCACCTCTGGCACAGAATGCTAATTACTTTACCATAAATACGCATATAATCCAAACTTCCGTATTAACTCACCACCTTTGCAACATAAAATCCACAAAAAAGCAGGCACTCCGTATACTGTATTTACTACTAAACAAATTACAGAAAGGAGGCCTGCCATGGCCTATTCTACCAACCCTAACCTAC
>JBAQWG010000017.1:0-2406 GCA_049298775.1 Saccharimonadales bacterium (SeqCode)
ACAGCTAAAGATGCCGTTGGCCACATTGCTAGCGTCAACCTAGAAGATAAAGCCGGTAAAGTTATTGTTAAAGCTGGCAAGTCTATCACCGCTGACGACGCTAAGAAACTAGCCGCCGTAAAAGACCAGGTTACTTGGCCAGTTAAAGCCCGTGTTTCGAGCGAAGTTTCATTCTTAGATGCTTCAGAAGAAGAACACGCGGTTATCGCCAGTGCCGGTAGCGAAATCGATAGCGATGGTTACTTCATCGACGAGCGTGTTCCAGCCCGCCGTTTCTTAGTGGCTGCAGAAGTTGATACCGACGATGTTACTCACATGGACGCAGCCCGCCGCCAAGTTATTGGCTCAAGCGCTGGTTTGATTCCATTCATCGAAAAGAACTACGTATACCGAAGTTTGATGGGTAGTAACCAGCAGCGCCAAGCCGTGCCTTTGATCGCTCCAGAGAGCCCGATTGTTGGTACAGGTTTTGAAGGTACTGCCGCTCGTAACACCGGTCAGCTGATTGTGGCTGAAGCCGAGGGCGAAGTCGTGCAGGCTGACGGTGCTGAAGTAGTCGTTAAATACAAAGATGCGAAAGTTTCTTACGAACCACTACACTTTGTTCGCTCTAACGAAGGTACCAGCATCAACCAAAAGGTTGTTGTCTCTACTGGCGACAAAGTTAAGGCCGGCGATGTATTAATTGAAGGTATGTCAGTCCAGGGCGAAGAACTCGCACTTGGTAAGGACCTGGTTGTAGCATTCATGCCTTGGAGCGGCTACAACTTTGAAGACGCCATCATCATTTCTCGTAAATTAGTTGAAAACGACACACTAACCAGCATTAATATCGTTGACTACATGACCGAAGTCCGCGAAACAAAGCTCGGGCCTGAAATCGTTACCCGCGACATCCCTAACGTATCTGAAGACGCACTCCGCCACCTCGACGAAGACGGCATTGTGCGTATTGGTGCCGAAGTACACCCAGGCGACATATTGGTTGGTAAGATTACACCAAAGGGCGAACAAGAACTCAGCTCAGAAGAGCGCCTCTTGCGCGCAATCTTCGGTGAAAAAGCTAAAGAAGTCCGCGATACTTCACAGCGTATGAGCAACGGCAAGCACGGTAAGGTTGTGGGCGTCAAAGTCTTTAGCCGCCAGAACGGCCACGAACTCAAGGCTGGCGTTTTGATGCAAATCCAGGTGTTCGTAGCCCAGATGCGCAAAATCCAGGTTGGCGACAAGCTCGGTGGACGCCACGGTAACAAGGGTGTTATCGCCCGTATTCTTCCCGAGGAAGACATGCCATTTACTGAAGATGGTACACCTGTTGATATCGTCTTGAACCCACTAGGTGTGCCAAGTCGTATGAACATCGGACAGTTGTTTGAAACTCACCTTGGTATGGCCGCTCGTGCCTTAGGCATGAAGGTCGCCAGCCCGTCATTCAACGGCGTGCCTATCGCGAAAATCCAGGACCTTCTAGAAGAAGCAGGCCTACCACGCGACGGTAAACAGCAGCTGTTTGACGGACGCACCGGTGATGCATTCAAAGAACGCACAACCGTTGGTTCTATGTACATGATTAAGCTAAACCACATGGTTACCGATAAGATTCACGCTCGCAGCACTGGTCCATACACTATGGTTACCCAGCAGCCGCTTGGTGGTAAGGCTCAAAACGGTGGCCAGCGCTTCGGCGAAATGGAAGTGTGGGCGCTTGAAGCTTATGGCGCTAGCAACACTCTCCAGGAAATGCTCACTATTAAGTCCGACGACGTTTACGGACGAAGTAAGGCTTACGAGAGCATCATCAAGGGCACCGAAATTGTCGGACCGAAGATTCCAGAGTCATTCAACGTGCTCGTGAAGGAACTTCAGGGCCTAAGCCTTAAAGTTGATTTGCTTGACCTGCACACCAATAAAGTAATCGACGCCGAAGAAATTCTGGCAGAAAACATCAAAGATGAAGCTGCTCACACGGCCGAGATCGAAGCGCCAACAGGCAGCATATCTGATATTGATGTAACTGAAGAGACAATTGAAAACGAGTTCATGACCGTAAGCGACAGCGATGACCTATCTGGCGACGGTATAACCGTGAGTGTCAGCGACAATGACGATGTAACGATAACCCACGATAACGATGGGGAGGAAAACTAATATGCGTAAATTTGCATACGGCACAAACATAGCCGACTTTGACGCAGTGCGCCTAGCAGTAGCGGCACCAGAAGACATTCTTGATTGGAGCTACGGTGAAGTCACGAAGCCAGAGACTATCAACTACCGCACCCAAAAGCCAGAACGCGATGGTTTATTCTGCGAACGTATTTTCGGACCAGTTAAAGACATCAACCCGCATGATGCCAAGTACAAAGGTCTCCGTTCCCGTGAAGCTGCCGTTGATAAGAACGGTGA
>JBAQWG010000018.1:0-31240 GCA_049298775.1 Saccharimonadales bacterium (SeqCode)
TATTTTTATACGCAAAATCGCTAAAATAGCGTTTCAACCCTGTACGAAATGCTTCATCGCCAATGTATTGTTGAATCATACGCAGTAGACGTGCGCCCTTGGCGTAGACGATTGCACCATCGAAAAGTGTACTGATTTCGTCGGGATGATTAACTTCGACTTGAACAGACTGAACGCCATCAATGCTATCACGACGAAGAGCTACAACTGATTCATTGGTGACAAAATCGAGCCATATATTCCATTCAGGGTGAAGAGCATCGACGGCCAGATATTCCATTAACGTTGCAAAACTTTCGTTAAGCCAAAGGTCGTTCCACCACTCCATTGTGACAAGGTTACCAAACCACATATGGGCTAGTTCGTGAGAAATAACTGTTGCTATGTAATGTCGGGAGGCGATACTCGTAGTAGATTTTTCGGCTAGGAGTGTCGTTTCTCGGTATGTTATAAGCCCCCAGTTTTCCATAGCGCCTGATGAGAAATCGGGAAGTGCAACATGATCGCTCTTTGGCAGTGGATAGGGAGTATCAAAGTAATCGTCATAGAATTCGATAGCGCGGACGGCAATATCGAGTGCGAAATCAAGGCTAGTAAATGGTTGTGCGGGCGTAGACCAGATGTTCACTTCAACGCCACTTTTTGTTTTGGCTGATTTTTTTTGCAAATCACCGACAACAAATGCTAATAGGTAGGTGCTCATTCGAGGGGTTGTCTCAAATTTAGTAGTTAGATGCTCCTCGTTTGTTACCTGTGATCCGATTGGCATATTAGAAAGAACCGTTTGATTGTTGCTTGTTGTTAATTGCAGGGCAAATGTTGCCTTAGCGGAAGGCTCATCGATACATGGAAATACTTCGCGAGCATGGTGTGACTCGAATTGCGTTGCAAATAATTCTTTTTTGACGCCATCGAGTTCGAAATAACATGGGTATAAGCCGTGCATTTGGTCGGTTATTGCTCCGTTAAACGAGACGGTAACAGTATGCTCGCCGGAGAGAATATCGTCTGCTTCGATTATTAGTTCGTCGTGGTCACTGGTTGTGTAGGTTGCAGGACTCTCATCAATGGATGTCGCGGTAATCGTTAAATCTTTTGTGTGAAGTTTGATAGATTCATTGTCGCTTATTTTTTTGCCCGAAATAATAACGGTACCCTCAAATGTATGCTCGGCTTCATTGAGTGTGAGAAGAAGCTCGTAATGTTCTGGTTGATAGAAATTTGTCAGTCGTGATACAGATGTCATATATCCAGTATACTAGAGAAATGAATATGCGTCCGCAGAGAGTTCGTAGGCTTGTTGTTATTTTTGTAGCGATGCTGATTATCATAGCGATGGTTTTTACGAATAATGACACGTGGCAACCTGCTGAACCAACACCTTCAACTGGGCCTACTGGTTCAGCGTTGCAACGGCTTGAGTCAATTGCCGTAAAGGGTCGTGCTCCGAAAACAGGCTACGAGCGAACTCAATTTGGCGATGGTTGGTCGATGGTGAGCGGTTGCGATACGCGAAATATAATTTTGCATCGCGATTTGACAGATCCTGTTGACGGCGATGGTTGCAAGGTCTTGTCAGGTACGCTTAACGACCCATATACAGGTAAAATGATTGCGTTTAAGCGTGGGACTGACTCAAGTGCTGATGTTCAGATAGATCATGTTGTGGCGCTCAGTAACGCTTGGCAGACTGGTGCTCAGCAATTATCGAGGGAGAAACGAATTGAACTTGCTAATGATCCGTTGGAGTTGCTTGCCGTTGATGGACCGGCAAATCAACAAAAATCAGATGGTGATGCAGCGACCTGGTTGCCATCAAACAAAGCTTTTCGTTGTCAATATGTTGCACGTCAGATTGCGGTGAAATCAAAATATCAATTATGGATGACGCTAGCCGAACACGATTCTATAAAAGCGATTTTAGATCGTTGTCCGGGTCAGGCGTTACCTTAGGATACAAAAGTAGATTGTCGCGTATCGTCGCTGATTGGTCCGACCAGTTCCTCCAAAACGTCTTCAAGCATGATAATACCGACGGTTTTTGAGTCGTCATTAACCACCTGGGCGATATGGGCACCCTTTAGTTGCATTAAGGCTAGTGTGTCACGGAGCGTTGAGCCTTTCTTTACTTTATCGAGCGGACGTATGAAGCGACGGGGCAGTTTTGTATCTAGTTTTTCATCATTAATTCGTAACAAATCTTTGAGGTGGATATAGCCAATGAGCTTTTCATTTTTGTCAGGTACAGGGAATCGAGAGAATCCAGTCTCGGCGCAAAGTTTTTCAATGTCTCTAGGTGTCGGTTCGATTGGCGTAACCACCGTACTTTCAATAGATAAAATAATATGATCAATAGTTCTTTCTTCTAGGTCCAGTGCTCCGGACAAAAGTCGTTCCTCTTCCTTACTTAGTAAGCCTTCGTGTAGCGATTCTTTTACAAAGCCAGCAACCTCATCTCTACTAAAACTGCTTTTTACCTCGTCTGTGATTTTTACTCCGAAAAGTTTAATCGTAAAGTTTGCCAGCGCATTGAGAACTATTAGTACGGGGGTGAAAACTTTGACGATGAAGTAAAGTGGCGGAACAAGAATGAGGGCTGATTTCATTGACGCCGATAATGAAATATTCTTCGGTATCATTTCACCTATAACTACATGTAGGTAGACCATGATAACGAGTGCGATGACAAAAGATACAGGATGTAATAAATGGTCAGCTAAACCAAGGTCACGAAAGGGTCCCTCGAGTGCATGGGCTACGAGTGGTTCACCGACAGCTCCAAAAACGAGACTACTCAGTGTTACACCAAGCTGAGCCCCGGCGAGCATCATCGATACGTTTTCCATGGCGCTGATTGTTATTTTAGCAACTCGCGATCCGGCAAGAGCTTTCAGTTCAACGCTACTGCGTCTGACGGAGACCAAAGAAAATTCAGCGGCGACAAAGAATGCATTCGCAAGCAATACGACAACTGATATGACAAGTCCCATTTCAAGACTCATGATTTTGCCTCGATCTCTCTTACGGACAGGAGTACACGGTCAACACGGTTGGCGTCCATTTTTTTGACTAACAAGTCCACTAATAGGCTATTGCCTTCACTGTCGACAGCTGGAACCTGAACGATATCCTTGACATCGGGGATACGCTCTAAATGATGGATTATTAATCCACCCAGAGTTTCAACATCATCTTCATCAGGCAGGACGATATTGATTTGATCTGCTATCTCATCAGGGCGCATGAGCCCAGAAACGAGCCATGTGTCATCGGATTTTTTCTGTATATCAGGCTGCGTCTGGTCATGTTCATCGCGCACATCACCGACAAGTTCCTCAAGTACATCTTCGATAGTGACAATGCCGTCGGTGCCACCGAATTCATCTATAACGATAGCTATTTGGAGGCCACCGTGACGAAGCGCTTCGAGGAGTGGTTCTAGTTCTATTGTTGATGGAACAAGGATCGGTGGGCGCATAGCCTGACCGACTTTTACGTTTTGACGATCTTCGGAGCGTATGCCATACGCATGCTTGATATGCATGACACCAACGATATTGTCGATAGTTTGGTCATAAACAGGAAATCGTGAATGTCCAGTAGTACGCGCAAGTTCTAATGCATCAGCAATGGTCGCGTTGTTATCAACTGCGTGAACTTGTACTCGTGGCGTCATGATATCAAGCGCAGTTTGTTCACCAAAATTAAAAGATCGTTCCAGTATAGTAGCAGTTTCTCTCGCTAAGGTTCCCTTTTTTGCTGATCGTTTGACAAGAGATAAAAGTTCGTCAGCTGATCTGGCGGAGGCGAGCTCTTCTTGAGGTTCAACATTCAAAAGTCTCAGCAAGAAGTTAGCGCTATTATTGAGAAGCTTAATAGGTAGGCGCATGACATTTGTGAAAAATAGCAGTGGACCAATTATTAATTTTGATGATGCGAGTGGTTTGGCTAGCGCATAATTTTTTGGAACTAGCTCACCGAAGACCATAGTCACGATTGTTGCCAAACTAATACCGATGATGATTGATATTTCTGAAACAAAGTTCTGGCTGACGCCGATTGCTACGAGTGGTCCTTTGACAAAATGGGCAATCGCTGGCTCGGCAAGAAAACCGATTGCAAGGTTGGTAATCGTAATACCGACTTGGGCACTTGAAAGTTGTGTCGATAGGGTCGTTAGTGCTTCGTAAATTCTTTTTGCACTATGATCGTCCTTTTTGGAAAGTCGCTTGACGGTTGTTTTGTTGACGGTGAGAAGAGAAAATTCCGCCATCACAAACAGGCCGCAAACGGCAACAAGAAACAGGCTGACCATAAGGAGCAACAGTTCAAGCATGAACTAAGCTAAATCTCCGGTGTATACCATAAGGATTCTATTATAATAGCAAATAAAATCGGATAATAAAAGTTTAGTATTGACCGCGAAGTCGTTTTTCATTGGTTTTGAGTTTTTTGCGATGACGTTTGATTTCATCTGATTCTTTTGAACGGTGGAATAAGGAATGTTTTTGTACTTGGCGCACTATCTCATCAAGTTCTTGAATGTGTGCTAATTCCTCAGCAGTAATTTGTTGCGGTTGAGGAATTGAATATATAGTCTGTGTCGTTTTAGCAACAGCATGAGCGGCTGATGCTTGAGCAGATGTTGACTCCTTTGGTTTTTCAGATTCTTTAATGAGTGCGTCGTGCGCTTCTTTGATGCGAGCGAATGCAATTGAAGCTTCGGGCGAGTCATTGTGGTCAGGATGGAGCTCCTTTGCGTTTTGACGAAAGGCTTTTTTGATTTCATCCGCACTCGCAGATGGACTTACGCCGAGTACATCATGATGATTCATACTTATATTATACACCAAAACGCTTATATTTGCAATAGTTGCATCTAGCCAAACGACATGGTATATTAAGTTCAGTACATTCCGGCCATCAGGTCGGATTTTTTACTAGAAAGAGATCATACGAAAGGAATACCACTATGGAAGATTTAAACATCAAACAGCTTACTCTTGCAGTCCGAACTATCGCTGAAGAAAAAAACTTACCAGAAGAAACAGTTATGGGAGTTATTGAGCAGGCAATTGCCGCTGCTTGGCGCCGTGACAATGGAGAGCGCGACCAAGAGGTTCGAGCTGAGCTGAATGTTAATGATGGTACGGCTACTGTATATGTCGCTCGTGAAGTTGTTGAGCTTGTCGGTAGCGAAAGTGTAGAAATTAGCCTAGAAGACGCGAAAAAAGTTAAAAAGGATGCAGAAATTGGTGATGTTATCGAAGATTCGCACGAGGTGTCAAGCTTTGGTCGTGTCGCAGCCCAAACGGCAAAGCAGGTCGTACTTCAACGTCTTCGTGAAGCAGAGCGTGAAGTTGTCTTAGCTGAATACGAGGACAAAATAGGAACTGTTGTTAACGGAACTGTTCAGCGTGTTGAGCCTCGTGTTATCCGTGTGGAGCTTGGTAAGGCATCTGGTATTATTCCGCAATCAGAACAAATACAAGGCGAGTTTTATAGCATCGGCGCTCGTATTAAAGTATTTATTAAAGATATCGAGCGAGACAATCGTGGCCCTCAACTTATTTTGAGTCGAGGAAATGAACAATTTGTTGAGTATCTTTTCCGTCAGGAAGTTCCAGAGATGGAAACTGGTGCTGTTGAAATCAAAGCTATCGCTCGTGAGGCTGGTCGACGAACTAAGTTGGCTGTTGCAAGTACAGTTCCTGGCGTTGATCCAGTTGGTACATTTGTAGGCGGTCATGGTACTCGTGTCCAAGCGGTCATGAATGAAATTGGCGACCAAGAAAAAATCGATATCGTTACTTTTGATGATAATAACGAACAGTTTATTCGTAATGCTCTCAGTCCAGCGGAAGTTGCGAAGGTTGTAATTGATGAAAAAGAAAAACGCGCAAAAGTATTCGTCGCTGAAGACCAGCAGTCAATTGCAATTGGACGCGGTGGACAAAACGTACGACTCGCGTCTCGTTTGACGGGTTATGAATTAGATATTGAAACAGCTATTCCAGACAAAAAGGTTGAATCAAAACCAAAGAAGAATATCGAAGATAGCTTGATGAGCGCTGTTGAGGAATCGAGCGAGTAATAGAAACGAAGTTAAAAATAAATTAGCACTCACTTGACCCGAGTGCTAATTATCGTTATACTGAGTGTAGTTTTATGCGAAATAGCATAAAAACGCTTGCGCTGAAGCTATGGAGGATTGATAATGAGTAATATGTCTGATGATTTCGCCGAATTTGTATCACACTTAACTGATAATGCACGCACTAGTTTGCAACATGCAGACGCGATTGCGCGTGGTTACGGTAGCGTCTATATTGGCACCGAGCATTTATTGCTGGGTGTTTTAGCTCAAGGTTCATCGGTTGCTGCTAAGGTTTTGGCTGATGCTGGTGTGACGCTTGATAGGGCAGAAATTGCACTTAATTTGACGCCACGCAATCTCGTCGTGAGCACGGGAGCTAAGGGACTATCTGAAACTGCTAAATTAACACTCAAAATGAGCTGGGATATTGCTCAGGAATTTCATCAGGATTATCTTGGAACCGAGCACATTTTATATAGTATCTTGAGTCAGAAAAACGCACGCGCGACGGTACTTCTGCGCGATATGAGCATCGATATTCCTACTGTCACAACTGAACTTGAAGAATATTTTGATCGTCAAGCAAATGATTATCAGCAATCTATTGATGATTTGTCGTCACATGCAACAAAACAGCGTCGAAGTGGCGCACTTGAAACGTTTGGCACAGATTTGACAGCAAAAGCACGCGCTGGCGAGCTAGATCCTGTTATCGGTCGTGATGAGCAACAGGAACGCCTAGTTACCATACTAAGTCGTCGTACTAAGAATAACCCTGTCTTGATTGGCGAGCCAGGCGTCGGCAAGACGGCAGTCGTAGAGGGATTCGCACAGCGTATCGCACGTGAAGATGTACCTGACCACCTACTCGACCGAAGAGTTATACAACTAGATCTTACGGCTATGATTGCAGGAACAAAGTATCGTGGAGAGTTTGAAGAGCGTTTAAAAAAAGTTATCGATGAATTAAAAAGTCAGAAAAATGTCATTGTGTTTATTGATGAACTGCATCTTATCGCTGGTGCAGGTGCCGCTGAAGGCGCTTTGGATGCTGCGAATATGTTGAAGCCAGCTCTTGCTCGAGGTGAACTACATATGATTGGCGCAACGACTATGGATGAGTATCGCAAACATATCGAAAAAGACAGTGCGCTTGAGCGACGGTTCCAGTCAATTATAGTTAAGGAGCCAAGTCTTAAGGATACAGCTTCGATACTAAAAGGCTTGAAATCATATTATGAAAAACATCATGGTGTGATGATTAGTGATGAAGTCATCGATGATGCAGTATATATGGCAGACCGATATGTCAGCGAGCGCTACATGCCTGACAAGGCAATCGATGTTGTCGATGAGGCGGCCGCATTGGTTCGCGTCAAACACAGTCGTCGTCCTAGTCGTATCAGAGATTTTACTCGCCAACTAAAAAATCTCAATGAAAAAATGGATGAAGCTGTCAATTCAGAAGATTATGAACGAGCCGCGCTCTATAAAACTCGTGTTAGTCAGTTACAGTCGAAACTTACAGAAATTAAAGAACGCGATGAAAATAAATCCCCAGTCATATTGACGGATGAAGATCTTGCGCATGCTATCTCAACTATGACAGGAATTCCAGTAAGACGATTACAAAAATCGGAGGCTAAATTATTACGACGCCTCGAAAAGCATCTGTCTAAGTATATTATCGGACAGGAAGAGGCGGTAATAGCAGTATCGCGTGCGATCCGGCGGTCCCGTAGCGGTGTTGCTAGTAGCAAAAGGCCAATTGGGTCTTTTGTATTTATGGGACCAACCGGTGTTGGTAAGACTGAGCTAGCTCGAGTGCTCGCTCGCGAGGTTTTCGGTAGCGATGAGGCGCTTGTTAAGATTGATATGAGTGAATTCGGCGAAAAACATAGCACCAGTCGCTTAGTCGGTGCTCCTGCGGGTTACGTTGGCTACGAGGACGGTGGCAAACTTACGGACAAGATTCGTCGCCAGCCATATAGTGTCTTATTGTTTGATGAAATCGAAAAGGCTCATCCGGACGTATTTAATATCTTACTGCAATTGCTAGAAGACGGAAAGCTCACTGATGCTAGGGGTCGTGAAGTAGATTTCACGAACGCGATTATTATTTTGACAAGTAATCTTGGCGCTGACAAAATGATGAAAGAGTCGGCCCTCGGTTTTCATGGTAGAACTAAGGATGATGCCAAAAAACTAGATGATCTTCATGAGGAAAATTCGACTGCCGCACGTGATGCACTGTCGAAACGAATGCGCCCAGAACTTATTAATCGTTTTGACGCAATTATTACTTTTCGAGCTCTTACACCTAAAGAAGTGGGGAAGATTTTTGATAATCTTATCGAGGAATTACAGGAGAGATTGGTGCAAAAAGGTATTAGACTTGTTGTCAAACCGACCGCAAAGCGTTATCTTATTAAAAAGGGTTACGATGAAAAATTCGGAGCCCGGCCACTGCGACGTGCAATTCAGGATGAGCTTGAGCATCGACTTGCCGAAGGAATACTGGATGACGCATACGAAAAGGGTAGCGTGCTTGAAGTAACTGCTAGGGGAAATAAAATTGCAATCCAAGTCACCGTCGAACAGCCGGCTTAGTAAAAAAAGTAGCTATAGAGCATTAATCACGACGAGTATAATACTCGGAGTAAGTCTTTTCATTGCTCTAAATCGTCAATATATTTATGATTCTTTTTTATTTTGGACGTATCAGCCGACAAATGAAATTGCTATGATAGCTGGACGCTCAAGCATGAATGATGCGGGTATATTTGCTTTTTACGCAACACACCCAGAGGTTAGTGATAAACAAGCTTTTAATGGTAAATGTAATCAAAAGGAACAAGGTACGGCTATTATTGGTTGCTATGTTGATAATCGTATCTATGTATACGACGTCACAGATAAACGCCTGTCTGGTATCAGAGAGGTAACTGCTGCACATGAAATGTTACATGCGGTTTATCAACGATTGAGCGATAATGATAGAGTTGCCATAAATAAACTTATTGAGCTTGAGTACGCAAAATTACAGGATGATCCTGCGCTCGCTGAACGCATGGCATTTTATGCACGGACTGAGCCAGGAGAAAGAGATAATGAACTCCACTCAATCATTGGTACAGAAATTGGAGCAATAAGCCCCGAGCTTGAAACGCATTATGCAAAATACTTCACAAAACGTTCTGATTTGACGACTTTGTATGCGTCGTATAATCAGAATTTTAAGGATTTAGAAAATCAAAGAAAAACACTAGATGCAGACTTAAATACTTTAAAGAAAAAAATTGAGGTTGACAAGGAATTGTATACGCAACATCTAGATCTTCTATATAAGGACATCGCAACATATAAGCAAGCATCGAGCGAGTCAAAATCTCAGGCGGCACTTGATGCTCAATATAATGCACTTCAAGTACGTATTGATGCAGTGAAAGCTGAGGCAGATGGTATAAATGATGAAATTAATCAACTCAGAAGACTCATTGATCAATATAATTCCACGATTACTCAATCACAAGACTTATATAAGAGTATCGATAGTACCTTGACGCCGGCCCCTGAGGTATAATAGGAGAATGGTAAAATCACGGAGTGTTTACGTCTGCCAAAACTGTGGTGCTAGTTATCCAAAGTGGTCTGGTCGTTGCGAGAACTGCGGTGAATGGAATACGCTTGTCGAACAGATGCCTGAGACAACAGGAAAATCGGCAGTAGCATTAGCACGTAGTAGCGGTGTACAACTCAAAACACAGACAATAAGTTCCATAGTGAGTGATGATCGAACGTCAAGAATAACGACAGGAACGAATGATTTGGATACGGTTCTCGGTGGAGGGATTTTACGAGGAGGTGTTATTTTACTCGCTGGTCAACCTGGAATTGGTAAGAGTACGCTCCTCTTGCAAGTATCCGCTTCTGTTTCACAAAAAGTAGCGGTATTGTATGTGAGCGGCGAAGAGTCGGCCTCTCAAGTGAAACTACGAGCTCAACGACTCGGTGCAGAAAGTCATGATCAACTAAGCTTCGCTTCGAGTACATCAGCCGATGATATCGCGGCGACAATTCGTTCTGGGAATTACCAGCTTGTTATTGTCGATTCGGTCCAGACACTGACACTTGGAGAGATAGCATCAGCACCTGGTAGTGTCAGTCAAATCACTAATAGTAGTAATGTTATTATTCAGGCAGCTAAAGCTACCGGAAGTGCGGTGATACTGGTTGGGCATGTCACCAAGGAAGGTTCGATTGCTGGACCAAAAGTATTAGAGCATCTTGTCGATGTGGTTTTGCAATTTGAGGGCGACCGTTATGGTGGATTCAAGGTTGTACGTGCGGTAAAGAATCGTTATGGATCAACCAGTGAGGCGGCAATCTTTGAGATGGACGAAAAGGGTCTTCGTATTGTTGAAAATCCTTCTGCAGCACTACTTGCTGAGCGTCAAAATGCGGACGGGTCAGTGGTTCTCGCTACTATTGAGGGAACGCGTCCACTTCTTGTTGAAATTCAGGCACTTGTTAATCCTACGAATTTCGGGTATCCTAAACGTACAGCAAGCGGTTTTGATTTAAACCGCCTCAATCTGCTCATTGCGGTGCTTGAGAGACGCACCAAACTGAACTTATCGGACAAAGATATCTATATCAATGTCGTTGGGGGATTGAGACTAGCAGATCCTGCTGCTGATTTGGCTGTATGTATGGCAATCGCGAGCGCGGCGGCTGGACGTCGTCTTGATGAGGGAACAGTTGTGTTTGGTGAGGTAGGACTTGGTGGTGAGGTTCGATCAGCTATCAGTTCAGACAGGCGTCTCGCAGAGGCTAAAAAACTTGGGTTTACCAAAGCTATTGCACCACTGGCAAATAAAAAGAATGATTTTGTGACAGGTGTAAAAGATTTGAGGCAAGCGCTCATTGATTACTTACAAAAATAATAAAATATTATTACTAGCGATTTATTCGTATAGAGAAATGGAGCTACATGAAAGACGTAGAACAACTACTTATTGTGGGCGTTTTGTTGATTGTACTGGCGGAGGTGACGTATCTTGTTGCTAAACTTCCACGTCAGATAAATACTAAAAAGAAATATATATTCGTTGATACATCGGTACTTATCGATGGTCGAATTATTGCAGTTGCCGCCTCTGGCTTTATTGGCGACACGTTAGCTATTCCACGGAGTGTTATCGGAGAGTTGCAATTTCTTGCCGATAATGCGGATGCTGAAAAGCGAGCGCGTGCACGTCATGGACTCGACATTGCAAGAGAGTTGCAGAATCTTGATGGAGTAAAAGTTGAATTGTATCAAGATGGTAGCAAAGCCGAAGAGGGTGTTGATGAGAGATTATTGAATTTGGCAAAGAAAACCGGCGGCGCAATTTGTACAATTGACTACAATTTGAATAAGGTTGCAGCCGTTGAGGGTATCACTGTTTGTAATGTGAACGAACTTGCTAAGAGTTTACGTATGGCGTATCTTCCGGGTGAAAGAATGATGTTAGAAATAGTACAGAAGGGTCAAGATTCTCATCAGGGTGTCGGGTATCTAAAGGATGGCACTATGGTTGTTGTCGAACAGTCAGCCAATCACGTCGGTAAGACAGTTGAAATTGAATTTATACGTAGTTTGCAAACGGCTGCTGGTCGCATGATGTTTGCTAAGCGTCTTGACTTAAAGCCCCAGATTCAACCAAAACTAAAACCTAAAACAAGACAGCAAGTAGTTGGGACGAAGCCGGCTGAAAAGAAGCCTGTTAAGGTAGTGTCAAAACAACCAACACGCCGACATGGACGGACCGATCATGAAGCTGATCTTATTGATTTAGTTGAAAAGCAACAACGATAACTATTAAGGGTATGTTCTATTTGCTGAACCCGTATAGAACAAATCGTCTGTAACGGTAGCGCTGACTGTAAATGCACTAGGAGTTGGAGCGGTATATGTTGTCCTGTAACTGCCGCCAACTGTAATTGGCTGGTCGCTAATAGGTGCTCCGTTGACACTTATGACTATATTTGTAAGATTACCCTTGCCTTGAATTACATTAAGGTTGATTTCGTAGTTTTGCCCATTTGGGCTGATGGAAATTGAACCAATTGAAGGTTTGGTGTCGTCACACAGATGTATGTCGTCATCTTTTGTGGCGTCAAACCCACTTGGTGCAATATAGGTAAGTTGTTTTGTCACAGGGTCTGCTGTCTTGATTACGTTTTGTTCTGTTTTTGCGCCATCTGGTGTACATGGAGTAGCTTTTTTCTTTGAAACTTTATCAAAGACTAATTTTGTATATTGCTGTGCCTTATTTTTGTTGTACCAAGATGGATATAGCTCGTTGCCTATTTTTTGAATTCCTTTTGGAATTGTATACCAATCACCCTGTTTCCATCTGCCGTCTTTGGCGTAGACTTCTTCGTGAGCGTAGGCCATGACCTGATTGATTATTGGGCCCGGGATCGATGAGTTGCCGTTTGCTAGTGGTTTGGTGTCTGGATTGCCAAGCCATACTCCCATAGTTAGAGCTGGACTGTAACTCATCATCCAAATATCCTTTGATTTGCCGTCTACATCTGATGTTCCAGTCTTGCTGGCTGTTTTCACCTTACCTTTATCGACAACTAGTCCTGGGAAGTTACGACCATATAGTCCCGCTCGAGCAGTATCGTCAGCAAGAATGTCTGCCATGATATAGGCAACTTGTGGATCTATCACGTTTTTAGACTGATTATCTCGCCATTTTTTAATGGTTTCATTGTTTGCATTTTTGACTTCTAGTACCGTTGCGGTTGGTTTGTAGACACCACCACGAGCAAGAGTTGCA
Source organism: Saccharimonadales bacterium (SeqCode) (assembly GCA_049298775.1). Lineage (GTDB taxonomy): Bacteria > Patescibacteriota > Saccharimonadia > Saccharimonadales > Saccharimonadaceae > UBA2112. The sequence continues at coordinate 12,931 of JBAQWG010000018.1, forward strand.
AAAGCGTTAACGTGATCAACCTGGCGAGTACCGCAACCCCCGATAGCAGCAGCGAGGCCTACGTAGGCATCAGCTCCTTGTGTACAATAGTTCGTATCGCCGGCAGCTCTTGTCATATCGATTGTTGGTTTGACGCCAACTAATGACATGGCCTTGATAGCCGGAATATTTCGGGAAAGTGCGAGACTTTGACGGATTGATATATTACCACGAAAACCCTTATCGGCGTTGTTTGGAGTGTAATTACCTTCGAAGGTTGTTTTTACGTCCTGCAACACTGTACCGCTACCATATATATTGAGGTCGGGGTTTTCATTTTGTGAGAAAAGTTTGGCATAGACGAGAGGCTTGATTGTTGAACCAGGTTGAATGTAAGCCATGGCGGCATTGTCTTGGCCAAAACCTTCATAGTTGTAGTCTCGGCTACCCATGAGCGCGACAATTTGGCCTGTCTTTGTATCTTCTACGGTCGCTGCGCCGTTACTGAAGCCCGCATATATCGGTTTACAGGAGTAGGAAGCCCCTTTGCAATCGAACATATTCTTAAAGCTGTCTTCAAGAGAATTTTGGATGTTTTGATCAAGCGTTGTTGTTACTATAAGACCACCCTTGCCAACAGTAGCTTTGCCGAGCTCTGACTCTAACTGTGAGCGTACCATTTGTACGAAATGAGGTGCCTTGATGTTTTCGAATTGTGACTGTTGTGGCAGGATAGTGTTAAGTATCGGTTCGGCCCTTGCTTTATCGGCGTCTTTTTTGGTGATAAAGCCCTGTGACGCCATTTCGTCGAGTACCTTATGTTGGCGTTCAAGCAATGCTTTTTGACCTTCTACATTGTAGGGATCATAAAGGCCTGGTTGATTTGGAATCGAAGCAAGAAGAGCGGACTCGGCGAGGTTTAGATCTTTTGCGCTTTTACCGAAGTAGGATCGGGCTGCCGACTCCACGCCATTGCGACGACCGCCATAAGGAGATTCATTCAAATATAGGTTTAGAATCTGATCTTTGTTGTACATGCGTTCTACTTCTATAGACAGAATAACTTCTTTGATTTTTCGAGGTATTCCGTTCAGTCCGCGCTGTTGTGCTTCTTCAGCGAAGAATACTTGTTTGACAAGTTGTTGGGTGAGTGTTGAACCTCCTTGGATGCTACCACCGCTATAATTATTAATAAGCGCACGGCTAATGCCAGTTAAGCTAATGCCACTATGTTTGTAAAAATCTTTGTCTTCTATAGCGACGGTTGCTTTTTTCATCAGCGGATTAATTTCATTACCATTAACTACCTGACGGTAATCGCCATCACCTTTGTCTTCCCATAGGAGTGAACCTTGTGCTGCCGCGATGGGACCGCGACGATCGTAATATTTGGTAACTGTTGAGTGTACTCGTTCGGATAACTTTTCGGGGCTGATTTCAGTTAAATCTTTTCGGAAATAGGCGAACAAGCCGCCAACGAGTAGGACGGCAAGAAGTATGGAAACGCCCGCCATCTTGAGAAGCATGAATGCGCCCTTCTTGCTAAACCAATACTTCGCTACTCGTTTGGGGTGCATGCGCGCAAAGAGTCGTTTTACGGGATGTTTTGGCAAAGTAGCTAAATACTCTGCCTTCTTGCGATGGACAGCGTCTTTACGCGTACGTCTGGCATGAGCCAGATTGGTATATACATTCAGCTTTCGCGGACGACGTTTGTTTGCCACTAATCTCTATTTCCCATAAGCAATATTAGGATTTATTATAGCATGTCTAAGGCTAGTAAAATACAAATTTATTTGATTCTGATACACTATAAGTTATGACACTTTCGGAAGAATTAACGTGGCGCGGGTTTATTAACCAGACAACATATGAAAATATAGTCGTACTCGATGGAGAACCGATTAATTTTTATTGGGGTGTTGATCCAAGCGCTAAGAGCATGACGATTGGTAACCTTGCTGCCGCAATGTTGGTATATCATTTTATTAGGCATGGCCATAAGGCTTATTTACTAATCGGTGGTGCTACAGGGTTGATTGGTGATCCTGATGGTAAAAAAGATGAACGAAATCTGAAAACTATTGAAGAAATTGACAGAAATAAAGAGGGAGTAACTGAAGAATATAAACGAATCTTTGCTAATCATCCATTTGAGATAGTCGATAATTATGATTGGTTTAAAAATATTAATTATCTCGACTTTTTGCGTGATATTGGCAAAAATGTTCCTCTTAGCAATATGCTCGGCCGTGATTTTGTGCAGTCACGCTTAGGTGAGGGCGGTAGCGGCATTAGCTATGCAGAATTTAGCTATAGCTTAATTCAAGGATATGACTTCTTACATTTGTTCCGTAATTATGGCGTGACGCTACAATTGAGTGGTGCTGACCAATGGGGGAATTCGGTTGCTGGTGTCGATATGATTCGTCGCATCGAGTCAGGCGAGGCGAATGTTCTCAGCACTCCACTCGTCGTCAATAAAACGACGGGAGTCAAGTTTGGCAAATCTGAAGAGGGCGCAGTGTGGCTCGATGCTAAACAGACAAGTGTCTATAAATTTTATCAGTTCTGGTTGAATGTTGACGACGCGGGCGCAATTGATTACGCAAAAATCTACACGCTTCTTGCTAAAGAGCAGATTGATGATTTAGCTACTAAACAACAAGCAGATCCAGCAGCAAGAGACGTGCAAAAAACGCTTGCTTATGAAGTAACAAGATTTGTCCATGGTGAGGCAGCCGCAGAAAGTGCTAAAAAGGTTACCGGTGTTCTGTTTGGAAATACACAATTTACAGAACTGACCAGTGAAGATATAAAAATACTAGAAAGTGAAATTCCACATTCGCACGTAGGGGCAACTGTCGTTGATTTACTCGAACAAGTCAACATCGTAGGTAGTAAAGGTGAAGCGCGACGTCTCATGGTTGGCGGTGCTATTTCTGTTAATGGTGAAAAGATTTTCGAAGATATAATTATTGATAAACCATCACTTGTCAAAAAAGGCAAAAACAGCTTTTTGCTCGTCAGTTAGTGATGCATTCGTATGCATCGACATAATCTAGATCACTCTTCCGTGTCTTGAGTAATCATTTTGGGTCTGTTCGTATGGATAAAATATCGGCTTTATAGTACGCTAGGTATATGATAAAAAAAGTTATTGCTTTCGATCTTGACGACACATTGGCTGTTACAAAATCACCAATTTCCGACGAAATGAGCGCGATTTTAGGGCAATTATTAGCACATTATGACGTATGCGTTATTTCAGGTGGTAATCTTGAACAATTTAAAAAACAAGTTATCAACCGCCTTGAGGTCCCAGCACACAAACTTAACCGGCTACATCTCATGCCTACCTGTGGTACTCGTTACTATCGCTACGATGAGTTGAAGTCCGACTGGGCACAGCAATACGCCGAAGATTTATCAGAATCTCAGAAAACGCAAATTGTTAAAGCGCTCGAAAAAGTCTCCAAAGAATTAGGGCTTTGGGAAGAGAATCCGGCTGGTGAAATTATAGAAGATCGTGGGAGCCAAGTAACAATGTCGGCACTCGGTCAGCAAGCGACCCCAGAGGATAAATATGCTTGGGCTGAAAAGTTCAAGGATATTCGGCCTATTCTCCGTGACAAAGTTGCCGAACTATTACCCGACCTGGAGGTTAGGATAGGCGGAACAACGAGTACCGATGTCACAATGATTGGCATCGACAAGGCCTACGGTATGAGAAAACTCATTGATGCAATCAATATAAGTATGGATGAAATCTTATTTATCGGCGATAAATTGCAAGAGGGCGGCAATGATTATCCAGTCAAGGCAATGGGTATAGATACAATTGAAGTTCGTCATGAGGATGACACGGTCTATGTGCTTAAGGGTATTCTTGGAGTTACGAGTCACGATTGACCTAAGCTGTTAAAATAAGACTATGAATCTAAATACGCCTCTTGATGCGGTGAAGGGCGTCGGTGAAAAGACTACTACTCAACTACGCTTAGCTGGAATTTATAGTGTTGGTGATATTGTTACATTTTTGCCACGAGCTTATGAGGATTTTTCCGAAGTAACAAAGATAAGCGATATAAAGCCCGGCAAAAAGACAATTCGTGCTCGTTGCGAGTCCATTTCGACTCGACAGGTTCGACGTGGGTTGAAAATAACCACCGCAACACTAGTAGACGACTCAGGTAAATTGCAGGCCGTATGGTTCAATCAGCCTTATCGCGCCACGCAATTGAAAGGTGATGAGGAGTTCTTTTTTTCTGGCGAATTTGAATTTAATTTTAATCGCTATCAATTATCAAATCCAAGTGCTGAAAAAACCAGTGAAGTAAGTGTCTCGACTGATCGTATCGTACCTATATATCGAGCTATAAAAGGATTGAAAAGTCAGGTAGTTCGCAAAATACTTATTGAACTTCGTCCTTTCATACACTTTTTACCTGAAACGTTACCTGAAAGTGTTGTTCGCTCAGAAAATATTTTGTCGCGTGGTGACGGTCTAATAGCATTGCACTTTCCAAAAAATACAAAAGACATTGAACGCGGGCGTGAGCGAATTGGGTTTGAAGAATTATTTAGTTTGCTTCTTGCCTCACAATTGAATAAAGAAGCTAACGCCAAACTGGAGGGATGGACAATCCCATTTGATAAACAGGCTGTTCAGCATTTTGTCGCGCAGTTGCCGTTTAAATTAACAGATGCGCAACGTCGAGCGGCATGGGAAATCATCCAAGACTTTGAAAGAGCGACACCAATGAATAGACTGTTGCAGGGAGATGTCGGTAGTGGCAAGACGGTAGTGGCGGGTCTAGCGGCACGTCAGGCGGCCCATGCTGGGTTTCAGACAGCACTTATGGCTCCAACTGAGATATTGGCCACGCAACATGCAGAGACACTCCGAAAATTACTCGAGCCACTTGGTGTGACTGTCGGACTGTTGACGGGCAGCGTAAAAGGTATTGCTCGCCAGGAGCTCTATGCGCAGATAGCAAATGGTAGCGTCGCGATTGTAGTCGGTACACACGCACTTATACAAGAGACGGTAAAGTTTCATAATCTTGGCTTTATCGTTATTGATGAACAACATCGTTTTGGCGTCGCACAGCGTCAAGAATTACTTAGAAAATCTTCCCGAATGCCACATTTGTTGGCTATGACGGCAACACCGATACCTCGCAGTTTGGCGCTGACTGTCTATGGCGAATTAGACATCAGTATCTTGAATGAACGTCCGGCTGGAAGACTTCCTATTAAGACGAAGATTTGGTCGCCGAACAGTCGACTTCAGCTGTATGAGTTAATCGAAGAGCAAATTGCTGTTGGGCGGCAAGCGTATGTTATTTGTAATTTGATAGACGACAACCCGCTGAACGATCTTAAGAGCGTACAGGAAGAATACAAGAAGCTTCGAACTGGGCCGTTTAAGCACCGTCAGATAGGACTATTGCATGGTAAATTAAAGCCAACTGAAAAAGAGGCGGTCATGGCAGATTTTGCATCCGGCAAAACGGATATTCTTGTGAGTACTACAGTTGTCGAAGTTGGAGTTGATGTACCGAATGCTACGGTTATTATGATCGAAAATGCAGATAGATTTGGATTGGCGCAATTGCATCAGTTAAGAGGTCGTGTGGGCCGATCTGAAAAGCAAAGCTATTGTTACTTGGTAATGTCGGACAGCAGAGCTCCGACACAACGCCTAAAGGAGGTAGAAAAATCAAATGATGGTTTCTATCTTGCTGAGGTAGATTTGAAAATGCGCGGACCTGGAGAAATATATGGTTTTGCTCAGCATGGAGAATTGAATCTACAGGTCGCGACACTTGGTGATACGAAAATGGTTGCTCGGGCGCAACATGCAGCGAAAAATTTTATGGCGTCAGGTGATAATTTGTTACAATATAAGCAATTGTCATTGCAAGTTGAAAAATATCAAAGATTGACGACATTAAACTAAAACTCAATTATGTATTCAGGAACAACATTTCGTAATAAATCTGGCAGTCTCATGGGTGTTCATCAACGTATTGATCGCCTTGCGAGACATGAACTTTCCTGCCTTTTGCAAAAGGAGCAAGTTTTTCCTCGCATACATGATATTCTTCATTTTGAAGGTTTGAATGGTCCTGATGGAATAAAACGCAAGAGCCCAGCAAAAGATGAGCCATGGCATTATATCGATCCGACAAATCTAAATGATACCAGTCTGCATGAAATGATGGAAGATCACCTATATAACTTATCGTCTGCCCTTACAAAAGACGATACTCAGCGTTCTGCGTTTGAAGCCGCATGGCTAGCTCATGCAATAGTCGATGGTCTCACGCCAGCACATCACTATCCGTTGGAGGAAAAATTAGAAGAAATTCGTAACGGAGAGGGCCTAGAGACTCGCACGAGCAGACGAAAGAAAATTGTTATGCCCGGCACAACCCGTCGACATCAGCTTAAAAATAACTGGGAATTTTGGGGAGCAAAGGGTGTTATGACGACTCATTTTGCATTTGAAATGGGTATTGCGACGACGTTGGTATCTGGTAAATTGCGAATGACGGCGCCTAGCGGTAATGATTTAGTGCGTGTTAAGAATGAGGGTTTTATCCCACTATTTGATGAGGCGTTACAGCGTATAGCGTCTTTGAAATTATATGAAGAATTTTATCGTGTCGGTTGGACGAGACGCCTCGCAAAAGAAACAAAAGAGAAGTTGGTGCCTGAAATCATCCGAACGGTGACAATTGCTTGGTATGTAGCTGCAGAAAAAGCCCGAGTAGCGAAAGAACAATAATGCAATGAACGTTCGTATTATTTCAGGAACTTACGGTGGTAGAATAATCGGTGCTTCCGATGGTCACAAGACGCATCCGATGGGTGAACGTATAAGGAACGCGTTGTTCAATAGTCTTCATGACGCAGTAAAAGGCGCAACAGTGTTAGATGCCTTTGCTGGTACGGGTGCCATTGGTATTGAAGCGATTAGTAGGGGAGCAGAGAGTGCTGTTTTTATTGAACGCGATAGAATTGCGCAAAAAGTGATTGATGAGAATATCAAATTGCTTGGCATCGACGATAGAGCAAAAATAGTCAAAGCACCAGTTGCATCATGGATTGATACATACGATGGTGATTTTTTTGATATTATCTTTGCCGATCCTCCCTATCACGACGTACAGTTTTCCACAGTTACAAAATTAATGGGTCTTTTAAAACCCAGTGCGCTTATGGTATTATCACATCCAGGAAGAGACGAGTGTCCGACCAAAACCGGAGTTGTTGTGGTGGACAATCGTAGTTATGGAGACGCGACACTCACCCTCTTCCGCCGAGAAGAGTAAGACGATACGCCCGTGAGGCGTTTATTTTATTTATATCAAAAATTTTCCTGAAAAAATCCAAGCAATGCATTTATAAATCTCGAATCTCTGGTACGGCAGAAAGGACTTGAACCTTCACGCCCGGAGGCACTAGCTCCTAAGGCTAGCGTGTCTACCAATTCCACCACTGCCGCACAAGAGAGGCGAGATTATTTCATAATAATAGCAAATTTATCTTTTTTTCGCTAGATATCTATGAATTCTTGATTTCACATTGCTTGTGCTATTATAGTTTTAATGAGTAAAGTTTCCGCTTATCTGAATGAGCATTTGCAGGGTGAAGTCACGACTAACAGCTATGTTCGTAAGCAATATTCTACTGATGGTAGTGTACTTTCTATAATACCCGATATGGTCGCATATCCTCGTTCAACCAGTGATCTTCGCAAGATTGCACGATTTTCGTGGCAGTTGAGCGAAAAAGGTCATGCGCTTTCTATCACTCCTCGTGGTAATGGAACCGATCAAACGGGGGGCGCGATTGGAAATGGCGTAGTGGTTGATCTCGCTGTGCATATGAATGCAATTTTTGAAGTTGATGCCAAACAGCGTCTTGTCAGGCTACAGCCAGGAGTGACAGTAAGAACATTAAGCGAGGCGTTACGCTTGCAGGGTCTCTATGTACCCGCCCTTATCGGATTACCAAACGACACTACTATAGGTGGCGCGATTGCCAATAACAGCGCTGGGTCGATATCAGGTAAATATGGCGCTATAGGTTCAGCGGTATCTCAATTAGAAGTTATCTTATCAAATGGTGAAGTATTGCAGACGGGTCGTGTCAGTAAAAAACTAGTTGAACGCAAAAAAGGCCTGCAGACGTTTGAAGGAGAAATATATCGTAGTGTTGATAATCTCATCAATGACAATGACGAATTGCTTGATACGCTGGCCGTCGATGTAAGAGATAACGTTGGTTACAATCTTGTTGATACTAAACGACGCGATGGTTCAATAGATTTAACTCCTCTTATTGTTGGCAGTCAAGGAACACTCGGTACTATTTCAGAAATTATTTTAAAAGCCGAGCCTTTGCCAAGTCAGCCACTGGTTGTTGCTATTGCGTTTCCTAGCTACGATTCAGCTAGAGACGGTCTGGACGCGCTCAGGGGTCTATACCCTTCATTGCTTGATCTTATGGATGGGCGTTTATTTGTTGATGCTGCAACCCAGGGAAAGCGATATAAGTTCCATACCGACGCGCTTGATCATGGAGAAGTTTCGGCGGTTGTTGTTGCTGAATTCGATGATGCAAGTAGTCACGTCAAGAAAAAAACCGCGAAAAAGATTGCGAAAATGTTTAGCGATGAATCCGTTTATGTTATCTTGGAGCGTGATCCTGATAAGATTGCAGACCTGCAGACTCTGCCAAGTGTAGTGCAATTTGTTCAGGTGTCAGAAAAGAGCGAGATGTGTGCTCCGCCGTTTCTGAATGGTGCATATATTCCGCAGGATCGTTTCGAAGACTTTGCAATAGCGCTGTTGGCACTCGAGCAAAAACACCATATTGATCTTCCGCTTTCGGGCCATGCGTCGCAACATGTTTATTATACCTATCCGTTACTTAATTTCCATAAAGTTAGTGACCGACAGACACTTTTCAAGTTGTTAGCTGAATGGTCTATGGCTGTGAGTGCACATGGCGGTCATTTGATAGGTGAAGACGGTGAGGGAAGACTCAAGGCTTTGTTTGCTTATAAAGACCTCGATGACGACGTAGTGGATCTCTTCGCCTCCGTTCGTTCCATTTTCGATCCTCAGGGAATTATGAATACAGGTGTTAAGCAATCAGTCGAGCTAAAGAAATTAGCCACAGAGCTTAATTCTGACTATGACAGCGGTGATTCCGCTTGGCGTGTTAATTAATAGTATTGGAGATTTTGAACTGTGTACTCTGGGTCTTGTTGCCATTCTCTCGGCAGTTGCTCAGAGTTAAGTTTGTTGTTTATGTCACGAGCGTTGTTACTCATCCATGTCGTGAGGGTATTGGCGTCGTATCCATCTGGAGTTGACCACTGATCGGCAATAATTTCATATCTATTGCCGACATCCTGTATATAATTTTGTTTTTTATTTTCAATCGAATAGAACTCATTGATTTGGTACAGATCGGTGCAAGACGTCGTAACCTCTATTCGAACAGATTTGTCACTAACGCTCGTCTAGGCATTGAGTCAGTAAATCGAATGATGGCAAAAAAGCCCTACGTCAAACGCAAGGCTTTTATGCCGCGGACGGAGGGCTTACCTTACTACTGCATCATAGCTAACGGCAACAAGCTTCTGTCTGCCAAGCACCGGAATGCCAGCAGCCAAGAAACGATCGAGCGTAAATGATCCAGAACAATCGCCCACAATTCGTTCACCGAATACGGGGACAACCATGAAGTCGACATAGAAAAGAAATTTTCCATATGGAGTTGCTCCTTGGTTAGGGTGGAGTTGAAGAGTGATGTGGCAATCATCTTCTAGATGCAGGTAGTATTGACCCCCGTATGACTTGTTATTGCCGAAGTCGAATGGTTCTTCGAGATTCGACGAGATCCTCTTGATGTCAGCCATGGCAAACCCTTCCAGTTGCTCACGATTATCCTTCCACTTTGAAAAGATATTTTTATATTACTATATTCCTTAATGTTTGTCAACAGAACGTATACAAAACAAAAACACCATGCTTTCACATAGTGCTTATACTTGGTACAGATCGGTGCAAGACGTCGTAACCTCTATCGGAACAGATTTATCACCTAGAAATCAAATCCAGTTGTCTAGCACTAGTTTTCTGTAGTTAGGTTCGATAGCGATGCTTTCAAACTCTTCACGCGAAAGCCATTTTGGAATACCTTCGAGATTATCCTGTTTGGAAATAATATCATCACTTTTTAGTGTTCCGACATATGCGAGAACAACCTTGCCGTTTGAATGATAAAAGAAATTAACCTTTTTTAGAGATTCTGCCTCTACGCCACATTCTTCGTAGAGCTCACGACGCATTGCTTCTTCTATTTCTTCATTCTCTTCAATGTGTCCGCCGGGCAAACCCCAGTCATTATCGAAATTTATGTCGATTACGAGTACTTTTGATTTGTCTCTACTGTATATTGCTGCTTTTGTTACAACTTTGAATAAATGAGCCATATAACGATTGTTCCATACACGAGAACAATGAACAACTAATAAACAAAAAGACTTTCGAAAAAGTCTTTAAGCATAATCATTTTGGTACAGATCGGTGAACGACGTTGTAACCGCTATTCGAATGGATTTGTCGTTTACGCTCGTACAGCAACTCTAACCTGAACGTCTCAATATAATAAGCAGTCCCCGCCCAAGTAACTGAGCGGGGACTATTGGCGTGAGTATCAGCAGTTGACTGAACCCACGCCTCGGTTGTTCGCAACGGGCTGGCCATCAACAGAAATTTGGCAAGTCACAAGGGCGTCATCGACCATCCTGGTGCCGACCGATACCTGTACGACGCTGAGATCAGTAACATCGACATCGGTTCCCCAGATACAAGGGAATGGATCAACGGTGAACGTCGTGTAGTCGATGGTACTGTCGAAGAACAAGCCTTTTTCGACGTAGGGCGTAACACCGAACGAGATGACAACCTTGGTGGGCATATTTGTCGTGACGGTGTACGTAACGCGGTGCGTCTGAGGTGGCGGTGCTGCCGCTGTGGACGAGCTGGTCGTTGTCTGGGGCGAAGGCTTTGCCTCTGTGGATGGGCTCGACTGCTCATTTGCCGTCGCACGGCCACTAGCAAGTACTACTAGCAGGCCTGCTAACGCAAGCAGTGTGAACTCGCATGGCTATACTCCTAGGTACATGTTGGACGGTGACAACAGGGCTGGTTCCGTCAATTGCTCGCAGGAGCGAGGTAAAAAAATTATAACAACTTATTGTGTAAAAGTCTAATACTGTGTTTTAAATCTATATAAAAAGTCTTGTGTACTGACCCAAAACAAAAACACCTTCCCTTCGGAAAGTGCTTATGCTTGGTACGGATGAGAGGACTTGAACCTCCACGCCCTTGCGGGCACTAGCACCTGAAGCTAGCGCGTCTACCGATTCCGCCACATCCGCATATTGTCTATCATGTACTTAGTTTGCATCTTACCAACATTCGCTTGAGACGCGCGCGTCTACGATAAATTTACGTTCACGCAGACCGCCACATCCGCATATTGTCAAACAATTTGCAAACTTCAAAAATTATAGCGGAATAAGCATTGTCGTGCAAGACGAGTAGTTAATTGATTTTTTGATAGGACTCAACGACAATAACAAATAAAGTAATTATCGCAACTGTAGCAATTATACCGATAACAATGCCCGATAGCCAATGAGGTTTTGGTTTTTCGTCTGACGAGTCAAACTGGCGATAAAGTATTGCATTTACGCTGGGCGTAACAAGATAAGAGGCTACAGTAAGGGTAATGAGGTTAAATAAAGTATTTGCGGCAAATGTTGTCATCCAGGCACCTTTAGTTAACCTCAAGCTCTCTTTAATAGCGTTATTGCCGCGAAGGTGCTTACTGTCGTCATAAAATGCGAGCCCCGACAAACTATACCGATAGGCCATGTAAATACCAGGAATGATAAACAAAAGAGACCATAGGAGAATTTTTAACACTGTTAATATTTGTAACCACAGGTAGCTCCATAGGTTCTCAAAACTTACACGAAAAGCTTCACTGATTGCCACTTGATTGCCTTTTGCAACTTGCACTGAGGTGTATGACGCCACGCCGCTGAAAAGTGCAGATATCATAGCAATAGCGAGTCCGATAATTAGAATTGATATTAAGGCAAGAGACCACTCGGTGCCTGTCCAGCCTTGTGTCACTGAATCTATTTTGTCTCTTACGGAGTCGGCATTTGGATTGTCATTTTGCCATCCACCACCATAAAAACTAACAAGTGAGAAAATAAAGAAAAGAATCGCTACGCCACGAGCAGCATTAAATAAGAGCGACAAGCCGTTCACTGCTATAAAAAATGGGTTATTTTCGTACGTTACGTTAGTTTTTTTATTCGGCATATTATTCTCCTTATGATACACAAAGTATAACAGTATACTGATAGACTGTTAAGTATGGATAAAGATAGAGTTCCAAGTGCCCATGAGGATCGGCGAAATGTAGTGGATGAATTTCGCGGTCTTGATGTAGAAACGATTAAATCAACACTTGATACTAGACGACATGCACTGCATATTGCAATTGAAAATTTAGAGCGTGATTTTAATATGGGCACAATTGTCCGCACGGCAAATGCATTTAATGTTGAGACGATACATATCGTTGGAAGAAAACAGTGGAATCGTCGCGGTGCTATGGTGACGGATAAATATATGAATATTGAGTACCATGAATCGGTCGAATCTTTTGTATCTGCAGTTAAAGATTTTGCTATTGTTGGTGTCGATAATATTGAGGGAAGCGAGTTGCTGTCACAAACAAAACTACCTAAAAATTCAGTCTTTGTATTTGGGAGTGAAGCAAACGGACTTAGTCAGGATATGATTAATGAATGTCGTCAATTAGTGGCTATTGAACAATTTGGGAGTACTCGCTCGATCAATGTTGGTGTTGCTTCTGGAGTGGTAATGTATGAGTGGCTTCGTCAACATGTGTTGTAATTTAGGGTAATCTTCAGAAAAGCTATTGACGTACTTGTGAAATGCTGAGAAAATAGGACTTAGGTAAAAGGAGGGAGAATCTTATGCCGAACGTTCGTGGGGTGGTTAATCATTTAAAATATATACGCTCTAACTGGACAATCGTAGCAGGGGGATTCGTTCTTGTGCTTGCATCTATTCTAGTTGGAAGCTCTCTAATACAAACAGGCGCAAACGTGAATGCCGCATCATATTATAACAATCCATATAGCTCTAGCGGTTCGAGCTACAACAATCCATATAGCTCTAGTTCGAGCTACAACAATCCATACAGCAGTCGTTACTCAAATAGCTACAATAATCAATACGGTTCAACGAGTAATTCGTATAACAATCCATACAGCAGTTCGTCTAGTTATAACAATCCATATAGCTCTAGCGGTTCGAGCTACAACAATCCATACAGCTCTAACTACAGCAGTACCTATAAGTATTATTATAATGGATATTACTGGAATAGTCCTTGCAATAGTAGCTGCGGAAGTTATAGCAATTACTACAGTAGCTCATATTACCCGTATTATTACAATGGTTATTATTATAGTAAGCCCCAGACTTCGAGCTACAACAATCCATATAGCTCAACATACTCAAGTACGTACCCTTACTATTACAATGGCTACTATCACACGTCTCAATGTACAAGTAGCTGTGGATCGTATACTAACTATTATTCAAATAGTTATCCATATTATTACAGTGGGTATTATTGGAACAAGCCATGTAATTGTCAGACGACATCATCAACATATTCGCCTGCACCTACATCATATCCATCTGTCAGTCCCAGTCCAGTAACGAATACCAATACGAATACCAATACCAATAATAACAATTCATCTGCGACAGCAAGTGTTGTTATTAATCAGACTACGCCCGCCATAGCAAAGACAGCTTCGGCTCAAGTCTCTTCAACAGTTACTGCACCTGTAGCAACTCCTGTGTCTACGGCAGTTGTACCGGCTGCGATTGAGCTTCCAAAGACTGGTCCTACCGATATGTTTGTTGGTAGTATTGGTATTGTTAGTATGATTGTTGCGGGGTACGCATATATAAACTCACGACGTGATTTGCTTGGTGGTGGATTTTTCAAAAAGTAAAATTTGAGTCGTAAATATTAAATACGCCGGTCGGATGATCGGCGTATTTAGTGCAATCAACAGAGAAAAATGGTAGTATTAAAATACTATGGCTACACTTTCATCCCAACCGTATAAAGGCACTAGAGATTATTATCCAGAAGATAAAAGAGTACAAAACTACATATTTAATGTATGGCGAAAAGTCGTACAAGCCCATGGATATCAGGAATATGGTGCTCCTATGGTAGAACCGCTTGAAGTATACGCAGCAAAATCTGGCCAAGAAATTGTTAATGAACAGACATATAGTTTTGTTGACCGTGGCGAAAGAGCGGTTGCTATCCGTCCTGAAATGACACCGAGTATTAGTCGTATGGTGGCATCTAGACGTCAGGAACTTGGCTACCCAGCTCGTTTATATAGTATTGCAAACTTCATGCGCTATGAGCGACCACAGCGTGGTCGTGAGCGTGAGTTTTGGCAGTTAAACGCGGATATATTCGGCGTAGATAATATTTTGGCGGATGCCGAAATCATTGGTCTTGCCGATGAAATCATGAAAGCTTTTGGTGCAACAAATGACATGTATACAATTCATGTTAATAGCCGTGATCTTATTAATCATATGATGACTAGTTATCTCGAACTGGACGGTGTAGCCTCTCAGTTGATGATCAAATTGTTTGATCGAAAAGAAAAGATTGCTATTGAGGATTTTGTTCAGCAAGCAGCAGAAATATTTGGCGAAGAGCGGGCACAGATGGGACTCGAGAAAATTAATAATCTGGTTAATGCCAAAAGTATTCATGAATTACCAGATGATTTAAAAGATAATACTGCCGTAAAAGAGCTTGATGAGTTATTTGAAGCTCTTGAGACAGCCGGAGTAACAAGTGTAGGATTTGACGTTACATTAATGCGAGGGTTTGATTACTACACAGGAATGGTTTTTGAATTGTTTGATTTATCTCCAGAAAATAATCGTGCTATGTTTGGCGGTGGTCGCTATGACGGACTCGTGGGGTTGTTTGGCGCTGAACCGATACCGACGGTCGGGTTTGCGCCTGGATTGACAACGACAGAGCTTTTTTTAAGAACGCATGAACTTTTGCCAGAACTACAATCAACAACAGAAGTGGGTATCGTGGTAGTTGACGATAGTCTAGATGGCGCACTTGATTTTGCTCGAAAATTACGACACGAGGGAGTTAATGCTGAAGTTGATATATCGGGGAGAAAACTTGATAAGCAAATTAAGGCGGTCATCAAGAAATCTATACCCTTTATGATATTTGTCGGTAAAAACGAAATCAAAGAAGATATTTATACGCTAAAAGACACGACGGCTACCGTTGCAATTGATGAAGAAAAACTTAGTTATGAACGTATTGTTGCGAAAGTAAAAGACCATCGACGCAAACGAAATGATACTGACGACGATTTATTTATTTAATCACTAGCGCGACCACTGTTGTAGTATTGTATTTTTCTAAAAAATAGTTGCTTATACTGTGGAAAACTTGATATAATTAAGTAGCCAAGTTTTGGAGGATGGGTCTTCGGATCCCTAACATAGGAAGGACGCAACATGAAGCGTCAATTGGCGTCAGTGCAACGCGCACTGGCTGTTCTCGGAGTAGGGGCACTGATAGGTCTCGGATCTGTGGTGGCTGGATCTGGAGTTGCGAATGCCGACCCAGGTTTTTGCTGGCACGGTCCGTTCGTTACTGCAGGCAACTGCTGGAATGGACAGAACGGCGGTTTCCGTGGCGACGGTTGCTTCAATGGTTGCAGCTATCAGGCATGGACGATTCAAGTTCTATCGGATTACTGGTTGCCAGGTTATGAATCGTACTGGGGCAGTCGCGGACAGGTCTGGGTTCCACCAGGTCCTGGTCAGATTGTTGAGCGGAACGGAACTATTTTTCGCGTCACATGGTGAGAAAAATGGTGAGTTAGCAACCTCGAGAACAACCGCTCCGTCGCCTCCCTGCATTTTATTTGTGTAGGTGAGGCGACGGACGGTTCTCAAAATTTGAATAGGTATGTGGTATCAAAATGACAGCTCTGTGGCTGTCATCTTTTTGTTTAAGAGGTCTACATCTGTTATACTAGGTCGTTATGAAGACTTCTGTGAAAAAACTATCCGATACTAAAGTTATGCTGACTATTGAACTTGGCAATAAAGAACTTAAAAACGCTGAACTTGTTGCCTTGACGAAACTTTCGAAAACAGTGAAGGCACCGGGTTTTCGCGCTGGTAAGGTACCTGCGAGCGTTGCGGCGAAATACGTTGATCGTAATGCGTTGGCAGAACAAACACTTGATGATGCGCTGAGTGCGGCTGTTTCCACGGCTTTTATTGAAGAGAAGATTTCTGCACTTGATCGTCCGCAGGTTGAAGTAAAGAAATACGTTCCTGGCCAAGAGCTAGAATTTACCGCAGAAACTGAAATCATACCAGAAGTTAAGCTTGGTGATTATAAAAATCTTGGTGTCAAGAAGACTGTTGCCAAGGTCAGCGCAGATGATATTAATGACGTTATTCAGCGTATGCGAAAAGGATTTGCGGAGCGAAAAGAAGTAAAACGTGCAGCTAAAAATGGTGACGAAACAATTATTGACTTTGTGGGTAAAAGGGATGGTAGCCCCTTTGACGGCGGAACGGCTAATGACTACACACTAGAGCTTGGTTCTAACCAATTTATTCCAGGTTTTGAAGAAGCGATTATTGGACATAAACCTGATGAGAAATTCGATATTGATATTACTTTTCCGAGTGATTATCATTCTCAAACGCTTGCGGGTCAATCTGTCGTTTTTACGGTTACACTTAAATCAATTAAAGAAATTGCCCTTCCTGAGCTTGATGATGAGTTTGCAAAAAAAGCAGGACCTTACAAAACTGTCGATGAACTAAAAAAGGATATAAAACAGGAATTAGCTGCAAACAAAGAGCGCGAAGCACTTGATTCATTCAAGGATAATCTTGTTGGTAAGCTTATCGATGTCAGTACAATTCCAGTTCCTGAGATTCTTGTCGCCGATCAATCTCAGTCAATCGAACAAGATATGACACAAAATCTTATGTACCAAGGTATGACGCTCGAATCATACCTAGAAAGCAAAAAACTTACCAAGGATGAGTGGCTTGAAACTGAGGTTAAGGACGCCGCCAAAAGGCGAGTGCAAGCAGGGCTCGTACTTGCTGAACTTAGTAAAGTTTTGAATGTGACGTCTAGTGACGAAGAGCTTGCCGCAAAAATCCAACAATATCAGGAACAGTACGGAAACAAGTCTAATCAAGATTTTACAACTCCCGAGTTACAGCGTGATATTGCGAACAGGCTATTGACCGATAAGACTATTGACCAACTTGTTGAGTTCAATTCAAAATAATTAGCACTCTATTGACTCGAGTGCCAAACAAGCGCTATAATAGATACATGAACAGTAAACCAACTAATTATTTAGTCCCTACGGTCATCGAACAGACGAGCGATGGCGAACGCGCTTTTGATATTTATAGTCGTCTGTTGAATGAGCGCATTATCTTTTTGGGTGAGGACGTCAATGAACATACAGCAAATGTCGTCGTTGCTCAATTGCTACATCTTGCATATTCTGAGCCAAAAAAGGACATCAAACTATACATTAATAGCCCTGGCGGAAGTGTCTACGATGGTTTTGCTATCTATGATACGATGCAATTTATTACACCCGATGTACAAACTATCGGTATTGGTGTTCAGGCGAGTATGGGGGCATTTTTACTGTCGAGTGGTACAAAAGGCAAACGATTTGTTTTGCCAAATAGTCGTGTTATGATTCACCAACCATCGAGCGGTACTCAGGGTAAAATCACCGATCAAGAAATCTCACTACGCGAAGGTATTTACCTCAAACAGAAATTGAATGAAATACTCGCTAGAAATACCGGACAGAAACTTGCGAAGATTGAAAAAGACACCGATCGAGATTTTTGGATGAGTGCCGAAGAGGCAGTTGGATACGGTCTAGCAGATCAGGTAATTTCGAAAGCGTAAATCAAAATCCCTCTTGACCCCCATCCCCCTCATGCTATAAACTACCAATAAAGATTCTAAAGAGGGAGACACGTAGTGCTAATCACAACGAAAAATTCGAGAGAGAGAGAGACAACTAAAAGCTCATTCTTCGGGA
>JBAQWG010000019.1:0-4721 GCA_049298775.1 Saccharimonadales bacterium (SeqCode)
GTCGTAGGCCTTCAGAAATGTAATCTGTGACGGAATTATCCATCAGGACAGCAACATCCGCAGAGTTAGCAATGAGTTTACCGATCTTTATATGAATGGCTTTTGTCTCGCTGCCCTGCTCGACGAGACCAGGCGTGACATACACCCTACGTTTGGCATCAACGTTCTTAAGTAGTTTCAGGCCAGCTTCAACACCTTGTATATTACCATTGTATGTATCATCGATGATCCAAGCATCATGCAATCGACGTGGCTGCATACGATGTTCAAATGGTTTTACATTTTTGAGTCCATTTGCTATTTGCGAAGTATTTAGTCCAAACCTATCAGCCACCGCAACAGACAAAGCAAGTACGCCGAGCATGTGTTCTCCTATGAGTTTCGTTTTGGCCCAAACGATCTTTTCATTTTTTTGAATCGTAAATTCAGTACCATGAAGTGACGTGCTTGAATCAGTCACTTTCCAGTCATCAATTCCCCTCACTGTAAAAAGAAGTGGATCATGCTCATCGACACGTCCCATGACTAACTCATCGTCGCCATTCTTGTAAAGCGGTTTTTTACCTAGGAAATCTTGTAATTCAAAAATAGTTGCAACGGTATTTTCAATTGTCTTGAACGATGCCAAATGTGCCTGGTTGATGCCCGTTATTATACCCATGTCAGGACGGACAAGATCGCATAGCTGTTTTATATCACCAACGTTTGATTCACCAAGTTCAAATATTATTATTTCTTCGTCACCGTCCAGCGACTCAATAAAGCGGCTCGTTCCGATAAGCGTATTCATATTGCCAGGTGTAGCAGCAACCTTATAGCCTTCAGAAAGTATTGTTTTCAACACTTCTTTTGTCGTGGTCTTTCCATAACTCCCAGCAATTGCAATTTTTTTTGCAGAGTGTTGACTGAGTTTCTGTTTTGCCGAACTAATAATCCATTTTTCTTTTGGTTTCTGTACAAAAATATCGCCAATAAGTAATGGAATGATGATTACATAGGCTAGCAACCAAGGAAGTAATAGTAAAATGATCCAGCCAAATGACATGAAAAAAGTAATCGAAATCATTATTGTCAAAATAATAGTCAGTACTTGGCATGCTGCAAGAATTTTTATCTTGTTTGTCCATATTAACGGCCGTCGCTTCATAACAATACGAAAATCATCTGTTCGATGAAGCCATGTTAGATACTCTTTAATCCGATATTCACTGCCTTGCAGCATATAAAGAATTACTTTTGGATATAATGGTAGATAGCGTGTCCAGAAAAATCTCATAGCAAGAAGTCTTCGATTTCTTTTTGAACCTTTTCCGGCTGATCGAGATAGGTAAAATGGCCCGCATTTGGAATAACGACTAGTTTACTGCTCTTTATTCTTTCGTGTAAAATTTCACCGTCTGTCACTGGTGTTTCATGATCATCCTTACCCCATATAAGTAGTGTTGGCTGCTTTATATTCGCTGCGAGATCACGTAAATCCTCGGCTATCACGTTGAGAAAAATAGGCCGCATTCCTCCTGACTGGAGATAATCTGTGACTCCAGCAGAATTATATAATTTGCTGCGTAGCTTCCCACGCATTCTACTGAGAACTGGTAGCTTCGTAATGTACTTACCGGTCTTTGCAATCAGTTTATATACTTGCTGTCGTGGTGATACAGGGTGTTTTATTCCACCAGATCCAATCAATACGATGCGTTCCGGATCGAGAAGGCCTTGCCCTACGGCTTTTATAATGACTCGCCCGCCGAACGAGTGTACGATTGCTGCATGTAGTTTATTAATTCCTTTCTTTTTAAGGAAACTGACGACGAGATCCGCATAATCTCCAATATCCCAATCATTTGATGGTTGCGGACTACCACCAAAGCCAGGAAAATCTAATCGTACAACTCGATTGCTCTTCGACAATGTACGGGTTAGGGCGTCAAAGCTTTGCAAACTCGCACCCCAACCGTGAAGCAGTAGAATAACCTGGCCGGTCCCCTCATCTTCGTAATTAATGAGATTTCCGCTAACTAATATATTCATATAAGAAAATTATACATTAACCGGCTCAAAGAAGTATAATTAATGAATGCACCACCTTATTGAGATAAAAAAACATATTCCCAGTATCAAGGTTGATCTGCCTTATGCAACGACAGATAATATTAGTGGCGAGATACTTTACCGGGTTGCAAAAGCTTATTTAGTTGAAGAAGTAGTCAATGCTCTTATACCGATTCAAAATGAGCTCAAAACACATAATATGAGTCTCCTAGTTTGGGATGCCTACAGACCTTTCTCTGTGAGTCAAATCTTATGGAACAGCACACCAAAAACCCAACATCAATTTGTTAGCAACCCAAAAACAGGTAGTACCCATAATCGTGGATGTGCAGTTGATTTAACATTGTATGACATAAGCAATGAGCGAATCATTGATATGCCAAGTCAATTTGATGATTTCAGCGAAAGGGCGTTTCCAAATTACTCCGAGGCATCAAAGATTGCGCTAAAAAACAGAAATAAACTGATAAATATAATGGAGGCTAATAACTTCACGGTAAACGGCTATGAATGGTGGCATTTTGATTGGAATAATTGGAATTCCTGGCCCATACTAGATACTCCTATTGAAGAGTTATAATAAGGGTATGGAGCGAGTGCCATTAGCGGAGCGAATGCGGCCGCAGACGTTGGATGAGGTGATTGGGCAAACCCATTTATTAAATGATGGCGAAATTTTGCGGCAAATCGTCAAACACCAAGAACCGGTCAGTCTGATACTGTGGGGGCCGCCCGGTAGTGGCAAAACGACACTCGCTCGTATAATTGCTCGTGAAGTCGAGGCAGAGTTCATCGAATTATCTGCCGTCACCAGCGGCAAGAAAGATATAGATAAAGTCATCGAACATGCGCGGCAGAATTGGAACCTGCAAATCCGCACCGTCTTGTTCGTCGATGAAGTGCATCGGTTCAACAAAGCACAGCAGGACGCCTTTTTGCCGCATGTAGAGTCCGGCCTAATCACGCTTATCGGCGCTACGACCGAAAACCCCAGCTTTGAAGTTATCACGCCGCTACTTAGCCGCAGCCGCGTGCTAGTGCTTGAACCTCTGGCAAAAGACGAAATTATCGCGATCATCAAACACGCGTTGAAAGAATTAAAGAAAACCAAAATTGTTACGCCAAAAGCAATCGACTACATAGCCGAACTATCCGGCGGCGATGCGCGTGTCGCTCTCGGCAACCTGGAACTATCACTCAATATGGGCGAGAAGAAAATCACGCCCGATGTCGTGAAAGTTGCGGCGCAAAAACGCGTACCAGGTTATGACAAAAAAGGCGAAATGCACTACAACGTCATCAGTGCATTCATCAAAAGCATGCGCGGCAGCGATGTCAATGCTACTCTATATTACTTAGCCCGTATGGTTGATGCCGGTGAGGACCCGAAATTCATCGCCAGACGCATGATTATTTTTGCCAGTGAGGATATAGGTCTAGCTGGAAACGGCGCTCTAAGCCTAGCAGTTGCAACATTCGAAGCGGTGGAGCGCGTAGGGCTACCCGAAGCAAGCTACGCACTATATCATACTGCCACCGCCCTAGCCAAAAGTACCAAATCACGAGAGATTGCCGATTTAATGCAGTCCTCTCAACAACTTTCAAAACAATATCCAGATTCTCAAGTTCCACTACATTTACGTAATGCACCGACCAAACTTATGAAAGACCTTGGCTATAATGAGGGTTATGAATGGGAGACCGGGTTCAAGCATAAATATGGTTTCTTGCCAGACGACATCAAAAGTCACTATATATAATCCTTGGTATCTATCAACTTACTCTGATAGAATAAACATATGTCAAAACCATTTATCATAGGCATCTCTGGTGGTTATGGTGCTGGCAAAACAACACTCGCAAAAGATTTGAAAACATTATTAAAATCTAAAAAAACAATTATTGTGCACTCTGATGAGTATTTCATTCCTGTTGACGATATGTCAATTTATGCTGGAGTTACAAATTGGGATGTTCCACAATCATTCAGACATAAAGATTTAGAAAATGACCTTCACAAACTATTATACTCCGGCAAACCACCACAAGTCATCATTATTGAAGGATTCTTGATACTTCACTTTCCTGAAATTCGTAAGCTTATTACAACGAGTATATTTCTCAAAGCACCACACAATGTTATTAATAAAAGACAAGTTCACGATGTGACTGACCACTATCGTAAAAAAAATATTAGACATATGTATGAAAAATATGTACTACCAACAGCTAGGTATGTTGACTATACAATTGATGTTTCGTCGCATGTGACTAAAGAGGAGATTTTAGTGCTAATATCTTCTATCTTACAGTCGCAACTTACACACTCCATTACATCTTCAACATCACATAATACGAAAAGTTTAATGATTATCGTCACCGGACCGCCAGCTACAGGTAAATCGACTTTTGCTACACGTATTGCAAAGGATTTTTCCTTAAAATTATTACAATTTGATGTTATTCAAGAAAAAATGTTCGATGATTTTCCCAGCTTATCAAACGAAGAGGTTGGTAATATTGCGTATGATCAACTTTTTTACATGGCTAAAAATCTCATAAATTCTCGCAAGTCATTTATTGTCGAGAGTAATTTTGATATAACGCATCACGAACATAGATTCCAGCAACTAGATAATCCAAAACTTCAAGTTATACAAATTCTATGT
>JBAQWG010000020.1:0-21827 GCA_049298775.1 Saccharimonadales bacterium (SeqCode)
GTAGGTTAGGGTTGGTAGAATAGGCCATGGCAGGCCTCCTTTCTGTAATTTGTTTAGTAGTAAATACAGTATACGGAGTGCCTGCTTTTTTGTGGATTTTATGTTGCAAAGGTGGTGAGTTAATACGCCAAAATTGATATTAAATATAAAATATGTTATAATTAAAGTATTGAAACCTTGCCACCTCCGCTGGACAGCGGAGACAAACGGTGGGACAATACTAAAGTAATTATGGAATTAATCTCTGGCATAATTGGTCTGCTTCTTTCTTGGTATATTTGGGTGCCAGTTGTATTGATTTTGGGTTATTTGACATGGCGTAACTATCAACAAGTTGACGCCATCAGATCGATCGAGAGCACGTTACTTATTCTCGAAATTCCAAAAACAAACGACAAACCCGAAACTGCCGCCGAACAATTATTTGCCAGCCTCCATGGTATTTTACGTGATAAATCAGAGCTCCGTACAGCCGGCGGTATTCAAGAACATCTCAGTTTTGAAATTGCATCCGTCAACGGACAAATTCGATTTTACGTCTGGGTACCAAAAGCCCTGCAAAGTTTCGTTGAAGGTCAAATTTACGCCCAATATCCAACCGTTCAAATCCATGAAGCAGATGAGGACTACGTCGCACATGAACGTATGCACAGCGTCATCTATACCAGTGAAATTACACTAACAGATAGTGAATTCCTTCCAATCAAATCATTTCAGAACTTCGAAGTTGACCCCTTGGCAGGCATCACAGGCACACTAGCGAAACTTGAAACAACAGGTGAAGAAATATGGATTCAAGTGCTCGTTCGTCCAATTGCTGATGTATGGCACAAATCAGCAGATAACTGGGTAAAACACGTCAAAAGCGGTGGCGGCAGTGGTCCACTTGAAGGTAAGGGCGTAAATATTAAGTGGCTCTTGACCGCCTTTGAGGCCCTCTGGAAACCACCGGAAATGGGCGTGAGTGGTGCAAAACCAGCACCTGAAATATCCGAACGCGACAAAACACGCATCTCAGAAGCAGAGAAGAAGGCGACAAAGCTTGGCTATCAAGTGAAGATTCGCCTGGCTTACCTCGGCGAGAGTCAAACAAATGCCAAATTGCAGATGCAAGCAATTGTCGGTACGTTCAAACAGTACAACAGTACTAACTTGAACGGTTTCAAGGTTGCGGGAACAAGTTTCAAGAAAGAGGATCTGGAAAAATACCGTGCGCGTTTGTTTATCGACAAAGGATACATTCTCAATATAGAAGAAGTTGCGTCGGTATTCCATTTACCGCACACAAACGTCGAGACACCAAATATTGTTTGGGCTAGCACCAAAACTGCCGAACCGCCGTCTAAGCTACCAGTTATCACTGGCAATGATGCAATTGACGCGAATATAAGTGCTTTCGGCCTGACAAATTTCCGTGGCATTAACCATCAGTTTGGCATGCTGAGATCCGACCGAAGCAGGCATATGTATATCATTGGCCAAACTGGGGCAGGTAAGTCTGGTACACTTGCCCTTCTCGCACTTAGTGACATATATCACAACCAAGGCTATGCAATTATTGACCCGCACGGTGATTTCGCTATAGATAACATGAAGTTCATTCCAGCGTCACGCATAAAGGATGTCATCTACTTTAACCCCGCCGACACTGCATTTCCTCTTGGATTCAACCCGCTAGAAGTAACTGATCCTAACATGAAATCGAACATCAGTTCGGAATTAATCGGCGTCCTCAATCGCATGTTTGCAGATTCTTGGGGCCCACGTTTGGAATATATCCTGCGCTACACCATCCTGGCACTACTAGACCGACCAGAGACAACAATGCTTGATATTACACGTATGTTAACTGACAAAAAGTTTCGCAAGGACACATTAACATATTGTAACGACACCGTTGTATTACAGTTTTGGACCATTGAATTTAACAGCTGGACGGAAAAGTTTCAGGCTGAAGCTATCGCGCCAATTCTCAACAAAGTCGGTGCCTTTACCGCAAACCCGATCATCCGAAATATCATTGGCCAACCAAAATCGACATTCAACATTCGCGAAATAATGGACAGCGGTAAGATTCTTATCGTTAATCTATCCAAAGGCCTGCTCGGTGAAGATAATTCTGGTATTTTGGGAGCATTGCTTGTCACAAAAATACAACTAGCTGCAATGTCTCGTAGCGATATACCGAACATAGAAGATCGTCGTCCATTCTATCTATATGTAGATGAGTTTCAAAACTTTGCAACTGATTCATTTGCTACTATTCTGTCAGAGGCGCGTAAATACGGCCTTAATCTAACCGTCGCCAACCAATACATCTCACAGATGAGCGATACTGTCCGCGGAGCTGTATTCGGCAACGTTGGTACGATGATAAGCTTCCGTGTATCGGCAGATGATGCACCAATTTTGTCTAAACAATTTGAGCCGCAGTTTGAACCAAACGACCTATTACAAATGGCAAACCGTAATTTTATTATCAATATGGTTATTGAAGGCGAGAAAGTACCTGCGTTTAGCGCCCGCACACTGCAATTACCGCCAGCACAGGCAGATAACTCATTAGCAATAATCCAACACACACGCACCACTTACAGTCGCGAGAGGGCAGATATTGAACGTGAAATTAATGAGCTTATTACTCCTCCAGAAAACCTAAAGAAGCCAGTCGTTCAGCCTCAATCTCAAGCTCAAGCAAAGCAATGGCCAATCGATAGTGGCGCTACTCCAATCGTGCAACAGCAGCCTAATCCCGTAATCACTCCGATAACCGCTCCGTCGCCTGAGCCGAACCGTCCAAAGCTTGTCATAGAAACGCCAGAAGGCGAAGCAGCCATCGCGTCTATCGAAGATACTCCTAAGAAAAAACGTAGTCGTTCACGTAAGCGGAAGAAACCCGCGACAGAGGGTCAGAATGAACAACAACAAGGGAATTCTCTAGTGCCACCCATAGCCAATGGGACACTAAAAGTAGAACACAATCATGAGGCACCAAAACTTGAGCCCGTAAAAAAACTGGCACCAACACCCGTTAATAGTGATGATTCTCTCGGTCTTCTAAAAATTCACTAACCGACTTGAAATTTCCCCTATCGTAACACTTATGCTACGATAGGGGGAATATGTTAGATGATATAAAATCACAAATAATAAGCTCTGTTTCAGAGCAAGCAGCCCCTCAAATAGGTGATTTTCTAGATAAACTAAACTCACAAATACAAATAATCGTGACTGTCAGCATAGTCGTATCATCTATCTGGGCAATCCTTTTACTTTTAAACGCCTATCAGCGCTGGAAATCACACTCAGCCATTATGCGTATGGACAAAAATTTACAAATACTTGTTGAATATCAATCACAAAAAGACAAGGACATTACACTTAATACAATAGATAGTGCCGTCGAACAATAGTTGACATAATTGATTTTTTTGTTATAATATAAAAATGAGCGAAATTCCAATTTCAAGTCCATCAGATGATGAATTTGCTACTTTTCTTAATGAAGCTGCACAAACTAAGACATTCGAATTTGATCAAAAAGCATATCTAGAAGACCTTAATAATCGCATAGTCGTTAGCCTCAATGAAGTAGGCTACCAAGCTTTATTTGAAGACAATGAACGGACAATTGAAGTTTCTGTAAAAATAGCTGACGAGCTAGCGGAACGAGGAATATATATGGATACAGCTAGCACTATACACAACGTGCTTATGATAATAAGTCAGAATGAAGCCTATGCTATCGAACTAATACGTATTCATACGATGATTACCGAAACAAACGATATGGACCGCGTATTTGATTCTGATCAAGTCATAAGCGCCAAGGCAGAACTACTAGCAGAACTTGAAATTGTCAGGGGTATTGAGAGCTCCGACCCCTTAATGCATGCGGCCAACCTGATTGCACCTGGAGGCCCTATTGATCATGACGATCCCATGATGGAGTCATATCGTATCACTGCAATCGAAAAGCTTGCCAATGAAAAGCATAAAAATGAAGAGAATAAAAAGTTATTAGACGATGTACTTGATTTTGCCGGTGTCGACAATATTGATGTCAATCCGGGTAACGTGGAACTCGTACGTAGTATTGCTATTATTGTTGTAACAGGACGTGTCCTTACTACTTCCGAAGCACCTAACGCCAAGGCGAATAGGGCAGAAAAGCTCACTATTATGGTTAGCGAATTTCATATACCAGCACATATTGCAGCAAAAATTATTGAATTTATTGAGATTCGATTCCCTTTGTAATCGCCATATTTTATACGGTAAAGGATTAATCTCAACAATTAGCTTAATATAGAACATAATTAGAACACTTTTTATATGTCAATATGGCGGCCATATATTGGTTAGACGCTCTAACTACGACACGTAGCCCCTGTTACAGCCCTGTAAAATAACCCTGAATGGCTATCTATAAATGCCTAAAATAATGAAAATAACGTAAAAAAACTATATAAATAGATATATTGGGCAAAACACGCTTTAGCAGTGGCGGGTGAGTATATATAAACAATTCACATATCAACAGACAAGAAGAGATACATAATAATTAACATGTATAAGCGTTCATAATTAAATAGTGATTTAGTGTCGCACAATATATCTTTTACGACATTAGATATACAAACATAAGATGATTAAGCATACGTCTCAATAGAGTGCTAATCTACCTCAAGTAGGGTGATATTCCTCATAGTACTGATTCCATGTACACAAACTATACTTATCCTTCTTAATTTATAACGTGACACGATCTCTACTGGACACAATCACACAATGGCTCCGAAAGTGGTCCTAGATTATAGAGACAATAAGCCAACGCTCATCATTGTCCACAACACTTGACCAAATGAATTATTTGACTTTTCTTAAAATTTGTTTGACTTATATGTTTTTCCACAGCCTAATATAGTTATTTCCTGTAGACATCGTTCGCTCTTCCTTCCCCCTTCTTACTCCCCTGCTTTTTCTTAATTATTTGCTTTTTTAACATTTATATATTTAAATATAGTTTTTATGTTTTCATGACTATCCCTATTTAAAATGGAACAAATATAGAACTAGAAGAAGAGGGGTGAAAAGAAGATGTTCAATCCTTGCTCTTACTTATAAAAAGCCCTACCCGATACTCGTACATCAATGTACTGAGGCGTCTGTCCTTTTGCGTCAAAGAATCGTATTGCTCTATCCATATCCTCAACTTGCTCCCCTACTGAGCGGTCAAGGGATAATTTAATCGGATAGGTATGACCTACTACCTTTATTTCTATCTGACGCGTAGTGCCAGAAGGTATGGTAGCTTGCTCAACAGTTAAGCCGAAACTCTTAGCGACATCGACCGTTCGTCCAACAAATTGCAAAAATCGACTACTTGCAATAGCAGTACCCGCAACCTGGGGAACGCCACTTTGATCGACAATTTTTACTACTGGAGAATCAAAATAATTCACCTGATAAGATACTCCAGTCTTATCAACAAAGTATTGCTTAGAACCTATCTGCCAGCTAGCAATTGGCTCACGGAATGTTATATCAAATTGCCCAGTTGCAAACCCTGATGCTCCGTTAGATGTAATCATCGACACTTCTGGAACATGTTGCATGACATAGTCAGCAAATTGATCTTTGTTTAATGCGGTGCGCAGACGTTCAATTGGATGAATATTTAGGTAGGATGATATTACAGCTTGATAACGACTAGAATCTATAGCAATACCACTATTGGTAGCACTTACATGAATACTAGCGGTAAATTCATATAGTAGCCAAGTCAGACAACCGGTCACAACTACCACAAAGAGTAACATCGTACCAAGACGCCGCCTATGAGACGCTAAGTGATGTGCATGCGCCCGTGGCGATTTGAGGTCAGCGCCTGCGTTTAATTCAGTTGCACTACTTATACTAGACGACGAACTACCTGTTAGTGTTCGATTGCGTCGAAACAACGATGCAACGACAGTTTCATGCTCCTCGTGCTGTTTAAAACTCTCATGTGATTCTTGCTGACGACGACGTGGCAAGGTCGTCCCGCCTTTTTTACCAAACAACCGTTTCATTACTGGTTTTTCCGGGCTGCACGCACAATGATACTAGCCATATCACTGGCAGCATGTGGCCTGGCGAGCGCATGCAGATTCTTGCCAAGTTTTTCTCTAAGTGCAGTATCTTCGACCAATCGCTTGACTGCCAGAACAAGGGACCGATCACCGGTTTCCGTGAATTGATCTTCATCCAGTGGATAAACTGCCTGCATATCAACATACAGCTTTGCGTGTTTTACATGCCATATAAGACGCTTGCTCGGAATAACAATTGTTGGCTTACTCAACGCAGCTAATTCAAGTAACGTTGACGCTCCGGGACGAGCAACGACTACATCGGCGGCGGCTAGTAGCTTCGCGATTCCTATAGGCGGGATGAAAGCCTCAAGTCTAAAATGGCTGTTGTCAGGAGGTGTCAAACTACGAAGTTCGTCATACTGCTTCGCACCTGATAGCAACATAACATTCGTGAACGCGATGAGCTCACTCAAATGGAGGGCAACGTTGTCATTGATTTGCTTCGCACCATTCCCTCCACCGACGAATACTGTCAAGGGCCGCTTCGGGTCAAATCCAAATTTTTGTTTCACTTCACGACGTTGAACTTCACTGATGGGTTCGAAATGTGAATCAATCGGTACACCGATGTAGGTAGATTTCTCTACAGGATAATTATAGTGATCAAGAGATACACCAGTCATGATTCGTTTTGCCATAGGAGCTAGTAATCTGTTCGTCAAACCCGGATGTGCATCGCTATCATGAATGACCAACGGAATCCTAAGTAACCATGCCGCCCACCCTACTGGTAAACAGACATACCCGCCTTTAGCGAAAACAACGTTCGGCCTCCATACAATTAACCGAAAAACACTCTGAATAACACCGAACAAGACAAAAAATGCATCACGAATATTCGGAAAGACTACAGATGGAATTGTCAGGTGCTGGAGTTTGGTCAAGTGATGGTAACGTCGAAACTTGCCCGATAAAATGGTCTGGACACGAACAGACGAATCATATTCACTCATGATACTACGGGCCTGAGGTGCAAAGTTAGTATCACACCAGAACCGGACTTCCATTTCAGGATGTTTACGTCGTAACTCTTGTAGCACCGCGACAACAGGGGTAACGTGACCACCCGATCCTCCGCCTACTGTTAGCACGCGCATGGTCATATACGGCTCGTCCTTGTTCTTCGTTTAGCCCATGAATGTATCTTACTATCTGGCATAGTATCATTCAGTTTACTACCAAATGCTGTATAGCGCGACAGTTGAAAAGCTAGTCCTAGACCGGCCGCGATAAACACCATTGACGTACCACCAAAGCTTAATAACGGCAGTGTAATTCCTGTTAGCGGCAATATGCCAATCATAGCGCCCACATTGAGAATTACATGTGACGCCAACCAACCAAATACCCCTGCAACGAGAAGACGCATACGCATATCAGATAAAAGATCCGCAACCTTGATAAGTCTCAAAAGTAGCCCAGTAAAAAGAGTAAGGATTGCAACCAATCCAATAAAACCAAACGTTTCACCCATAATTGCAAAAACTGAATCGTTGATAGCTTCGGGTAAATAACCCGTAGCCTGTACGCTATTACCGATACCAACACCTGTTAGCCCACCAGAGCCAATTGCAATTTTCGCATGCGCGATATGGTATGATCCTGCATCATCTACGCTACTCGTATCCCCAGAAAAAAATGTCGCAATACGTTCAAGACGATGTGGCGCTATCAATATAAAAAGTACGCCAACAACAATCATAATTGTCGATAATAAAAATAAAATACGAAATTTAATACCAGCCAATAATAACATTGGAGCCAAAATAGCAGCCAGAGTTAACCCTGTACCCATATCCTTTTGAATACCTATAATAAATACTAGCGCGATACCGACAATAACACCAAGAGGCATAAGCGTTTGCTTGTAGTCGTTAATGAGACCCTGCTGCGCACGTGCGCCCAAAAAACCAGCAGCAAACAACAACACACCAAACTTCACCAGTTCTGCAGGCTGAAGACTTCCTAATGGGCCTAAGCTAAACCAACGACAAGCTCCTAAACTACACTGCGCGATAGCCTCAACGTGAATAATATTTCCAAAAAATAGCAAAATAACACATGCAAAAAATCCAGCACCAAGTATTTTGCCCGCATGCTTTTGTAAAATTTTATACGGTAACATCGCCATTACAACAAATGCCATAAACGCCAAAAATAAACTTGTTGTCTGTTTAATGAAAAAGTACGTTGAACCGTAATAATCAGTGCCGTAAGCGTTATTCAATACGTTAGCCCGCTGAGGACCAATTGCATACATGACAACTAGACCTAGTAACATTAAAAGGCCCATGTAGAGCACAATCATGTAGTCAGGTCGATGGCGTCGGATAAGTGGCGTACGTTCAGAAGATGTAGTGCGACGGCGAAACGTATTCATATATCATCCCCTCGGCTGTAGTTTTAAATAATCAATTAGCCAATTTGATATATCGGTGAAAATAGGCATTGCATCTTTGTTTCCTTGCAAGTTTAAACCCTTGCCTGATACCTCAACCATTATGACATAGCGTGGCTTGCTATCGCCACCATATCCTAAATAAGTACCTATCGTTTCATTGTCAACATACTGACCGTTTTTAAGCGTTTGTGACGTACCTGTCTTGCCGCCAATATCATATCCAGGTTTGTCATTTTTGGCATAAAACGTCGCCCGTGCTGTATGAATCATTGTATGAATCTTATCTGCAGCCTGTGTGCTAATAATATTAGCCTTGGGTGTTTTGGGGACTGCTGGCATCAAGTTGCCACTAGAGTCAGCCGTACCAGCAATAACTGTTGGAAAATAATACGTTCCGCCATTCACCAGCGAACTAAATGCTGATGCGACCTGAATCATTGTCAAATCCATACCCTGACCGAATGCCATGTTTGAATACCTTACAGCATTGCCCTCTTGATTCTCGGGAGGAATAACTGTTCCCTTCTGCTCACCCACCACCTCGATGCCGGTCTTAGTCCCAAATCCAAACCGATTATGAAAATAATCATACATCGTACTTCTCGCTGTGTTATTAATACTATTACCATCGCCCAATCTCTGTGCGACAGTTACAACACCAGTGTTAAGTGAATAGTTTAATGCGGTTTGCATACTAATAGTGCCCGTTTGACCCTTTGTGGCGTTGTTAATGACACGATCCTCCACGGTAATCTTATCGGTATTAACGTAAGTTGAAGTAGGTTCAATCACCCCTTTATCGATACCCATAGCCATGGTAAATGTTTTGATGTCTGATCCTGGCTCATATGGAGTACCGACAACCTCATTATTAAATGCGGAGGCATCGGTCACCTTATTGTAAAAAGCTGGGTTATAGGTCGGCTGATTTGCCATTGCCATTACCTTGCCCGAATTTGGATCAATCACAACAACACTACCATTTGTCGCATGAGATTGTTGTAACCCCGTCGCTAATGCTTTTTCAACATGTGCCTGAATATTACTATCAATTGATAATACGATATTGTCACCGTTAATTGCAGGTTTGTTAATATTCTGTTTACCAATCGTAAGGGGCACACCACTAACATCAGTAACGGACTTAAGTAATCCGTCACGACCTACAAGACGATCATTATACGCTTCTTCGATTCCGTATTGACCTTTACCTTCATTATTCACAAAACCTAGTGTTTGAGCTGCAAGTCCTCCCTCTGGATATACACGCTGTGTCGTCTCTTGAAGTCCTACTCCACTCAATTTTTCATCCTTGATGAGTTCTGCCTGTTTGCGAGTTAGCTTGGTAGCAAGAATCTGATACCTAGAATCTTTGCGAGCTATGAGACGATCAATATTTGGCCTAAGATTACCGCCTGCTATTTTCCTAACCGTTTCGATAATCTTCTCAGAATTTGACACTGTCACAGGATCAACAAATAATGTATATATAGGCTGGTTCATAACCAATGGTACAGGCTTGTCGCCATCAAGCGCATATATCAATCCTCGTTTTGCAGTTATAGTAAGTGGTTTTATCTGTTCAGAGTTAGCCTGAGCGACATATTCATCATGCTTAATTACCTGCAATTGAAACAAACGTCCAACAAAAAGCGTCATCATCATTAGAAGAAAACCAGTAAGTATTGTTGATCTGCTACATTTTATAAATGATAGCTTCATGAATACCCTTCCTATTCTTATCTTGCGTAGTCTGTTGCTGACGGTGAAGTCATAGCTTTTGCTACATTTGAATTCTGAATAGATTCAAGTGCAGTTAATCTAGCATTTTCTACTTCCAAATCACCTTTTTTTGTAGTTAGTTCAGCGATTTGAGTATCAATTTTTTGTGCCTCATAATCAAAACTTGTTGTACGCGTTGCCTGCGTTAAGTATATCAGACCCAATACTGTTATCATAAGTGCAATAAGTACAGTGTGAGCAACAGGACCAAGTTTTACGCTCGGCACAAAGCGAGCAGTATTTTGATTACGATTCCAACTTCCGTTAGCCTGAGGACGACGACGTGTACTATAAAATTGCGCAGTGGTTTGGTAAGACATGTGGTGGTTCTTCTCTTTTTTTGTTTATTTTTTGTTGTGGGAGCCTGCGTAGCAGATTCTTATTAGCATCAGCTACGTAGGCCGGCGAACATCTCTGTTCGCCTGCCTTATTAACTATTTGATTCGAACAGCGACTTTCGTGTCGACTGATTCGTTTCGTACTGGAATATGAATTGGCATGTGGTGTTGCCCTTTCCTGTTTGTTTTAAATTTTCACTGCCCCGCGTAGTTTTGCACTACGCGAACGCGGATTGTGAACATCATATGTTGCCCCGTCTATCGGCTTCTTAGTCAAAACGGTCAGCTCGGCTTCAAAACCAGCATCACGTTGCTCGTTAAAATAATGTTTAACGAGTCGATCCTCCAGGCTGTGAAAACTTATCACCCCTACCCTGCCCTTTTTGTTCAAAAGTTGCGGAAGCAGTGGCAATACGGTTTTCACTTGCTGAAGTTCGTCGTTGACCGCAATGCGGAGCGATTGGAAGGTACGTGTGGCTGGATGGATTTTTTTCCATTTCCCACGAATCGTTTGCTTAATCAGGTTTGCGAGCTCTTCAGTTGTTTCTAGCGGTCGAGCCTTTACGATTGCTTCTGCAATCATTCTGGCATTGTGTGGCGATTCCTCGCCATATTCACGGATAATATGAATGATTTGATCCTTAGTGGCAGAATTAACTAGCTTTTTGGCCGTCAATTCCTGTCTCTGGTCCATTCGCATATCCAATGGTCCGCTGTTTTTAAAAGAAAACCCTCGTTCGCTCTGATCGAGCTGTGGTGACGACACCCCCAGATCAATTAACACGATATCAAATTGCTTACCTTCTTCAATTAACTGCTTTGAAGCAGTAACGAAGTCAGTATGAAGTAGCCGGGCGCCTTTTTCTTGAAATTCCGAAAGGTTCGAAATAGCAAAATCATCGCGATCGACTAATGTAGCACTCGATTCTTTCCCTGTTCGTTCCATAAATGCCCGCGTGTGCCCGCCGTAACCAGCAGTCAGATCGAGATAACTCTCGCCCGCTTGCGGTTTCAACAGTTCCAACGTAGCATCCAGGAGGACCGGGATATGCAAATCATGTGGTGGATGTGCTTGACTCATACTCAAATTATACCATTTGTATACTTTGAGTTCGAACTTCTCTACCCGTGAGTAGTTGGTTCGATGTCGAGATCACCTAACTGATAACAGCACTTTTGTTTTTGAGTGTGTTTGTTTTTTTAAAATAAGTGTCGGTAGCGATGCGTTAAATATAACTCATATATGCTACCGATTGAGAGACTTATGTGTTGTGAGGTGGAGTTTTTTTGGGAGGTGTTTTTTTGAGTAAGGTACGTTGAATCTTTTTTAGTTAGTTGTGGTTTCCAGAGTTTTCCACGTGCTGTTACCAGATAGTTGATCTCGAGAGTTCATAAATTGTTAAAGTTCAAACGGCCAATTAATTAGCTAATCCGGTAGGTCGGGACGCATTATTCGCCAGTAGCTGCCAGCACGGACTGCGACAATATCGCGACCAATGCCTGCATAATCTAGCAAATGCTGCTCGATGCTGATCCTACCCTGCCGCGCATCAAGCGAAGCACTGGTTTTGCCACGGCGAAACCGAACATTAACGTCGGCTATTCGCTCATCGAGAATACTTCCAGATAGTTCTGGCTCTACTTCGTTATCCCAAGTTGTTTGAGGATAGAGATGCAGATATTCGCCAAAACCCCTCGTCATTACCACGCCACTAGCGAATTCGTCGCGCAGTTCTGATGGTATCGTCAAACGACGTTTGTCATCAAGTTTGCGTTCAAAGTAGTCTACGCTAGACACATGGTTCCTTTCGGAGGTGGAGATAATTAATTTTTTAAATGTGGTGTTTGTGTTTTGTTT
The DNA here is from genome assembly GCA_049298775.1 of Saccharimonadales bacterium (SeqCode). Classification (GTDB taxonomy): domain Bacteria; phylum Patescibacteriota; class Saccharimonadia; order Saccharimonadales; family Saccharimonadaceae; genus UBA2112. The sequence goes on from JBAQWG010000020.1 coordinate 12,517, forward strand.
GCCACTGACATAATCATACTACCCACAATTACCCACTACAACCCCCAATTTTGACATTCTCTACAAAAATTGCACTTTATCCACAGTTTTGTGGATAAAGTGCAATCACAAGCCTTAATTTTATCTTCTCTACTATCGAATAAAGAGGGCGGCAGCTACTTCGGCGTCGTATGCTGTTGTAACCTTCAATGTTACCCAACCAACAAGAAAGAACAGGTTGATAACAAGGGACACGATTAACATAGCAATAGCCAAATCAACAGTTGTTTGATCAATTGTTGGTCGTGCAACTATTTCGACTGTTTTTGTTTTATTGTTTTTCATAACTTCATACTAGCATACTGTTTATGTTTTGTCAATATTATGAATTCATATTTAGTTTTTCAACAACTTCAAATAAATTATTCATATTATAAACATTACTAGGTACCTCACCACTCTGAGATGGCAATGCCTTAGTTTGATCAACCACCCAATAACCCTCTGATGGACTATTTGGGAATTCCGAAAAACTCACTGCTTTGTCGTCGAGCAAAATAATCTTATCAACAATACCGCCGCCAAACTCGTGAGGCATCCGGAATGTACCATCTTCAAGCCTCCAGTGCTTAATGAGTCGGCCTTTTTCTTTATAATCCATGATAATATGATCAACGTGGTTGAATCCTGCAGCCGTCAGCTTGATACCCTGCCATAAATGGTTACCATAAGTCAGTATTCCATAACGTTTGCCATTTGCCGCGTACCAGTCCAATAGTTCTTTCGCACCCGGCAGTAACATATTCAACGACCGACATTCATGAATAAATTGCTTCTCTAGCGCATCCCACTCTTCACTCTTACCCTCTTCGGCAAGATGGTCACGAACATAACCTGCGGTATCAAACGAGTCGCCTCTCTGTTTAATGTCTCGATCAGCCTTTTCGATTTGCTCCCGTGGAATGGCAAAATGCTCTTCAGTTATTTCTATGAATACTTCTAGTAGCTTATCTGAGTCTACAAGCGTGCGGTCAAAATCAGTAATATAGAAAGTGTTATCTGTGGAGTTCATCATATAGTTTTATTATAGCATCAGCCACAGCATCAGGATCGTGACGGATGTACGAACGTGTCACCTTTGATGCCTCCTTTGCGGTGTGCGGTTCTACAATTGCACCAAGAAAATTACCACCAATAGATTTATAATGGTTAGCATCAAGCGTATCTTTGTCTACATCAACAACAAATGCGCCCTCTGTTTCGCGATACTTATTCGCGAGTTTCTCTGTTGGCACCTGCTCGTTATATAACACATAATCAAGCACTGGTTTACCTATGAAACGTTCAATCTCCGACGCATGATCGCTAACTCGAAATCCGTCGGTTTGACCACGTTTAGTGACAAGGTTCGCAACATACATAATTCTGGCGTCAGTTTCTGCAAGAGCTTCACGTATTTCTTTGATAATTAGTAGTGGTCCTAGTGATGTATATAGATCACCAGGCGCTACGACAATCATGTTAGCCTCTTTTATGGACTTAATAGCCAATGGATTAGCCACTGCCTCAGGCTCAAGTGATAACGTCGCAACTCTGGGATCATTTCGAAAATAGTTTGCATCAATCTCTCTCTCGCCGTGAAGAGTAATTGTCGCATTCGGCCATTCCATTTTCAGACGGACATCATCAAGTGTAGCCGGTACAACTGTACCGCGAACATTCAAAATTTCAGATGCAGTTTCGACAGCTTCCGTAAAATTGCCCGTCATTTTTTCAAGCGCACTAAGAAGTATATTTCCCATAGCATGACCCTGGAATGTTCCCTCGCGGAATCGATAATTAAAAAGGTCACGAATTTTTGGTGAATTACTCAAAGCCACCAAGCATTGGCGAACATCACCAGGCGGTAGCGCACCTAGTTCATCACGCAAAATACCGGTACTACCACCGTCATCAACCATATTTACGATAGCAACTAAATGACTAGAATGATATTTCAGTGCACTAAGAAGCGTAAAGCTACCAGTTCCACCACCAATGACTACAATCTTGCGATCTGTTTCCGAAAACAATTCTTTCATTCGTATCAAGTATATCAAGATTTGAATAGTATTATGGTAATTTTAAGTTTAAACGAAGAGATTTTAGACATTTTCTAGGATATAATAAGTCAATCATGATACGTCTCTTGCTCCGATGGGTTTGGCGCGCAGTTATTCTCCTCCTTGGCGTGGCCGTACTGTTATTTCTTGTCAGCGTCGTATGGCCTGATACAAATAGTCGTTTCGCTATCTTTGCCGCTTCGCTTTTTATTTATTGTTTAATGGCGTATCTTGTCATTCCGAATCTCATACGACTGTTCCATGTTTTTTCGCGGACAAACCATATTCCTCTTTATGTCACTACTGGCGATGGTTGGCCATCAGATCCGGTAAATCTGGCTATCATAGCCAAAAATCGACGTCATCTTGCTACTTTCATGAAACAAGCAGGCTGGCATCAATCTGATCCTCTGACGTTTCGAAACGGGTTTCATGAGGTCATATCGATTTTATTCAATAGGTCTTATCCTGCGGCTCCACTCAGCAACCTGTATCTATTCGACCGCCCACATGATATTGGATTTGAGATTCCAACAAATAGCAGACAAAGTGCACGCACGCGCCACCACGTGCGGTTCTGGCAACTCAAAAAGCCGCTGCGTGAATCACGCCACAGTTCTCACTACGATTTTTGGCGCGAAAAAGTACGTCACATCCTGGGTGTTGAGAGTGAAATATGGATCGGTGCCGCAACTGAAGAAACAAAGGCAATCGATATCCAGTGGCGGACAGGTCGTTTGACCCATGGTGGCAGTCACGAATCCGACAAAGAAAGAGATTTTATTATTGAGTCACTCGCCAGTAAAAAACTCGTTAAAAAGGTCCACGAAACCGATCCTGGCGAACCAATACGATTCCACGGTCAGCAATTTAGAACTTATTATATGACCGATGGAAGTTTGAAAATTGTTCAACTTAAATAACAATTAATTCCGCATAGCTTTCAGCCGTCGTTTCATTAGCTCATGATTGTTATCAAACTTTTCTTGTTCGATATGATGAAATATACTACTGTATCTTAATTGTTAAAAATACCTAATAAACGTGTTAATTCGAACAAGAGATCTAAAACTACAATTATAATTATAAAAATTGACACACGTCGACGCAACAATCTTCGACCCTTTACCGCTACACCACCGTTTGGAGCGTTATCATCTTCATAGTTCTTGGTTTGCCGTTCTATTTTTTGTCCAATAGTAGCCAATATTCTTTCTAGGCGCTTCCAAAAAATTGGCTGAATCAGGTCGTAAGAACCGAGATACAAGTACATCGTATTATCTACAATCTCTACATCAGTACTATTTGACTCTGCAATAAGTAACTGCATAAGATCAGGGGTAAAGACATAGCGAACATCCGCATCATAACCCTTGGGAGCATATAGCGTGTAAAATTTGTCGAAATCACCCTCAAGAGATACTACCTGACTTTTATCATATTTCACAGGAAGATTGCTTAATTCCATACCAAAAATACTCATATTATTATTTTTGGTATCCAGCAACATATTAGGAATATTGCGTTTTAAGGGTATCTCAATGTAGCCGAATTTATATATCCTTTCACTTTTGCTTTTATCATATGTTGAATTGTACTCGCCTACCTGAAAGTTCGGGGCTGTTATAACGTTAGATAATTGGCGGGCTAAGCCTAGTGTAAACATAGTGCCTGTCTTATTAACAGTTTTTGTGTTGCGCACATACGTCCAGCCATTATCATTCGCCAAAGCATTTAAGCGAATCTCTTCCATGGCTTGATTTTTTAATAAAGTCTTAGTTTCTCTCATGATAAATATCACGCCTATCACTAGTGTTATCAATACAAAAATAACTGCTGTAATCTGCAATATCAGAACTCCACTTACAAACATCAATATGACGGCAAAAAATCCAATTATTATCAAGCTTGCAGCCCATGGTGAAATCTTAAAACTACCCCAATCATCCGTAGCTATGTTTCTGAAAAATATTTTATGTAAAATATTCAAATCTGAGTACGACGACCCTGTAATGGTATCTTTATCATTAATCGGCATACTAAGAGCATCTAGTTTCATATTATTATACTACTACATCTTCGCCAAAATGCTTATGCAAACGCATCCGGATACTGCCCTCATGTCGTCCAAATTTTTTACTCAATTTTTTCATATCTATGCCGTTCTGGAATTCCATTTTTAATTCCTCATCATCTTGATCTGACCATGAACGATAAGCGTTAGGATAGGTTTCACGCATCTTTTCGATTTTTTCAGCCCATCCACCAGAGTTCGGCGTATTTTTTACAGGTTCAGATTTACCTGCTCTCTTTTCGACATTCTTCATCAGATAGGCTAGTCTCTTTGCGTCATCAGCTGAGCGCGCATGTAGCTCTTCGTTTATTTTCATCGCGTCCTCGCTAACTCTCAAGGCCATACGATTCAGACCACCAAGATATAGATTGCGCAAATTTTTTACTCGGCTGAGGGCTACATACCCCATTCCCTCAACAAAGGCCTTACCTAAATCAATTTTTGCCGCATCAAGTGTCATTCCCTGAGACTTATGAACCGTAATAGCCCATGCCAATCTCAGCGGAATCTGTGTAATACTAGCGCGTTTCTTATCACCATCACGTAGTTCCCATGTGTCTGGAATCATGGTGATAGTTTTGCCATTTCTGAATTTCACGATTGGATAGTTTGTCATCACATCAAAATCGACGACAGTGCCTAAACTCCCATTGACATATTTTCTATCAGCCGCATTTTTAATCGCCATAACCAAAGCACCTTCTTTTAACAATAGTGACGCTGGAGCCAAAACTGAGCGTTGCAATGTTTCGACATAATTCGCCGGTCCAGTAGTTGAATTAGAATAGGTATATTCATCACCCGCAAGTTCATCAAGCTTTTTCTGATTAATGCGATCAACGTCTACATTTGTTGTATGTAGTTCCGTTAATTCACCGTCCGGCAATTCAACATCGCCACGTTCGAGCAACATTTCTGCATGACGACGACGAATATCACCCGCTCTCATTGCATTCAGAATACCAAGCAGATCCTCGTCATCCTGACGATATTGTTGTTCTAGATAACAAATAGTTGGATGAAGTTCGCGCCACGCATTACTATAAACAACAAACCTACCCGCCCGTGAGCCATCACGGTTTATTGGTGGTAGTTGAAAAAAATCCCCCGACATAATAATCTGAATACCACCAAATGGTATATCCACTTGTTTGCGTATTAACCGACAGGCCATATCAACCATATCTAATCGGAAATCATGCAGCATACTTATTTCATCAATAATCAAGACTTCCGTCTTTTCGATAATATCGCGCCGCCCCTTACTGACATGATCGGCGAATCCATTTGTCAATTCGTCCATCACACCTATACCAGCCCACGAATGTATTGTTGTTCCACCCAGATGAGTAGCAGCAAGACCCGTTGTAGCAGTAACAGACACATGCTTACCCTCGGCTTTACTTAACCTAATAAACTGATTCAACACAAAAGTCTTACCTGCCCCCGCAGGGCCAGTTAGCAATACGCTCTCCCCCGAAAGCATCACCTCTAGTGCAAGTGTTTGGTCCATTCATTCATTATAGCAGTTGCTAAAAATCTGTATATTACTTATGCTTATTACATGATTGATACGAAACGCGGCTTCACTATTATTGAACTTGTCATAGTGATAGTTATTATTGCTATTTTGGCATCTATTGGCACGCTAGCATTTACTAATGTCCAAAAATGGTCGCGTGACCAAGCTCGCGAACAAGACACTAGGCAATGGGCGACAACATTTAACACGTATAAAAGCCGTTTCATTGTTTGGCCTGTTGTGTCATCTACAGATGGACAATCCGGCGTTAAGACAATATGTCTTGGCACGCCAACATCAGGTAACGGGAGGTGTGTTAAATATGGCGGTTCGTCTGCGCAATATATTTCTATAACCGGATCTGACGCGATCGACTTTAATGCGGTAGGAACAGAGGTTGCAAAAATTGGCATCCCACCAACTAACAATGGGGCCGTTACTAATGGAGCGTATGCAGGCCCGTTCCTGTACGAGTGGCGCAAAACATCAGGCTCAGTTATTACGCTTACCGCAGCCTTTATTAATTTCTTCGAGAATAGTACTTGCCCATCTGGCCTTTTGACTATCGCCCAAATAAAAAGCCAATATCCTAATTCTTCTGACCCTGCTACATACACAAAACTTGACACTCTAATGACGGGCGTACCCTCTGGAGTATATCCTTGTGGTATCGTTAATACACTATCATACGACCCAACTACATCTATCTAGTACTCTGGCGGACGGGGTGGCGCCGTGTCGTCACGCGATTCGGTGTAAGATATCTGTTGTTGTGATTGAATTTGCTGCGCTTGTTGCATAGCCAACTGCTTGGCTTTTGTCTGACGTTTACGCAATATGATAATAATGGCAATAGCAACTATTAGAACAACCACAACTACGCTCGCTACAACAGCAATCATATTATTATCTTTTTTAATCACCGCCAATTCGGTATCGTTAGGATAACTAATTTCATTGTCGCCAACTAGTTTTGCAGACGCATAAATCCAGTCGTCAATATAACGAGCATTACCCCACGACGAATCAGCATAAGCCCACTCATGCACACTGCCAACACTGTCGGGACAATCAGTTCCATCGATAATTTTTGTTATAAGATTTGATGGCATTTCAGATAGCTCAGTGTCGTTCCAGCAAATACGTGTTGTTGGCGCATTATCGCCACTCAACCGAGTCAGCTCAATACCACCAGTCCTGCCTTCCACATCAGCCGCGACAAGATGAATTTCCGCAACTTTTGTAATGTCAACTTTTATACCAATTTTTTCTGTTGGTGGAATAATTTGACCTGTCTTATCAACACCGTCAAAATGAACTTCCTGAAGACCATTGGATAACTTCTTCATCTGTTCATTCAACACAACGTCATCCTGGCCGTCAAAGCTACCATCACCATTTGTATCAATCTTTATTTGATACTGACCAATAAAATTACGAAGGAAAAACGAAATCTTTCCCGATTGTTGATCAACTGAATTATCAGATGTAAAATGCAATTCACTTACAGTAGGTCGATTAATGTTGGGTCGGATCCAATCAGTCGTCTTATCCCATTTTGTAGCTTTGGTTGGCAGCTCACCGGACGGTTCTTCAAAAAATAACTTATATCCGTTTCCACAAGTACCAAGTGCTGGCGAAAATTTCGAATCACCCACATCCGTACTCCTATATACAGACACGCACTTATCGCCACTTCGAATACCGACCGAATCAGCCGAAAGCGTAGAAATTTGACCATTATAACCACGACTCACCGCCTTGTATATGTAGCCGTCTTCACTGATATAATAATTCGTAAAATCGTCAATATAGCTAGCTGCCGCTGGCTGACGGATTGCGTAGCGTTCTGTCCAAGTACGCCCAGTCTGCTCAGTACTACCATCATTTACAGTTATATTCCAATTAAATAGATTCTTTGCCCACTTCACCACTGGAGACACTTCCATATACGTCCGTGCATCTGCCGGAACGGCAAACTGAATACGCCAAATACCAGTCTCGGGGGCCGCCAATGTAGCGAAGCGACAACCACTTCCAATAGCAACATCTTTCGGTATGACGCATTTCTGCTGAGTGATGCCAGGCCCATCAATAGTTACCGTGACGTCACCTCTAACGGTATCAAATGGCTCATCCTGATTTACCCTGAGGAAAGTAGCGCTCAAAGTCTCACCGCCTTTTACGTAAGAATAGAACGTATTGTCGGCACTAATAAAAAGTTTAGGATCAGACAAAAGGGCCGATGCAGTATGTGGCTGAAGAACAGCTACCCCAACTACACTCAAAAATAGACCAAACAAAATGTGACGCATATATTACTAGCATAACCTTGATGCGTTAAAAATGAAAGTTGCAGCGATTTCAGGACTCGATGCTATCTACGCGAATTGGGGCTGTAACACGACGTCTACGAGCCTCGTTAGCCCACTCATCCGCCATCTCATTACCCTCATCACCTTCGTGTCCACGTACCCAATTGAATACTGCGTTAGATGATTGATAGAGTGGATATACAGATTGGACAATATCAAGATTCTTTATCTCCCCACCCTTCTTCTTCCAGCCTTTCGCTTCCCAGCCAGGGGCCCATTTCGTAATAACATTGATCCAAAATTCACTGTCAGTATAGATTTCACAATGTTCATCGCCCGCATCCTCAAGCGCGGCCTTTATGGCCAGGCCCTCCATGCGAATATTAGTCGTCTCTTGTGCTGGTTCACCACCTATAATATGTGGCTTTTTGTCACGAATAACCGAAAAACCGCCTGGACCAGGATTCGGACTCGCACTACCGTCTGTATAATATATAATCATCTCTTAAGTATAGTACAATAACTGAAATAGGAGTTCTATGAATATTACATCTATACGCACACGCGTTGTCACCGCTAACACGATATCCCTAACCGATTTACTTGATGAATCAATAGAATCATTTGAAGAAAATAGTGTAATCGTTATTACATCTAAGATTATCTCTCTATGCGAAAACGCAGTCGTTCCAATGTCGGATACTAATCGTGAAGATCTTATTAAAAGAGAGGCGGACCTCTACTTACCAAAAACAATCAGTCGCTACGGTCATCATTTCAGTATCAAATACAATACACTCATCGCCAGTGCCGGTATCGACGAGTCTAATGGAAATGGCGATTATATACTCTGGCCGCGGGACCCATGGAACACAGCCGAAAACGTAAGATTACATTTACAAAAACGCTTTGATGTCAAAAATATCGGCGTTGTCATCAGTGATAGTACCTGCCAACCACTTCGACGCGGTACAATTGGTACTTCTATTGCACATAGTGGTTTTATAGCACTGCGAAATTATATTGGCAAGCCAGATATTTTTGGACGCACAATCAATATGACCAGCGCAAATGTCACAAACGCACTAGCGTCGGCGGCAGTCGTCATGATGGGCGAAGGTAATGAGCAGACACCTATTGCCGTATTGTCAGATTTATCTTTCATTGATTTTGTTAATCGTCGTCCAACACCAGAAGAAATTACCGATTTAAATATTCCACTTCACGAAGACCTTTTCGCACCTTTTCTTGAAACAGCTGAATGGCAACAAGGTCAAGGCGGGAACTAGGTAGCACCTACTTCACGTCAAATATCATAT
>JBAQWG010000021.1:0-16964 GCA_049298775.1 Saccharimonadales bacterium (SeqCode)
TTGCGATACAAGACGAGCTGAATAACAAACCTAGAAAACGCCTCGGCTGGCATTCGCCAGCCGAAATATATGAATGGTTTGCAAACCACCCTGAGCAGACGTTAGAATTGGATATGGTTGCGTTTGAAGATAGAAGTTAGGTTGTCCTTGGAATCATATTTTAAACTTTTCGGGATTCAACCGCTTTGTCCATAAATCGGAGTTTTTGTATCTGTTGAAGGTTAGACCCTGCTATCCATGCTTTCACCAATTGCAATAATCTCGCTGGCTAGCATTTGCTCCAACAAGTCAAATCGTTCCTTAGTTTGAGCAATTTCAAGATATTTATAATAGGCGCTACGACGCTCTCTTGTAATAATTGGCGGCATCAAGCCGTATTGTAGCGCCAAGGCAAACATTATGAGGCGCCCAGTACGCCCGTTACCGTCACTAAATGGATGAATCTGTTCGAATTCTGCATGTGTACGTGCCAGCAAACCTACCGGGTCGCTAGACTCCTCGTTCAATTGGTTGCACAAGTTTTCAATCAGCTCGGGAATTTTTATAAAGTTTGCCAGCGGAACATGCGCACCAGTGATACGAACACTGTGGTTACGCCAGATACCGGCATTACTGATAATGCCACTCATCAGCCTTAAGTGAACGTTACGAATTAAATCTGGAGTCCATTGTAGATTTTTGTTTTGAATTAACTCATCAAGCAGGAAATTCATTGCCACCTGGTGATTTATGGCCTCTCGCTGTTCAACTTGTGTACGATTACTCAAGATCTTGTTATCAAAGAGTACCTCCTTAACATCACTAATAGTCATAGTCGAACCCTCTATCGTGTTCGTGTGGTAGGTAAGGTTAAGAGTTATCTTATCCAATAAATTACTATTAGATGCTAATTTATTGGCAGTGAGCTTATGCGTAACAGCATCTTCTTTAAGTTTTTGTAGCAAAGCTATATCTACCACATCGGCACCCAATATTTCGGCAGCGAGGCTACTAATGGCCTGTTTGTTAGTCTCTCTTGTTGGTTTACTCTTGCCGTTCACCCAAGAGTTTAACGTCACAAAACTTACTCCAATACGCTGGGCGAGTTCTTCCTGTGACCAACCTGATGCAAATAATACTTGTTGCAGTACCTCTTGATAGTTCATAAACATATGCTAAATAACTTTATAAAGTTTGTCAAGTGTTTATAAAGTTAAACCACAATAGGTTTGGTAATCATCCCGGAGCCCCTGCCAAGAAAAAAGTTGAACATTTGTTCAATTTTTTTCTTGTTTGTGGCACTTTGGACCGAACCAAGGTCACGGATTGCTCCAGCAAGACGCAGACCGTGAGTTCGACTGATGTCATAATCTTTGATTTGATATCAGTTAGTTGATGGTTTAGCTAGTAGTAAAGCGGATAGCTACACTATCTTGCGTTGGACAAGTGCCCCTGCCAAAAATATATAATAAAACATAATTGAATATATAGAGAACCTCTCACAGATAACAAAAATGTTAATTTAGCTAGCTATCCCTTTTTGATAAAATAAAGTATTGACATCTGTGGAAAAAGTCTTCACAATGTATGATAAGAAGTAGAGTAGCTTGGTACTCCTATGTCTGATAGTTTTGGCGGAACTATCAGGTAATCAAGCTTAGTGAATCTTCGGGCCCAGGATCACTATAAATCTAAATAAATGCGAGGATAGAATGGCTAAGTCAACCAAGAGCAATGCTCGTGTGTTTTTTACAAAAGAAGACACAGCACTTCCACTACCAAACCTAATCGTTCATCAAAAAAACAGTTGGCGAGAATTTGTCGAGACTGGACTGAGTGAAATTTTTGCTGAGCTTAATCCGATTGAGGATTACACTGGTCAAAAATTGGCGCTGCGTTTCAAGGATTATCACTTTGACAGTCCAAAACATAGCGAACAAGACGCAAAGGAAAATAATTTAACATTTGACGCACCATTGCATGTCAATGTTGAACTAACAAATAAAATTACTGGTGAAGTCAAAGAGCATGAGATTTATCTCGGCGATTACCCTTGGATGACTGATCGTGGAACATTTGTTATTAACGGTACTGAACGTGTTGTTGTATCACAGCTTATTCGTAGTGCCGGTGTTTTCTTTACTGCGGACAACGTTGCCGGTCGTAACTTATACGGTGCTAAGTTGATTCCTGGCCGTGGTGCATGGCTTGAATTCGAGACAGCTCCAGGCGGCGCAATTTATGTCAAAATCGATCGCCGGCGTAAACTTCCTGTTACGACACTTCTTCGCGCGCTTGGTCACAGCAAGGTTGCTGAGATTAAGACGATGTTTGAAGATGTCGATACTGGCGATATGAAATATATTGAAGCAACGCTTGAAAAGGACCCATCTCGTGGTTCAAATGAAGCGCTGATTGAAGTCTATCGTCGTCTCCGCCCAGGCGACCTTGCAACTGTCGATAACGCGCGCAGTATGATTGAACGTATGTTCTTCGACTTCAAACGTTTTGATTATAGCCGTGTTGGACGCTACAAATTGAACCAACGCCTCGGGGTTGAAGTTGCAAATACAACTGAAAATCGCGTATTTCAGATGAGCGACCTTGTGGCAATCATCCGTGAAATCATCCGATTGAATAATTCTCAGGAAGCACAGGATGACATTGACTCTCTTAATAACCGTCGTGTCAAACTCGTCGGTGAATTGGTCGCCCGCCAGTTCCGTGTCGGTATGTTGCGTATGCAACGTAATGCTATGGATCGTATGTCAATGAGTGATCTCGAAACTGTCACCCCAGGTCAGCTCATAAACGCTCGACCTGTTGTCGCTGCTGTTCGTGAGTTCTACGCAAGTTCACAGCTTAGTCAGTTGCTCGATGAAGTAAACCCACTCTCCGAGCTATCGCACAAGCGTCGTCTATCATCAATGGGTCCTGGTGGACTCAGCCGTGAGCGTGCTGGATTTGACGTCCGTGACGCTCATCCAACACACTATGGCCGTCTATGCTCAGTCGAGACACCAGAGGGTGCAAACATTGGCCTCGTACTTAATCTCGCGAGCTATGCTCGTATTAACGAATATGGATTTATCGAAACGCCATATCTCAAGGTTGTAAAAGGCAAGGTAACAGATGAAGTTATCTATCTTGATGCGAGTCAAGAGGTGACCGAAGTGATTGCTGATGCCAGCGCCGAACTAAATGCGGATGGTTCGTTCGTCGAAGAGCGCATCAGTGCTCGAAACGGATTGCTTCCAGAGCAAGTTGATGCAAGCGAGGTCACTTATATGGATGCTGCAAACAAGCAGATACTTGGTACGACCGCTTCTCTAGTTCCTTTCATTGAGAAAAACCGTATCGACCGCTCATTGACCGGTTCAAACATGCAGAAACAAGCTGTACCGCTTCTTAGTCCTGAATCTCCAGTTGTTGGAACGGGTGTTGAGGGAGAAATCGCCAAAAATACGAGCCAATTGGTTGTTGCGGAGGGTGCGGGTGAAGTTGTTCGCGCTGATGGCGATGAAATTCATGTTAAATATGCTGACGGTATTAAAAAGTACGAGCTAATTCACTTCACTAAGAGCAATGATGACCGTTCAATTAACCAAAAAGTACGAGTTACTCGTGGCGACAAGGTTAAAGAGGGCGATATTCTCATCGAAGGAGCATCTATAGCGAACGGGGAATTAGCACTTGGTCGTGACATGACTGTTGCCTTTATGCCTTGGGGCGGATACAACATGGACGACGCTATCGTATTGTCTGATGCTTTGGTCAAATTTGATGGTCTCACGAGTATCAATATCAAGGATTACACTGTTGAAGTCCGCGAAACAAAACTTGGTGCTGAAATTGTTACACGTGACATTCCAAATGTAAGCGAAGAATCACTTCGTCATCTCGATGAAAATGGTATCGTACAAATCGGTTCCGAAGTCAAGGCTGGTGACGTTCTTGTGGGTAAGATTACACCAAAGGGTGAGCAGGAACTTAGTTCGGAAGAGCGTCTTTTGCGTGCCATCTTCGGTGAAAAAGCCAAGGATGTTCGCGATACATCACAGCGTATGAACAATGCTGGTGGCGGTAAGGTTGTCGGTGTAAAGATATTTAGTCGTGAAAATGGCCACGAACTTAAAGCTGGCGTTTTGATGCAGATTCAAATCTTTGTCGCACAACTACGTAAGATTAGTGTTGGCGACAAATTAGCTGGACGTCACGGAAACAAGGGTGTCGTCGCGCGTATCCTGCCTATCGAAGATATGCCATTTATGGAAGATGGTACGCCTGTTGACGTGGTCTTAAACCCGCTTGGTGTTCCGAGTCGTATGAATATTGGACAGTTGTTTGAGACGCATCTTGGTATGGCGGCCCGCGCACTTGGCTATAAGGTCGCAACACCTCCGTTTAACGGTGTTCCAAATGAGATTATCAGTAGCGAACTTGAAAAGGCCGGTTATGCACCTGACGGCAAGTCACAACTATTTGATGGCCGTACGGGCGAGCCATTTGAAGAGCGCACCACTGTTGGTGTTATGCACATGATTAAGTTGCACCACATGGTTAGCGACAAGATTCATGCCCGCTCAACTGGTCCATACACCATGGTCACACAGCAACCGCTAGGTGGTAAAGCACAAAATGGTGGTCAGCGATTTGGTGAAATGGAGGTTTGGGCACTTGAAGCATATGGCGCAGCCACAACACTACAAGAGATGCTAACCATTAAGTCTGATGACGTATACGGTCGTGCTAAAGCGTACGAATCAATCATCAAAGACGAACCGATTGTTGGTCCTAAGTTGCCTGAAAGCTTTAACGTCCTCGTGAAGGAACTTCAAGGACTCGGTCTTCGTGTTGATCTTCTCGACGAAACGGAGAGCGGTGAGGACGTTATTGTCGATGCCGAAGAAGTCATTGCCGAGGCTGGACCTGAAGATAAAAGTGTCCCAGCAATTATCATTGATGATAACGAAGAGACTGTATTTGATGAAGCTGATGATATTGACCTTGAAGAAGATGGAATTTCAATTCAAGATATAGATGAAGTAGAAGAAATAAAGGAGGAGGTGTAATATGTCGTCACGTGTTGTACCAGGTACAGGTATTGCTGATTTTGATGCAGTACGCCTTGCCGTTGCTAGCCCAGAAGATATGTTGAAGTGGAGCTACGGCGAAGTTACCAAACCAGAAACAATTAACTACCGTACTCAAAAGCCTGAGCGCGATGGCTTGTTTTGCGAGAGGATTTTCGGACCAGTTAAAGACATTAACCCGCATGATAATAAATTAAAGGGCGTTCGTTCACGCGAGGCTGCAATCGATAAAAATGGTGAACTTGTCACTAAGTCGATTGTTCGACGCGAGCGTATGGGGCATATTCAACTCGCAGCACCAGTTGCTCACATTTGGTTTATGCGTGGTACTCCAAGCGCGATGAGTTTACTACTTGGAATCACTGTTCGTAATCTTGAACGTGTTGCATATTTTGCGAGCTATATCGTCCTTAATGTTGATGAACCAAGACGCGAAAAATATCTGAGTGATCTTGAAGCTGAAACAGAGGCTGGACGAGTTGCGATTAAGATTCGCTACGAAAGAGAAGCTGAGGCGGATGGTGTTGACGTGAAAGCTCTTGCGAAAGCACAAAGCAAGGAAATTGAAGACCTTAACGAAAACTTTAACGTTAAAAAAGCACAGCTTGATAGTCTTGTAAAAGCATCTTTGATGAACGAAACAGATTATCGTAACTTGCCAGAAGAATATGAAGAGCTTGTAACTGTTGGCATGGGCGGTACTGCACTCAAGGCACTTCTCGATGAAATTGATTTGCCTGTGCTCATCAAAACACTTGGAGAAGAAGTAGAAAGTGCAAAGGGTCAGCGCGAGAAAAAACTTCTCAAACGCCTGAAGGTACTTGAAGGTATGTTTGCTGCTGGCATTAAACCAAGCAGTTTGACACTAACAGTTCTTCCTGTTATTCCTCCAGACCTTCGCCCGATGGTGCAACTTACAGGTGGTCGATTTGCGACGAGTGACCTTAATGACCTTTACCGCCGTGTCATTAACCGTAACAATCGTCTTAAGAAACTGATTGACCTCAACGCGCCGGAAGTAATCCGTCGCAATGAAATGCGCATGTTACAAGAAGCAGTCGATGCGCTTATTGATAACTCGGCTGCCCGTGGTGGCCGCGCAGTAAATGCGACAGGTGGTCGCCGCCGTCTTAAATCAATTAGCGACATGCTAAAGGGCAAACAAGGCCGATTCCGCCAGAATTTGCTCGGTAAACGTGTTGATTATTCTGGTCGTTCGGTTATCGTTGTCGGCCCTAAGCTAAAAATTAATGAATGTGGCTTACCAAAACAAATGGCGCTTGAACTATTCAAACCATTTGTTATCAGTTGGTTGATTCGTGGTGAACATGCACACAATATTCGTTCTGCAACACGACTTATTGAAGCTGGCGATACTTTGGTGTGGGATGCTCTCGATGCCGTTATTGAAGGCAAGTACGTTCTGCTGAATCGTGCTCCATCACTGCATCGTCTGTCTATCCAGGCATTTCAACCAAAATTGGTCGAAGGCAAAGCTATCCAATTGCATCCACTCGTCGCAAACGGTTTCAACGCTGATTACGATGGTGACCAGATGGCGGTTCACTTGCCACTTTCCAAGGAAGCTCAGCGTGAAGCTCGTGAACTGATGTCTGCGACAAATAACTTGCTGAAACCTGCCGATGGCGCCCCCGTGCTTAATATTGGTCAGGACGTTGTGCTTGGTAATTACTACCTGACATACGAAAAGCCAAGCGCTCAGACTGACACACGCAAAGCATATAGTTCTGTATACGAAGCAGAAATGGCTTATGACGGCAAAGTTATTCAATTGCAGACGCCTATTCGCGTATATGCAAAGGGAGAGATTCGCGATACGACGCTAGGTCGTGTGTTCTTTAATGAGATTTTACCTGCCGAATATCCGTACGACAATAATATCCAGAATAAAAAACAGCTTAAACGTGTCCTCGCTAAGATTTTTGACAAATATGGAGCCGTAGAAACTGCAACTACTGCTGATCGCATGAAGGGCCTTGCATTCCGATTTGCGACAATTGCAGCTGTTTCTACTGGTAAGGATGACTACCTGACATTCAAGGAAATTCCAGAGTTTATCACCGAAGGTGATGACAAGACAACGTTAATATCTGAACAGTTCGACCAAGGTTTAGTTACTGACGACGAACGTTACAACCTTACTGTTGCAGCATGGCGTGCGGTTGACCGAAAGGTGACTGAATTCCTACAGGAAAAGATGAAAACAATGGATACTAGTATCGCTGTCATGGTGAACTCTGGTGCTCGTGGTGACATCAGTAACGTCAAGCTTGCTAGTGCGATGATCGGTATCATGGTTGATGCCGCTAACCGTGAAATTGAACTTCCAATTCGCTCATCATTTAAGGCTGGACTATCTTCACTGGAGGCCTTCGTTGCTACCCGTGGTGCTCGCAAGGGTCTTATCGATACCGCTCTCAAGACTGCCGACTCAGGATATCTGACTCGTCGTTTAGTTGATGTGTCACAAGATGTCTTTACTGTTACCGATGATGACAGTAGTGACGATGAAGGCTTCACTATCTATCGCTCTGAATCAGAAGACACGATGATTGAGTTTGCTAACCGATTGAACGGTCGATACACGGCCAAAGAAGTCCCTGGTCATATTGCTTCCGATACGCTTATTACGCGCGCTGTTGCTGACAGTATTCAGGCAGATGAGTCAATTGAAAGCGTTTCAATTCAGTCTGTTTTGAGTACCAAGAACCTCCGTGGAATTCCTCAAAAAAGCTATGGTATTGACATGGCGTCTGGTAAGCTTGTTGCCTCGGCGCAGCCTGTCGGTGTTATTGCTGCGCAGTCTGTCGGTGAACCGGGCACACAGCTTACGTTGAAAACTTTCCATGCATCTGGTGTGGCGGGCGGTGACATTACTCAGGGTCTGCCACGTGTCGAAGAGCTATTTGAGGCTCGTACGCCAAAAGGCCAGGCTTTCATTACTGAAGTCACTGGTACTGTTGATTTGTGGGAAGATGGCAAAAAATACATTGTGCAGGTTACTCCAGAGGCGGGACATGTTGAAAAACTTCCACTTGAAGGTCGAACAGTTACCGTTAAATCTGGTTCAAACGTAAAGGTTGGAGATGTTCTTGCAACGGCTGAAGGCGAGGCAAAGCCACTCGTCGCACCATTTGATGGTGTCGTCGAAGTAACTGAAATACATATTGTATTGGCCGCTAACGCTAGCGCCCCTGTTCGATATGAAGTTCCCGGCAGTATGCAACTAGTCGTAAGTGCTAATGACCAAATCAAAGCTGGTGATCGTCTGACGATTGGTTCATTGAATCTTCATGATTTGATGCGTCTCAAGGGAACTGAAGCAACACAACGATATATCATTAACGAAGTTTTGCGTATCTATGCCGCACAGGGTCAAGACGTTGCTGATAAGCACCTTGAGATCATTGTGCGCCAGATGTTCAGCCGTGTTCAGGTTGAAGATCCAGGTGACAGCGCATTCGTTACGGGTGACATCGTATCAAAGGCGGCGGTCGTTGATGCAAATGCACAACTTGCTTCCGACGGTAAAGAGTTGGTTCGCTACACCCAGTTATTACTCGGCATTACAAAGGTTTCTATCTGGAGCGACAGTTGGCTATCGGCCGCATCCTTCCAAGATACGACTCGTGTACTCATCAATGCAGCAACGAGCGGTCGCGCAGATCACTTGCACGGTCTCAAGGAAAACGTTATCATCGGTCGTAAGATTCCAGTTGGAACAGGCGTCGCCTCTTACCAGCATGAATCTGATGTAACTGATGATATAGTTGATGAGATTGCGGAAGATCTTGATTTAGCTGAGTAGTTGAAATATACAAAAACAATAGGCCCAGTAGTGGCCTATTGTTTTTTTGTCAAAATATTGTTACTATATTAGATGAGTTTCGAGATGGGAACATCTCAAGATCAGATTGCTGAGCTGGTCTAAAATAATTTGAATAACAATTACGGAGTATTTTATACATGCCTACTATTAACCAATTGGTTCGCAAGCCACGTGCGACACGTCCAAAGAAGAGTAAATCTCCTCATCTCGGTCGTATCGTTAATGCGCTTAAGACCCGTTACTACGAGCAAGACAGCCCGCTTAAGCGTGGTGTCTGTATCAAGGTGACAACTAAAACACCAAAGAAACCTAACTCAGCACTTCGTAAGGTCGCCCGCGTGCGCTTGACGAATGGTCATGAGGTTTGGGCATATATCGGTGGTGAAGGCCATAACCTACAAGAGCATGCTGTCGTTCTGGTTCGCGGTGGTCGCGTGCCTGATCTTCCAGGTGTTCGTTATCATATTGTACGTGGTGCATTAGACCTTCAAGGCGTTGCAAAGCGCAAACAAGGCCGTAGTAAATACGGAACTAAGAAGGAGGATAAATAGAGATGCCTCGTAAAGTTACTAAAAAGCTCCAGCGTGAGCTAAAGCCTGATCGTAAATACCAATCTATACTTGTTCAACGTTTGATTAATAAATCTATGCTTGATGGCAAGAAATTGGTTGCGGAACGCGCAGTTTACAATGCGCTCGAACAAGCTGCCAAAAAATTGGAAAGTGAAGAACCTTTGGAGGTGTTTGAAAAAGCCCTACGAAATGTTTCTCCAAACTTCGAAGTTAAATCTCGTCGTGTTGGTGGTGCAAACTACCAGATTCCATTTGCAATTTCTGGTCATAGGCAACTTCATTTTGCGTTTAGTTGGATGGTTCAATCTGCGCGTTCTCGTAGTGGCATGCCATACGAACGACGTTTAGCCGCTGAAATCGTTGATGCATACAACGAGGCTGGGGCGGCCTTCAAAAAGAAGGAAGATACTCACAAGATGGCAGAAGCCAACCGCGCATTTGCTCATTTTGCACGAGGTTAAAACAAAAGTTTACAGCCTGTAAAAACTAAGTATAAGTGATTAATATAAACCCCTGCTACCGTGCGGGGGTTTAAATATTCATAGATTACAACGTATTTATGCTAAAAATCTTATATTTTTATGTAAAGCTTGCTATAATGTTGTATAAGAACAAGTGAGGGAAAGATGGACGACGACGTGGCCCAGACTGATATTGGCAGTATATTTCAGCCATCACAAGCACCAATAGATAAATCTAGCGAATTTAGTAGGCAGGTGGTTGATTATTTTGGTAAATATGTAAGCGGAGGATTGTCTGCTGACGGACTTCCGTTACGTGTCTACGGAGGTACCTATCAATCCGGTCTTGTCCAAAAACTACCTCTTGACCGTTATCATCAATTGGATAAAAATCTTTATAAGAATTTTGTAACAGGTTTAACTCAGCAAACATTCGTTGTCACACAAAATAAATATACAGCCCAACAAGACGAAAGAATTATCGATGCATTAAGTGCTAATGTTTCCAAAATAACGGAAAGGGAACTTTTGTCACTCCTTAGAGCACTTGCTTTTCAGGCGGGTACTAGACTCATTGAGTCAAACGACGATAAGCGAGATATTATTGATGATCTCTTAGAGTCCTCAAAAGACGCTATCTCTCATGATCTCATTGTTCCGTTTGTTCTGCCGTTCGAAGATGTTGATGTTGTCGCAGACAAGGTTAATAAGCGATTCCTTTTATCACTACAAGAAGATGCAGTAAGCCGCCTATATGATGCTAGTCGTGAGCTTTTAAGACAGATATACACTGATTATTTTGCTAGTGAAACCTATATTACAAAAGATTCATTGATGGTAACCCTAGCAAGGGCTTTCACTCCAAAACTTGTCAAAGATAGCCTAGGGCGTTATATCGACCATCTTCGTATTAGTGACGCTTATCAACATACGTATGAACTTCATAGGACTACTGCGATTGATGACGATACGAGTCTCTATCTATATTTTGGTGAACTGACGTACGGCTCCCATTCATTCCCGTTATTTTATACTAAAGTTGCAAGTAAGCACACATTTCCAAGCATGACATTTACCTTTGAAAATAGGATATTCATTAATAAACAGGCTATTGAATATGTGATGCGTCATTTTTCAGCTAGGGCAAATCAATTTATCGATGTAGCTGGACTAAAAATACCAGATGCCATCTACTCGGTGACAGAAATAGACACATTGCAAAAAGTTGTAACGACAATTTGTGAAGCACTAATGTTACCGGAACCTATAATACTTAGCAAAGTGACAGTTCAAGAAAGCGCTAATCATCTAGTTAAGCTGACTACTAAGCAGTATTTATATGTAGACAGGATTTCAAGCTCTGAGATTAGCAATGAGTATGTGACTATTATGGGAGATGAGATGTTACGCAAAAAAGCTGACAGCTATCTTAACTCTTTCATTGTAGACAAACAATCTCGTCTCATAGAGGATACTAATGAGAAGTGGGATGAAAAAAGTTATTTTGATAAACTGTTGCCAACCATACCTCTATCGATAAATGACGAACAAAAGCGAGTATTAGACGTCTTAGAATCAACGACATATGGTCATATTGTCGTTGATTCCGCAATGAGTACTGGTAAAAAACATCTCGTTACTGCCACGGTGCTGTCTGCTCTTTCAAAAGGACAGACTGTTTTGGTCGTTAGTAATAATAACTTTTCGGCAAAAGAAGTTCGTCGTGTAGTCGGTGATACTTTGGCGAAAACTAGTGGCAAACAGGGTCATAATCCAGTGTTTAGTGTTCACGAAAGCGACTCATTGGACCACATAGATGATCAAGTTGTGACAGATATCGCAGATAGTGTGCAACTTGTTGAAAGTAAGCTAGATGAACTTAAAATTGCAAAAAAACGCAAAAAACAGGCGCTCAAGGACAAACTTACAGATTTTACTAAGAATGCCGAGGACATCAATCTTCATGAAGTAGAGCAAGCGGTATTTAACGAACGACGTTTCACTGGTAAAAATTGGATTGAAAATGAACCTATTGATGAATTTAGTTCTGCATTACAACAGTTACATCACTCAATACAGTATGTTCAGGCAAGTGAAGCGAAGTATCTTATGCCATACATTGAAGCGAATGAAAAAAAAGGAATTGAAGACTTCATCGCTTCGTTTACTGAGTATCAAAAGGCTAGCAAAGATGTTCATTCACGATTACCCGATTTTATCGTTGATTACAGAAAATTGTCGTCCGAACAAAAGAATACTCTACAGGAAAGTTTGGCCTATATACATTCTAATTACCGGCAATTTATAAAGATACTAAAAGAGCAATCACCAAATAATTGGCTTACTATCCATAATGGTAGTACATTCAAGGATATTTCTAATCAAGAAAAAATGCTTACTGAAATGTTTGATATTGCTTATGGGGCAAGTGAAATTTTTAATAACAGCGATAAATTGATGCTTTTGAAGGAACTTAATAGTTATACGAATAGCCCTGTTGAAATAATCGATATATTTGATACCTACATTGAACAGGTTAATGCGCTTAAATCGCGTTTGTTCGGATATTCGGGTCGTATGCTAGTTGTTGAAAATCTCAATAAACAACTATTGAAGTCACTTCCTTTGTTCGGATTGTCTGAACCCGAGAAACAGTCTGAAAACATGCAAGTAATGAGTGATTTTCTTCGCAGTATACTTAATGAACTGAATACGCGCGGTCTATCGGAGAGACATTGGAGGGATATAATAAATATTCTTTTGACCGATAGTAGTAAAATTGAGGAAATTGAAGAAATTATTTCGAGTCTTAATCAGACGTCAGATTTTACTTTTGTGCAAGAATACAAAATTGATCAAGCAGAAAATCTCATTGCGAATATTGAACTTTTGAAATATGCAACTGAGTTAAATCATCTACACAAGGAATTTCCAAAGCTGAGTAAACTGTTCGGTATCACAACGATAAGCCGTTTACTTGCTCGTCCTCAAGAATTTAAATTAAGAATTGATAAGTTGGCACATGATCTTAATGAATTAAGTAGGCTTGAGGATGCAAGACGTATAATTCAAAGTTTTATTGAAGATTATCCCGATGCTAGTAACCGTCTTGGTTTGAATTTTATTGACGGTAGTATTGAAATTGTTGATGAGTCGTTTACTGACGCTGATAATGAATACATAAGAGAATACATTGCACACAAAAAGAAAGAAAAAGAGGTAAGTGGGTATTTTGATGAGATCATGATTGATTCATTCAGTAATGACAGTATTGAGTATCGGCAAATACTTGGCGTAGAACTACAGCATGATCTAAATAAAAAGTTCCTGCAGTTTACTCACTCACATAGTTCAGTGATAAATACGATAGCAACCAATCTTAGAGAGAAGCGTAAACTAACTGTAAGTGAAACAAAAAATATCGTGCAGTTATATCCTTGTGTGTCGAGCGAGATTAGAAGCCTTGGAAGCGTTTTTCCTTTGCAAATTGATATGTTTGATCTAGTAGTTATAGATACAGCTGATTCAATTTCGATAGCAGAAGTTTTCCCAGCTGTTCTTCGCGCAAAGCGTGTTCTTGTTATAGGCGATAGCGCACAAACACGCACGCCAGCAATCGCTGTACACAGTGCTGCCGATGATCTTCATACTAGGCAAATTGCTATAACTCTCAAAGAAAAGTTGAAAGCGGAACCTGCGGATACTAAAAATAACGTTATCGCAAAACAGCAGAAAATGCTTCATGCTAATCAATCTGCGCTGAAATTTTATTCTGCCTATGCTAATTACGAGACGACACTTAAAAAGCAGCACGGTGCTTATGAAGAGATGTTGGCGTTTAGTAATAAGTATTTTTATGATGACAACCCTATTACACTGATGTCGCGAACCGCTCCACTATCAGATGTATTTGCGTTTACGTCATTAAAACCTAAATCAAATCAACTATCGCGTTTTACAAATAACGCTGAGGTAGAGATGATTATTCAGCATCTACACAAGTTAAAGGAGCAGGGCTTCAGCGGAACAATTGGTATTGTCACGCCGTTTTCAGAACAGGCCGTACTTCTGCAAAAGGAGCTCGACGAGTGTGTTATAACGGATTGGTTTGAGCGCAGAGAACTACGGGTTATGACCTTTGACACTGTTAGAAACTATTCACGAGACTATATGTACTATAGCCTTGTTGCATCAAGTATATTTAATGAGATCTCACAAAAACTACCGCAAAAAATAAGAGATGACTCATTCTCGGGTGATTCTAGGTCATCTAGATTGTTGACGGGACTTAGTGGCGCTAAGCGTTTTATGCATATTGTTCATAGTATACGGCTTGACGAATATGGTGGTTCACTGAGTCAATCATTAGGATTTATTGATGATATGTTGAAAAGTTCGTCAGTTGCAAAAAATGGTGGCGCAACCGACGTTTTGCTGGCTACGGAAACGACACTTAAACAAGCATTTGATAAAACTAACTTTGTGAAAAAATACGGCAAAGACGCATCCTTTATTACAAAGTATTCATTTGTTAATTACATTAAGCCTCTATCGCCAAATTATCATAAGGCGTTATATAAACTATTTTTTCTCCTCACGGTCAATGATAAGCAAATTGTTATTGAATTTGATGATTTCAAAGATCGATTCTTGCAGAACAGTAAAAATGACAAAGATTTCGGTGGCATATATTTGACTGCTGAAGATGTATACGGTTACGAGATTCTCGGTGGCTACGGCTATCGATTTTTGCGGTTAAATAAATTCAATATTGGTATCGATCCGGCGCATACACTTGATACATATCTTAATGATCTTGTAAGTGATCCTTCATGGCCATCAGATAACGGATTTGTTGCATAATAAGCTCCACTATATAGATGTTTTAAAATCTAAAAAAGTATTACAATCATCTTGATTTATTAAGCTTAAGGGTATCTATTTTTGCCATAAACAGGTATAATTCCTTCAAGATAAGGGGGATATATGCGGGAGGAAGATAACATAAAAGAGGATAATCAAGGTGCTGGTGATGAGCACCGAAATGTTAATTATGTAAACACATCGCAATCTGTAGTTAGTGAAAACGCACAAGTGACTGATTCGCCAACCAAAAAAGGATTCTTTTCGAAAATCGGTGACAGAATGAGCAGGAAACGATCGACTGACAGTATAAGTGATCTTCGGCCAAGTAAATTTAAACGATTTTTGAAGAGATACTGGTATGTCGCTATAGCTATGGTAATTGTTATTGGTGTTGTTGTGGCATGGTTTTCGTATGTATCCTATGTTAATTCTATTTGGAGCAAAGCTGCGGACTACCATGGTAGAGCGGATTATGCAAATGCGGCAAAATTGATAGAAAATATGCCGATTCCTACTGAAAAAAGTCGTTTGCAAGTCTACGCTCAGACCATGCTCGCTACTCGAAAACTAGACAAAGCGCTACCTGCATATGACGCTTTGTACAAAAGTGAAAAAGACCCTACTGTAAAAATAGTCATAGGTAATATTTATAATGAGCAAAAGAAATATGATGATGCAGAAAAGACATATCGTGAACTTATTACCGCCAACGATACGTTCGTCCAAGCATTTGTGAATCTATCAACACTATATAAGCTACAAGGTAAAAATACTGACGCCATAGACGTTGCAAAAAAAGGCGTCAAAGCTAATCCTAATAGCGTTGTGTTGAATGAGTTACTTATATCAATGCTTTTGGAGAAAAAGGATTCAGAAGATTTCAAGCAGGCAGTAGAAGCACTAAGAAAAATAAATCCAAAATCTCCAATTTTTGAAGCAATAAAAAATAACTAAAACTAAGCAACTTCTGGATATATGAAAATAAAAGCACTGAAGACAAAAGTAGCTACACTACTCAAGTTCGGTATTACAGGTGTCGTGCTTAGTCTTCTTGCCGCCCATCAAACGTTACCAGTAGAAGCTTATTATTCTAACGGTCAACCTGCGAGCGGTGTTGTTGGACAAACTGATAAGGATGGCGTGGGTATTTATTCATCAGCCACGGTCAACAATCCGACTAATGTTGGCATGAATGGCGTTGCGGGTGTATCGTTAGACACTACACGCCATTTGGCATATATTGCTGATACGAATAATAGTCGAGTTATGGTATATAACCTAGAGGTTGACAACAGCTTTTCGGACTACAAAGCTGATTATGTCATTGGTCAGAGTGATTTTTCTAATACGCGTCAAAATCGAGGTGCTGGATCATTAGCCAATAACTCACTTAGTATGCCAACGAGAGTTGTTGTTGAGCAATCGACGGGCAATGTATATGTAGCCGATACTGGTAATAATCGAGTGCTTATTTTTGCAACCGTCATAACAAATGACCCTGATGCACTTAGAGTAATAGGAGCCGCCAATTTTACCTCGTCTAATAGTAGCGGTACTGTGTCTCAAGGGACAATGCTTTCACCTGTAGGAATTGCTATCTATGGAAGTGGTAGTAGCACGAAAGTATACATTGCTGATAGAGATTTTAACCGAGTTATGGTGTTCGGTCAAATAACTTCCGATGGTCAAAATGCCCAGTATGTAATAGGGCAGAGTGATTTTATCAGTTCAACTTCTGGGTTATCTCAGACCGCACTTGCAGGCCCGCATGATGTTGACGTAGATTCAAGTGGCAAAATATTCGTAACCGATACTGGTAATAATAGAATTATGGTTTGGAATTCGGCAATTTCTGGCAATGGCCAATCTGCCAATGTTGTACTAGGTCAAACTTGGTTTTACTCGAATAGCGAAGGCGTATCAGCGACAGCACTTAATAAGCCTCGTGGTGTTAGCGTCGATGGTGGCGGTAGATTACTAGTATCTGACAGTGGAAATAACCGAGTATTAATATGGACATCGGTTACGACAAGTGCTCAAGCAGCAAATAACGTAGTTGGCCAAAGTAACTTTACCTCAAACTCAAGCTAGGATGGTGCCTCACGACAATCTGCACAATCTGCACTTGAAACGATCGGTTCTA
>JBAQWG010000022.1:0-10063 GCA_049298775.1 Saccharimonadales bacterium (SeqCode)
TTTAACCAAAACGAGCAACTTAGGTGTCCTTTTTTTATCTAGAGTGGAAAGTTTGGGGGCAGGATGTGGGGGGTTATTCGTGGATTTACGTCTATTGTTATATAAGTACTACTCTGCTGATAATTCCCTTTTTATCGTATCGCGCTCTCGCTGGAGTTCTTCATAGTCTGCCACGAATTCCTCGTACTGCTTTCTTGATGCAAATAATTCAAGGATCGGTCTCGGATTTATATACTCTCTCGGCTCGTCCGAAAGATAATCCTGGTAGCTGCTATGTTGCCAGAATTGATATGAATTATGGTTGAGATGGATGTAGCGAGTGATATGCATCAGCTGGATATCTTCTCGTATAAGCACGGCTTTATAAGTTGATTCGAATAATGCTCCCCGGCGCTTGTATTTCTTGTTGAAATAAAATGTATATGCGACCAAGATACTTTTCATGAGGTCAGCAATTGCATGCTCGTTCTGCTGATACACTAGCATATGAAAATGATTCCCCATCAGGCAGTACGCGTTCAGCTGAATGATAGGAAAGAAATGGGCATATTCCCGCCCCCTCGAATCTTGTCTTGGCTTTAGCGAGAGGTGCCTTTCTAGTATGCGCTCGAAGTAGCTATAGTCCTCTTCATCCAAGAATATCTCAGTCAGGTTCCAGCCGCGGTTGTATATGTGATAGTAGGAATCTGGTACATAGATTTTTACGACGTTTCGCGTAGGCATATATTTATTATACAATGAGTTGCCTTATTCCACGAATAAACCTTGGAACCATCGATGATATTGCCGTTCTAACCCTAACTGGTGTACCAAGCAAAATTATTAAAAATAACCCTTCAAATTTAGGGTTATTTTTTATTGGACTAGAGGGGATAAGAACCGGAGGGAGTTTAGTAGCTCGATTTGAGCTTATCGAGAATGTTTCGATATCCCTGCTCTTTTACATACTTCCATGCATCAGCGTATGGTGGATATTTTTTACACAATTCGATATCTCTTTCTAGACGTTCTGGCTCGTTGAGTATGTCTATAAAGATATATTCCAGTAGCGCATGTACTGGAATGTGCACAAGAGTGTTCCACGCATGATCATCTCCAAATAAGTTCTTCCAAGTTTTTAATATTTTTCGATCAAGACTGTTTATGATTTTTGTATTATCAGTTAAAAGCCTATGCGCAATTTCATGGGTGAATACTTCAATGAATCGATCACCAGAATATTTTGTTGATATAACCATCGGATCGCTAAATGAGTTTCCAAACGGCGCGACGTAGGCATCGATGATATTTTGTTTAAATTCAAGATTAAGTACCTCGCACATTCCTACAAGTACCCTCTCTTCATAAAGTGCCCAGCTTTTGTTATATAGCTCAACAGTTTCTTCAATATACTCATCTGTTGCGGCAATCTCGTTGCCGGTTTCTTTGAGTCCAGGAAGAAGTAGTGGAATAACAGCTCCATTTAGTAAGAAAGACGCACGAATTCGGACTTCAGGTAATTTCATATTCACTACTATAACAAATCAGCTTATCATTTAACAAATCAGCTTATCATTAATGCCGTTCTAACTTCGTTGACTACGCTGTACCAAGCATTTATAAAAAATACTACCTCTTTAACTAGAGGTAGTATTTGTTTGTGAGCAATGAGGATTCGAACGGCTATTTTTCCAAGCTGCCGTATACATCTTCATATGGCGCATATGTATCTTTGAACTCTTCTGAACCAATGATGTATCGATCAGCACTAACCTCGTCAGGATTTAATGGGTCAAATACTGTCGCAATGAGAGCGTCGGGACCACCGAACTGAAGTTCACCCCAAGGAGCCATCACCTGAATATCTCCGCCGGTTGGGTTTTTTACAGCACGGGCCATTCCGGTTGCACGGTACTCACCATCAACGCCTGTTGATTCGTATCGTCCAGCAAACTTCTCTGCACCGATAATATATTCTTCACCACCAGGGTTAGTAATTATAATCGTATTTTCACCAGCTGTATTTGTTGTTTCGACAGTGCCGTCAGCAAGGGTTGTGGTAATAGTTTCACCGGGAACTGCTTCACGGGCTTGAACTATAGCTTTCTTGGCGTATACCTCTGCGTTAGCGAGGCGACTTGTCCATTCACTTGTTGATAGGTCTAGTTCTTTTGGTGCTTTTTCTTGTGTATTTTCGGTGTCAATCATGAATATACCTTATCACACTAATGCTTATTTGTCAATTCGTTCTGAGACCAATACCGTTCTAACTTCGTTGACCACGCTGTACCAAAATTATTATGCTACTATATAGTAAATGACGACACGTAAAAAAATATTAATTGTATCCTCTATACTTATCGCAATACTTCTTTCTTGTGGAATATTCTATTATTTTTTGTTTGGTAATAACCGCATGGATATTGGCCAGACTTACATTCTGAAAGTTGGCAAATCAGTAAAAGTAAATGGTACAAATCTCGAGATTCGACTTGAAGGCATATGGGGCTGTAACGAAGGGCCGCATAGCGATCAAGGATTTCAAAAATGCATCGGCTACGCTAAGAACCCATCCTATGCATACATAGTAAACGGAAAAGAAGATCATGAATGTGAGGGGCCATGCTTCGACGATGGAGGCAATATATTTGTACATGGTTACAAAGTGAAGGAACTAGAACGGGGCGAAGACTGGACTAAGATAGAAGTTACGAAGCAGTAACTTCTGTTCTAACTATGTACATAACGCTGTACCAGATTCGAAATTATTATTTACTAATACACTCTCATAGAACAATCGTTTTATATTTTAGCTAAGTTATCGAGATCCGTTAGCGTGCCTACGTAATATCTGCTTCATGTTTAATGAAAGCGGTGTAAAATCGTTCAAACTCAACTTCGCTTAAAGCCGCGGTATCTCTTTTACGTAAAGTCTTTTTCAACTCGGCCAAGAATCTGATCGCTGAATAAAAAGGTTCATCCCTTAAAGGTGTTAATTCATGTAATTTGTCATTTTAGTGTTATCTTCGATTAACGGATAATAAGGACTGGGATAACAAGGACTGTCCTCTCACAGATAACAAATATGTGAATTTAGATATCCATCTTCTTTCTGATGATTAACTTAATCTAACCCTTGGAAATTTAAAATGGCGTAATATGCACTATGCCAGCGCAGTTAAAAACTAGTAATAAACATTAACAGTTTGTATACTAGATGGTATGATTGACGACACACGCGTCTTGTCGAAGCAATTAGTCGGCGTAATTATTGGAATCGGCCTATTGATTGCCTTTTTTATTTTTTATTTCGTAGAAATTATTGGCCACATACCGACGCACTACAACTCTTATGTGACGTATTTTCTATATTTTGCTAATGTACTAGCTACCCCTATTCTCGGCATTTTAGCTACCAAATATTCTCAATTAAAACTTCCCGCTATCATATGGGTACACATCACATTTATGATGACGCTCCTGTTTTTTAATGAAATTAACGGTCCGTTTACATATACATGGTCTTTATTAATCTTATTTACGTCTATTTACTATGGATGGTACGGGTTTATTGCTAGCAGTCTAACACTCCTGCTTATGACGGCACTTTATATTATATTTTTTGGTAATGATCTTAAGCCGGACTTATTTGGTTATTTGGCAGTTGCTTTAATGGTAAATTTTTTTACAATTTTTACCTCCTATTTATTTGTTCAAATCATCATGAGTGTGCGTCATAAAAACAAGGACATTGAAAATGCACAGAAAGCTGAAATGCTTCAAGCGAATCGACATGCTGCGCTTCTTAACAGTATTAGCGATGCTGTCATGACGTTAAATCGCTATGGTCGCGTAACATCGCAAAATGCTTCGGCCCAAGCTTTTTTTGATACAAACCAATCACTTGTTGGCAAAGATATTGATAAACTTTTGGAGCTTCAAGACGATACGGGTGTTCAATTTGCAGCACGTAACCTTATAGAACAAACTAAAACGACATCCTTAAGAGATGATCTACTAACAATTAATGATGGTAGTACGCGTAATTTATCTATTCAGATGTCTCGGATTAGGAGTACATTTGATGATAGCGAAGAGTATGGAGTTGTTATGATTATTCGAGATATTACTAAGCAGAAAACACTTGAAGAAGAAAAAGATGAATTTATAAGTGTGACGAGTCACGAATTACGTACACCAGTGACTATCGCTGAGGGAAGTCTAAGTAATCTTCTTTTACTGGAAGAGAGAGATGCTGACAAAGAGAAGCTCCACGAGGCTGCAGAGACTGCACATGAGCAAGTACTTTATCTTGCTAAGATGATTAATGACCTATCAACTCTTTCGCGCGCTGAGCGTGGAGTGGGAGACGCCAAGGAACTGATTAATGTAAATGAATTGCTACATGATCTTTTCGTTAAGTACACGCCAGAGGCAAATAAAAAATCTTTATTACTTGATCTTGACATTCACCCTGACGTGCCAGGCATTGAAACGAGTCGTCTTTATGTTGAAGAAATTATCGAGAATTTTCTCACGAACGCGTTGAAATATACCAAAGAGGGCACGATTACGCTTGGTGCAGAAATGGATACGGATAATAAAATTAGATTTTGGGTAAAAGACACTGGTATTGGTATGAGTAAATCTGACAAGGATCATATATTTGAAAAATTCTACCGTAGTGAAGATTATAGAACGCGCGAGACGAGTGGTACTGGCCTTGGTTTATATGTAGTTTCAAAACTCGCTACCAAGCTCAATACAAGGATTGATGTTGAGAGTCGTCTGAACCACGGATCTACATTTAGCTTTGCTATTTAGAGGCGTACCCTGGGAAGAAATCTTTTTTAATAGATTTCTTCGGTACTCCAAGACTTTTTAGTATATTTTCGATTGCGTCTACCATTTGATGACTGCCGGAAATATAAAATACTCGATCGAGATAATCAGGCGTGATGATACGGATAAGATCGATATCGATCCGGCCGACTTGTATGTTCGTTCCAGGATTTTGGTCTGTATTGGTGATGACATAGGTTGTCTCTATGCCCAATTCTTGTCTCGCCTGTTCAAATACGTCCATGTATGCGATGCCTCGCATTGTATTAGCCGAATATAAAATCTTGATGTCACGCCGCTCAGCTGTGTCGAGTAAGTATTTAGTCATGCTACGGAACGGCGTGACACCAATGCCTCCGGCAATAAACACAAGTTTTTTGTTTTTATCACGCGGTAATATAAAATCTCCAGAAACTTGAGTGGCGGTAATTGAGTCATTGTTAACGAGAGAAACTAACGCCTTTTTATAGCTACTACTTGGCTCATAAAATTTTGCACCTATACGCAGTGTTGACTCGGTTGGTGATGAAGCTAAAGTAAAATATCGACGATTACCGCGGTCGTCAACCTTGTCATGAGGTAGAGTCCACTCCATATATTGTCCTGGCTGATATACAAATTTGTCACCGGGATTGAATACGAAATCTATACTATTTTCAGCAATATTATTTTTCTCAATTAATGTTGGAAAAACACGAATTCGCGGGTTGATAATATAGGCAAATATATTCGCAATCACAAGTGATAACTCAGGAGATGTGTAAACATTAAATATATTAACCTGTGGAGGAAGTAATAAGCCAACGAGTCCGCTAAACCACATCTGTTTGCCTCTCGTGCTCGGTGATGTTAGTGGTTCAGTTAGCATGACAAATCCAAGGAAAAAAACTGGTGATGTTAGTGTTGCTTGCTTGAGTGACGTAAATATATCGTGATCTCCGAGCCATGCGAAAAACATAGTGGCGATAAAAGTCGTTGCAAAGAAAGTGAGTATCATGTGCCAACGTCGAGTTTTTTGTGCGACCAATAATCCACCTATGATGACAAATGGTAGCATTACGGCCGTACCAATCCACCAACTGGCATTCTGCTGAGGTCCAAGTGCAGTTAACACAATTGCAATTGCTGCTGGGTTGAATATATGAACATTCTTGATAGTGAGAACATACTTTGATGCAATAGCTAGACCTGATGCTGCCAGTAAAAACACGATGTCGTATTTATCAAATGAGGGTGTGATAAGTAATGCCAGAATCAGCGCTGTAATAATTGATGATTCGTGGTTTGCTGGTACCTTAAATATATACGCAAAGGCTCGATTGATTCCCCAACAAGCACCCAGTAATATTGCCGTAGAAACAAGCAGCGCCAATGGATTGAAACCAAGATTACCGAATGTCCCAAGTATAAAAGCTACGACTAATAGTCCGCCAAGATAGTATGTCAGTAAGCGATACATTGTTGTTTTATTCAGAAAATCATCGATAGTTTTACGCATAGATATACTCCTTAAATCCCGACGTAAATGTCGCAATTCCTTCATTATTAACCATATACCCCTCCAGATTATCAGCAGATTCTATAAAATTAATTCCCTCAGCACCCATTGCAAAGGATGCGGTTGCAAAACGATCAGCTTCGTAGATATTCGAGCCAATGACGGTAAGACTCTTTACGCCTTTTGGTGTTGTGGTCGGATGATGCGGGTCGTAAATGTGTTGGCCACGAATGTAGGTACCCGATGTTGCAACTCCCTGATTTTTTAGAATTAGACTTTTGATGATTTCACTTGGATTATTAGGGTTTCGAATACCGACAGTCCATGGTTTGCGCTCGGCATTATTTCCGTAGGCTTGTATATCGCCTCCGGCTTCAATATAAAAATGCTTTATCTCATGTTCCTCGAGTAGTCGTTGAGATGCTTGCCATATAGCCCAACCTTTAACGAGTCCGGAAGGGTCAAGTTTGCCATTGTGTTTGATATCGAAATATCCCATTGTTTGTTGTTTTGTCTGTTCGCAGAGATGCACGATGTGTTTCATTTCGGTGCTCCACAAGGCTCTGGGCAACCCATTATTTATACGAGAAATTTCGCTATTCGGTTTGTAGGTACTGTAGCGGTTATCTATGTCTTTAAAAAATGAAAAAGTTTCTGTTAATAAGTTTCTGTTATCACTATCAATAATTTCGACAGTTATTGGCATACCCATGATTAATTCGGTCTTTTTCATTTATGATGCCTGTTTGAGAGCACTGGCGAGTGATAAGCTAAAGGCTTCACTGGTATAGGTTGCGCCACTAATGATATCAACTTTTGAGTCTTGCGCTTTTATTGCTTCTTGTTTAAGGTATGGCATAGCTTGTTTGTTGATATAAACAGAAGTCGAGTGTGTGTCGGGAGATTGAAGAAAAGTAACATCAGAAATCTTACCGCCACTTATTGTTGCTGATACTTGTAGATTGCCATAATAGGCATCTTCGGTACTTCCGGTGTAAGTGCCATCCTTATAGATAATCGCACTACCCACCTGAGTATTAGACGTATTTGTGTTGCCAGACGGAGGTGTACCTGAACCACTTGCTGAAGTACTCTGAAAATTGCTTTTTGTCGAGGCTGAAGATACGGGGGCACTCAGCGTTGGATGTTCATTTCGCACTTCATAACTATACACAACGAACACGATGAGTGTTGCGATACCAATAATATATTTCTTCATGAATTTTATTATAAGGTTTTATCCTGTAGCTTTGCTTACTAGTGACCTGTTCTGGGAAGTTTTATTATAACGGTCGTACCGACTCCTTCTTTACTATGTATGGTGATAGTGCCATCATGCGCCTCGACAATTTCATGAGCTAGAGGTAAACCTAAGCCATAGCCATCCATCTGCTCTTTGTTTGATCGAGTGTTACTAGATCTGTAAAATGGAGCAAATAAATGTGGTAAGTCTGCTGTCGGTATACCGATACCTTCATCTTGAATAGTGAATGTCACTTCATCAATTACGCTGAGGGATACGGTAATTATGCCTCGACTGTGACTGTATTTTATTGCATTATCAAGCACAATGGTAACAAGTTGGCCCAAGGCATGCTCCTCACCCATGACTTGTGCGGGCTGAATGTTTTGCTTAATTTTCAAATGTTTTTTGCGTATCGCATGACTAGTTTGTCGTAAAACTTTTAGGATTATTTCATCCATATCAATCAGTACTACATGTGTTGCCGTTTTATTTTTGTAGCGAGCGATGTCGAGTAAGTGGGTTGTTAGACTTTCGAGCCGTTCAATATCGTGTAGATTACCTCGGAGTGTATCACGTGCTTTTACTGATAGTCCTTTATCCATGAGAGCAACCTCTGTGTCTGATCGCATAGAAGCAAGTGGTGTAAGCAGTTCATGACTAGCATCGGCCGTAAAACGGACTTGTGCCGTGTGCGCATCTTCTATTGGCCTCAAAGTGCGACGAGCAAGAAAATAACCTGCACCACTAGAACTGACAATAACAATAAGGTTGAGCCATATCAGCTCTCCAAGTAAATGTTGGGCATGATTTTGTATCTCAGGGTGTGGTTGCGGTATATTGTCATGGTCGTTGTCATTGTCTGTAAAACTTGTGTATTGTCGGTTGAGAGCCTCGCTAAGTTCCTGAGTTGACAAATGGTACATCACGAGACTAAAAATCATACTTAGGCATGTCGCAAGCAACACATACCACAGCGTCAATTTTAGTGTTGCCGAACGAAACATTATGCAATAGTTCCTAGTCTATAACCAAAACCACGAACGGTATGAATAAGCGATGGTCGGTCAGGAAAATCAGTGTCTATTTTATGGCGTAAATATCCCATATATACCTCAACGGTATTCGGTACGATAATAGAATCTTCATCCCAAACATGGGCAATAATTTTGTCTTTACTCAGCACCTGGTCTTGGTTATACAGTAAATACGATAGTAGCTTTATTTCTTTTGCCGAAAGCTCAAGTTGTCGACCACTTCTGGTAACTGTAAAAGTGACGGGGTTATATATGAGGTCATCTATTGAAAGCACAGTCCCGAGTGACTGGCGTGGTCGACGTAATAATGTTTGTACACGGACGATTAGCTCTTTCATGGCGAACGGTTTTTGTAAGTAATCATCAGCACCTGCCTGAAGTCCGGTGACTCGATCATCAACTTCTCCAAGTGCGGTAAGCATAAGCACCGGAGTCTGTATTCCACCTTTTCTCATTTCTTGGCAAAGCGTAATACCATCTATGCTGCCTGGTAGCATACGGTCAAGAATTACTAAGTCATAGTCGGCATCAACTGCAGATGCTAGACCGTTATCGGCGTCACTAACAACATCTACTGCATAATGTTGTAGTTCCATGGCTCTTTTGATGGCATTTGCAATTCTTTGTTCGTCCTCAATGATAAGTAGTCGCATATTACTAGTATATGCTAACGAAGTTAAATAAATAGAACTAGCCAAACGATGGTGCAGGGATTTTGCGTAAGTCGAGTTTAGTTTATCGTTCGAGAAGTGATAAATCTCGCTCGTTTAATGGGTATGTGAATTCAGCGCTTTTTAGTGTTTAGTTTTACTTCTTTTCGCTCATCGAGCCGTAAAAGAACAAAAGCCGTCAAAAGTGCCCAAACTATGGCGTTTATGAAGAATATTGCAATAGCGACAAGACCAATCGGTAAAAGAATCTGGCCAAGGTTGTAGTTAAAAAGGCCGACCAAACCTGCAATAAACACAAGGATAACACCTCCGAATGCATAGACATGCTGTAGCTTTATTCGTTCATCAGTATTTTTGTGCCATTTAGTTAAATAATTTATGATTTGTTGATACATATTTTAATTTTAACACTATTATATGTAATTGTCAAACTTGTTATCTTTTCGTTTCTCTATACAAAAATTTATCCGTCTAAGCCAAAAAAATTAACAATGATCTGGGAGACATTTATTACTTTGGTAGGCTCAGATCGCTCGAGGAGATTACTTGCTGGTTTACCGCCTGGCCATTCGTGTTCACCATTATTTACTCGATATAGAACGGTTTGTTTTTGGCATTTAGGGTATGATAATTTATCAACTGTTTTGCCATCATTAGAATCACTAGGCTGGCGAACAATATGTATGGTACCGTCACAGCCGTTACGTTTCCCCCAATCGGCAAATCCATGTTCGACAGATGCGTAGGTGCTCCGATTTATTGCTTTAGATCCAACACCGCCGCTGTATGGTAC
>JBAQWG010000023.1:0-31361 GCA_049298775.1 Saccharimonadales bacterium (SeqCode)
AATACAAGACGGCACCATCCAAGAAGCCCAACTCGCTACACCCGTCCAAACCAAGCTCAACCAAACAGCCCCAACCTGGAGCACACTGAGTGGCAAGCCGGCTGTGGTTGCTGCGGGGGTGGATCAAGCGGAGGCTAGAACTGCAATTGGAGCGCAACAATCCGACACTGATCTGACTGCTATCGCAGCTCTTACGTCGGCGGCTAATAAGTTGCCGTATGCGACGGGTGCGGGTACGTGGGCGTTGACGGATGTCACCGCGTTCGCCCGGACACAGTTGGCGGCGGCGGATGCGGCGGCGGCCAGGAACGTTATTAACGCTTCAGGTAAATTCGATCTTGTTGTAAATGTTAAGGATTATGGGGCAGTAGGAGATGGATTATCAGATGATAGCTCTGCGTTTACTGCGGCACTATCTGCTGTTCCAGACCATGGGTCGGTATGGGTTCCTAATGGAAATTACATACTTGGAACACCAGTAACCTACAATAGAACAAAGGTAAGCATTTCTGGCACTGGTCGTATTAAAGGCAAACTGATTGTTGGCAACTTCGGATCAGTATGTGATTTCGAGGGCAGGTCTATTTCTGGCCTTAAGTTTGCGCGTGATTCCGCATCCACTGATCCAACTGTTTCCTGTATCGAGTTGCGTAATGTAATGAATCTAGTCATCACGAACAATTCGTTTAGAGATGCAGGTTCGGCTATTTATTGTTATACAGAGTACGACACTGCAAGGAATATCATCAGTGATAATGTTTACAACAATGTAGGGTATTTTTTACGGTCTGTTACGGGGCCGACCCCTAGCGGTCGTGACCCTGCACTGCAGTGGCGCTCAATAGCAGATATTCATATCGAAAATAACAATGGACTGTCCAATGTTACCGCAGTGGATTGTGACTCTATTGATGGAATAGTGGTTATAGGAAATACATTTTTCTCTCCTGGATATAACAGTAGTTCAACCATCAAGAGGCATAACGTAAAACTGGGAATTTCAAATTGGGTCGTTATCTCCAGTAATAATCTTTTTGAAGCAGGATACGAGGCTATAAAGCTTACCGACCCTATTTCCTTTACAGTCACTGGCAATAATATCGCATGGCCAGGTCAGGCGGTACCGTCAGATGCCATATCAATTACCTTCCAAACGAGAACGTACGCAACTGGCAGTATCGGTGCAGGCACTGTTTCACAGTCAACAAAGAATGTTTTAGGATTCTATGGATCTGGTTCGGTAAATTTGAACATGATAAACATTTTACCGATGTCAATCGAACGGGCGTACTCCCCGCCACCTGTTAGTTATTATGGAACTGACTCGCTGCCAACACCGTATCGGATATTTGTAGACCCAGCACTAACAGGTATATCTACTCCTGCTTTACCCCCATATCAGCATCACTTTTTTAATAGTGCTGGGGAATCGAATATGCTAGATAATATTCGAGGACGATTGCTGGGTGAAGAACGATGGCTATCAGCGAGCATTAAAGAACAAACAATCGGCCATAAGACAACTACTATAACCGCGCCGACTAGACTTTATACGCTTAAGCATACCGCTGGAACTATTGGATACTTTTCAGGAACTATAAAACTATTCATGCGCAATTCTGGAACAGCGTCTAAAACATCGGCTTACCAATTGATTGTTCATAAAACGCCAGAATCTGATACAAGTACCACTTGTGCATTGATTTCAGAGATAGGTAATACGTCCGGAATCGCTGCGAATGATCCTGCATTCACATTCGACATTGAATTAAGTGGCGGTGTTTGGTATTTGCGTGCGACCCCAAAAGGAATAACAACCGGCGATTTCGTACATACGGCTCTAGTAACAGGAGTATTGCATGTCGAATAATTTCGCCTCCACAATCATAAAAAGGATAGGTAAGGCCATCGTATGGTAATAACACATTTGCAAACACCTTCGTCAATAATTCTGTCTCCAAATAAGTACTTAGCTGGGAATTATTACTACTGCTCATCCCCCGGGAATGCAGGGTCATCTAACACTCTTGGAAATGGAACGGTTCGTTTATCTGGTTTCGTAGTGTCGGATACGGTAAATATATCAAGTTTGTTCGCAGAGTTTAGTGTGGCTGGGGATGCAGGTAGCGTTTTCCGTATAGGTATCTGGAACAATACTGAATACGGTAAGCCTGGACCACTGTTGATTGATGCTGGAACAATATCTACCGGAACTGGTAATGCTGGCACTGTAGCTACAGGTGGGACTCCTGGAGTATATGAGATTCCCACTACAGGACTTACATTGTTGCCGGGTTTATATTGGGTTGGCGGGGCCGTACAATCTGCTGCAACTACACAACCCACAATGCGTACCGTAGCATTTGTTAACTTCCCTGGTGGCCCAATTGGAACAACGATCCCACCAATAAATCAACAAGTAAACTCCTGGGGATTCACTGCGGGGGGAACTTTCAGTGCATCTGCACCTGCATCAGGAGTAGTAGGTGCAGGTGTTAGAATCGGATTCAAAGTCACATAGACAAGGTGATTCCAGCCCCTCCCACCGGCACCCGAATCGCGTACGGCGCACCGGGTTTTTCGCCGGATAAAAAGGTTCATCCCTTAAAGGTGTTAATTCGGGGTTAAAAGGCCTGGCCCTGGAAAATATATTATAGTGTATAGTAGGTTTAATGCCAGGGCGTAATACTCACAAAATTTTTTGTCGCAGACCATTTCTATCATTTATACAATCGTGGCTGGAATTTGAGTGAAATGTTTCTTGAACCATCGGACTATTTTTTCAAGGCCAGGCCCTGTAAGCCAAAAACAGATACCCCGAGCTTTTCCTTATAGCAACTCATCGAGGAGCCATATTTGGTAGAGTGGAATATTTAGCAAGCCTTGGTTGTGTTCGATATCTTTCATCGAAAACCGCACAGCAAGTTCAGGCCGGTATTTCTCGCGATATACCCTCAGGCTTTTGCCTTTGACATTTTCACCACTCTTTACTTCCATCGGTATGATATTTCCGTCGACCTGGGTCACAAAGTCCACCTCGCTCTGCGCACCCGATGTCCAATAATATAACGTACGATCAGCCAGCTGCTGAAGTACAAATTGCTCGGCAAACAAGCCGTTGAACTGGTTAAATAAATCACCTGCACCCACAAGATCACCTGATGACAGTCCAGCGAGCACGCGTAGCAGTCCAAGGTCGAGCAAGTAGAGCTTAAACGCCGAAGGATCCTTGTACGCTTCGAGTGGCAGCTTATCGCCAGCACTCACACTATATACCCGGCGTACCAAACCGGCATCTACTAGCCAGGCAATTGACATCTCGTACTCGCGTGCCCTAGCACCGGGGCGAGCTACTCCGTAGACGAAACGGCGATTTTCTTTGGCAAACTGCGATGGGATGCTCTGCCAGATCAAGCTCATACGTTCAGCCTGAGTGGGGTCGGTATGTTTGCTGAAGTCGTTGCGGTAAGAGCTAAGAATACCACCTAGCACCTCGTCGACAGCGTTCATATCCTTGCTATCGTACCACTCAACCACTGCACGCGGCATACCCCCCACTACCATATATTGTTGAAATGCGTCAGCAAATTCACTTTTGAACATATTGTTACGCTCGATATCTTGCTTGGTATAGTGCATCTTTTCGCGCAAACTATTCGCCCAACAAAACTCTTCAAAACTCAGCGGCTCCAGTCGCAAAAAGTCTACTTTGCCTACCGGAAACGATGTCCCAGGGTGTAGTGTCACACCCAACAGGCTCCCGGCCGCAACAATATGATACTCGGGCGCATCCTCAGCAAAATATTTTAGCGAGCTGAGCGCACGCGGTAGCTCCTGCACTTCATCAAATATGATGAGCGTACTCTGCGGATCGATTGCCGTTGAGTATTTTATGGCCAAAAAATCAATGATACGTGTCGGCTGGATGGCGCCACTAAATAGCTCTGCGACGTCAGGGTCGAGTCGGTCAAAATTGACATAGACGACAGTTTTGTACTGTTCGCGGCCAAAAGCCTGCAGTAGATAGGTCTTGCCTACCTGACGCGCGCCCTCTACTATGAGTGGCTTGCGCTTGGGGCTGTTTCTCCATTGTATGAGGTCGGCGGTGAGTTTTCTTTGCATGCTGTGCCTCCTTTGGGCTATAGTTTAACACATTATTCGAAGGAATAATAGCGTTATTATACACATTATTCGAAGGAATAGCATAACAAGGTCCATCCTTTAAAGGTGTTAATTCGTGTAATTTGTCATTTTAAGAGATATAGCCACTTTCGCGATGGTTTTTGCCTATAGCTCTATTTATATCATTTGTGCCATTGAGGTATAATAGTAGGACGTATGCGACGTCAAGGAAAATACACGAGACGTGTGACGCCAACACAACATGTTAAGCGCCATGTGAAACAGCGTTTTCATTGGTGGCGGAAACTTAGCTGGAAAAAGAAACTTTTAGCTATAGGCGCGCCTATACTCGTCTTTATTATCGTTTTACCACTTGCAACATATATGTATTTTGCGCGTGATATTGCTGATCAAGATAGATTGATGAATCGTAATAACACTGGCATCGTGCTGTATGCCAATGACGGCAAAACAGAGGTTTATGCCAACGGTCGTGCGGAGCATCACGACCTGATACCAATCGATAAGATTTCTACACCCGTTAAAAATGCACTTGTTGCAAGTGAAGACAAAGATTTCTATAAACATAGTGGTTTTTCGGTGTTTAGTACCCTTAGGGCGGTTTATGGCTATATTGTGAGTGGTGGAGGTAGTTTTGGCGGCTCGACGATTACTCAGCAATTAGCTAAGATAACAGTTTTATCTCAGAACCGTAGTTTTCTTCGGCAGTATCAGGCATTTTCGATTGCTGTTGCGATTGAAAATACATACACAAAAGACCAGATACTCGATATGTATCTGAACTCGGTTTATTTTGGTGAAAATGCGTTTGGTATTGAGGATGCGGCCAAAATATATTTTGGTACAACGCCAGACAAGCTCGATCTAGCGCAAGCCTCAATGCTTATCGGTCT
The DNA here is from genome assembly GCA_049298775.1 of Saccharimonadales bacterium (SeqCode). Taxonomy (GTDB): domain Bacteria; phylum Patescibacteriota; class Saccharimonadia; order Saccharimonadales; family Saccharimonadaceae; genus UBA2112. Next base: position 5,037 of record JBAQWG010000023.1, read on the forward strand.
ATTGCCGGCACCGAGCGTCTACTCACCTATTAGTGGCAATGCCGAATATGCCAAAGAGCGTCAAACTACGGTATTATCGCGCATGGTGACAAATGGATACATCAATAAAGAACAAAAACAAGGGGCGTTGGCTATTCAGTTGGCCTATCAACCGCCGCAATCGCCTATTAATGATAGTATCGCACCGCACTTTTCTGAGATGGTCCTAAAAGAAATTTATGATAAATATGGCGAGGAGACGGTTACTCGTAGCGGTTATCAGGTGACTACGACATTGGATGCATCTGTGCAAAATAATATTCAATCAGCTATCACTGCAAATATGCCAACGATTAATCGCAATGGCGGACACAACGCCGCTTCTGTTGCTATTGATCCGACGACAGGTGAAATTCGTGGCCTTGTAGGTAGTTACAATTGGCAAGATGAAAACTTCGGCAAGGTAAATGTTGTGACTTCTCTGCGCCAGCCAGGTTCAAGTTTTAAGCCAATTTACTACGCAAAAGCACTTGCTGACGGCGTTATAACACCGGCAACTATTTTGAAGGATGTCAAAACTGACTTTGGTGGGTATGTGCCACTTGATGCCGATAAGAAATTCCGTGGCGATGTTACAGTTCGTAATGCACTGGACTGGTCTCTTAATATCCCTGCTGTTCAAGTGATGCAAAAACTTGGTATCGATACCGCCATTAATCAAGCGCAACGTATGGGTCTCAGTTCAATTGATTCTAAAAATAATTACGGTCTCAGTCTGGCACTCGGATCAGCCGAGGTAACTCCACTTGCATTGACGAACGCTTATGCTTCATTTGCCAATCAAGGTAAGCAATTTTCAACGACGACTATCAAAGACATTAAGACAAAATACGGCGATACGGTATATAAATCTCATTCGACATCCAAACAAGTGATTAGTCCACAAGGAGCGTTTTTAACTTCAAATATTTTGTCTGACAATTCATCTCGCTCAGCGATATTTGGTAATTCATTGAATGTCTATGATGCCAAGACACGCGCAGTTAAAACTGTTGCAGTGAAAACAGGAACAACCAATGATTCGCGCGATGCTTGGACGGTGGGATATACTCCGCAGCTCGCACTTGGCGTATGGGTTGGAAATAATGATAATCAACCAATGACAAACGGCGGTTCGATTATGGCGGGACCAATATTTACTAAAGCTATGGGAAATATTTTGGCGGGTGTTGATACAAAGTTTCCAGAAGCGCCTGGTGTCGTTCAAAAAAATGTTTGCTACAGCAATCGCGGACTTGCAGACAAAGCAGTCAAGGGTAGTACTTATAGCGAATGGTTCCTTGCAACAGCACTTCCGACAGCGAGCTGTACGGTAACGACGCCATCTCCGTCACCAACTCCGACCACCACTCCAACGACAGTTCCAAGCGATAAGGTTACTGCGATTCTCTCAGTGAGTCCAGACGATAGTGCTCAGGAGGGTGAAACGGTGACATTTACTGTTAACTTATCACCATCGACAGTAACTGGTACGGTGATTTTTCGCGATGGAGACGTGACTCTCGGTACAATCCAAGTAGTTGATGGTAGCGCATCGTTAACCACTTCGTTACTTGCGCCTGGTCAACATGCGATTACGGCTATATTTACACCGACTGATCAATCGGACACCGTTACGAAATCAATAGAGTATCAAATCACGGTGAAGAAAAATAATGGCAATGGACGTAGCATATTTGGAAACTGAATAGAATACAGCGTCGTAAGTATGTCATAATGGATATATGATTGCTCACGTATCAGGAATTGTCGCAGAAAAATTCGGTAGTTCAATAATTGTTGATGTTCACGGCGTTGGCTATGAAGTTGCAGTTGCTTTTGGTGATTACGAAAAAGCATTACTTAATGAAGATGTGAAATTCTACACTCACCATCATATCAGAGAGAATTCTCAGGAACTTTTTGGTTTTTCGACACTTTCAGCAAAAAAATTGTTTGAATTACTCATTACCGTCCAGGGAGTTGGCCCCAAAGCCGCACTAGCAATTTTGTCGCTTGATGAAAGTGAAGTTGTACGAAATGCAATTGCAATGAGTGATGCAAAGTACATTTCAACAGCCGGTGGTGTTGGTAAAAGAATTGCCGAGCGTGTGGTGGTCGATCTTTCTGATAAGGTTGGCTTACCGCTTCGTTATGACAACTCAAATACTGGTGTTTCGCAAACAATATCTCATACAGATGAAGCACTCGAGGCTCTGATGGCGCTAGGATATGCACTTGCAGATGCGACCAAGGCTCTGGAGGGAATACCAACAGATGCATCGACAGCTGATCGCGTGACACAGGCTCTCAAGACTAGCTTATAATTCTAAAAAGGCTCGCATTTCAACAGTCTTTTCTAACGGTAATCTAAAGTAGTCGGTCGGATTATTTGCGTTACGATCCATGAATATATATAAGCGTTTCCGCCACTTTGGCATACGATGATTGCTAACTATAACCGGTTGGCTTACGGACGTGAAATAGGTCGCCTCGTATGGGTCAAAATCAACCTCTTTGCTTTTAGCGCGTGCTAGTTCAAGAGCTTTTGGAACATTTGGCGTGTCTTTGTATCCAAATTGTAATGTGACATGACTGATGCCATCATCGGGATGACCAAGACCGTCGAAAACAACACGCGACCGTTCTGGTATGTGAGGTTTGTCTGATGTCTCCACAGTAACGACGACGACATTTTCATGTAGTTCACGTAGCTGGTCGAGCGTCTCGTGAAGAGCGAGTGGAGCATATCCTGCATGGTGACCTAGATAAACAGCATATCCGGGAATGCGTGGAATATTCATCCTACGCAATTTACGAACAAATGAAAGCAGCGATCCTTCTGCACGTTGTCGTTCACGATTGATAAATGAGTGTCCTCTATACCATGTCGTGAATAGAGTAAATCCAAGTAAAGCGATGATAATAGGAAACCATGCACCATGTAATAATTTAGATAAGCTGGATGTGAGGAATAATACGTCTATGCTCATAAATACCACTGCACTGAAAATGACGATTATTAATGAATAGTGCCACGTTTTTCTCATTATAATCATAAGAAATATTGTATCGACTGCTAAAGCGCCACAGACAGCGAATCCGAAAGCACCAGCAAGATTGGACGAACTTCCAAACAGAATAACGGTAATGAATACGAGTATCATCAGAATCCAGTTTAGTGCCGGTAAGTAAATTTGTCCGATTTCTTCTCGCGAGGTATGGCGTATGGTCAGGCGCGGAGCGAATCCAAGATGAACTGCCTGGCGTGTAAGTGAAAAGGCACCAGATATGACGGCTTGTGAAGCAATTAATGTTGCGATTGTTGCTAGTAAAATGACGGGTATGTGAAGCCATTCGGGAAACATTAAAAAGTAGGCGCTAGTTATAGCATGAGGTGAATTGATTACGAGTGCGCCTTGGCCAAGATAAGTCAGCAAAAGTGCGGGAAAGACGAAAAATAGCCAGGCTTTACTAATTGCTGGACGGCCAAAATGGCCCATGTCGGCGTATAATGCTTCGGCGCCTGTGATTGACAAAATAACGGCACCCATTGATACAAATCCTGCAAATGGATGTGAAGTAAAGAAATCAAGAGCGGTTGTCGGTAAAAGCGCAGTAAGAATTTCTGGATGATGGATAATCTGCAGCCCACCTGCAATAGCTGACACTGAAAACCAAGTTATCATAATTGGCGCAAAAAGTTTTCCCAGAGAAGCCGTACCGCGTGATTGGAGCCAGAATAGTCCGGTAAGTATAACGAGCGTGATTGGCACAATGTAACTAGTAAGTTGAGGTGCAATTAATTTTGTTCCTTCGACGGCTGAAAGTACTGAAATTGCTGGAGTTATGACGCTATCGCCATAAAATAGAGATACGCCAATTAGACCGAGAAGTGTTAGGTAGATTTTTTTTCGTTGGCTAATGTCAGTTCGTTTCATTAGCGCAATGAGCGCCATGATACCGCCTTCGCCATTGTTGTTAGCGCGCATGACTAGCCCGACGTACTTAACGGTAACGACGATAGTTATAGCCCAAATAATTAGCGAGACCGCTCCTAAGATATCCTGTGGAGAGAAGGGTAATTTGGAAATACCAAAAATTGCTTGCAAGGCATAGAGTGGACTTGTGCCTATATCACCAAAAACGATACCGATCGCCCCGATGACCAACCATGGGGAGGTTTTATGTTTTTTCATTTACCATTAGTATACCATCACGCAGAGGCACAAATAATGGTATAATATCGGTAATGGCAATACAACGAATCGTCGATACTTCAGTGGAGGCAGATGACAATGAAGAACAGCAAGTGGAGCAGACATTGCGTCCGCAATATTTTGCTGATTACATTGGACAAGAACATTTAAAAAAGAATTTGCAATTGGCGATTGCGGCTGCAAAAAAACGAGATGAGCCTGTTGATCATGTGTTGCTTTATGGTCCACCTGGACTTGGCAAGACGACCATGGCGACGGTTATTGCAAATGAAATGGGTTCAAATATTCGCGTAACAGCCGGTCCTGCAATTGAACGTGCTGGCGATTTGGCAAGTATTCTGACGAATCTTGCTGATGGCGATATTCTTTTCATTGATGAAATTCACCGACTTTCTCGGACTGTTGAGGAAGTGCTCTATTCGGCTATGGAAGATTTTAAACTCGATATCGTCATCGGTAAAGGACCTGCGGCACGAAGTGTAAGGCTGGACTTGCCTAAGTTTACGGTCATTGGTGCGACAACTCGCGCGGGTGCGCTTGCGGCACCTCTTCGTGATCGTTTTGGTATGAATCATCGACTAGAGTTTTATAGTTCATCGGAAATTGAACAGATTATTAGTCGAGCAGCGAAACTACTTGGTAGTAAAATTGAACCGCAGGCGGCCTCAATGTTAGCTGGACGCGCACGTTTGACACCACGAATCGCAAACCGTCTTCTCAAACGAGTTCGGGACTACGCGGATATTAATGGTGACGGCATTATTGACGCAAATATGACTACAAAGGCATTACAACTGCTAGAAGTCGATGAGTTGGGTCTAGACCCCGCTGACCGTCGTTTAATTGAAAGTATGATTGATCATTATGGTCATCAACCAATTGGTCTCAGTACCATCGCTGCACTGACTGGAGATGAGATGACTACCATAGAAGATTTTTATGAACCTTATCTCATGCAGATAGGACTCATTGAGCGGACACCTCGGGGCAGAAGAGTAACAATAAAAGGCGCTAAGCATGTAGGCAAAAGCTTACAGCAAGAGTTGCTATAATCATATTATGAAACCAGAACAACAACCGGACTACAACCAGCCAGTCGCCTATGATAAAGACGGTAATCCTCTTTACGCACATCCACCCGTAAAAGTGGCGGAAAAGGTAGTTGCACCCGAACAGTTCGTTCATATGACACGTGCTATTGATCCTGCGAAGCCTCTTGTGTCAGATGAGACTAGAGAGCGTCATGCTGATGCAGTCCGTAAATATCCTACGTTAAATCTTAGCGAAGGTGAATATATTATTAGTGCCATTCGTCGTCATCCGATTGGCCTGCTTATCCCAATTCTTTTTGGCGGTCTTCTTGCCGCTATTCTACTATTTGTTTTAGTGTCATATCCAATGCTTGTTCCAGGAAATAATCCGTCTTATGCATCGGTTATATTGCCTCTTATCTTGGCATTAATTCTTGTGGGCCTCGGTGTTTATATTGTCGTATGGGTTTATTTAAATAATAAGTTTTTCTTGACAAATGAAAGTGTTATACAGGAGATTCAAACAAGTCTTTTTGCACATCATGAGCAAACGGTCAGTTTGGCGAATATTGAAGATGCGAGTTATGTACAAACTGGTTTATTGCAGATATTGTTTAACTTTGGATCGATTCGTCTCAGTACCGAAGGTGACGAGACTACCTATAAGTTTAATTATGTTTCCGATCCCAAAAAACAAATTGCATTACTTAACAATGCTGTTGAAGCATTCAAAAATGGTCGACCTATCGAAGGTGATTAGTGACTGCGATTCTTTTTGACATATTCAGCTTCGGCTGTCATGTCAGTCCGTAACGTATATCCTTTACAGTTACCGTTCGTGTCACAATTTGTCGCATCATAATGGTAGTTCGGACTTTTTCCGGCACTGACTGAAATAAGTCGTTGTTCGATGTTTGGAGTTGTATCACCGCCATCGATAAGTTTTTGCATCTCATCTTTACTTAGTGCATCTTTGCCAAGCGTAAAACCATCGGGATCAGTAAAAAGTTCGGGGTCTACAGATGGTAGTGTTGATGAAACAAGACGAGACGGGTATGATTGATGCTTTTTATAATAAACTTCTTCAAGCGCGTAATACATGGCGTTAATTGCAGTTTTACGCTGTGAGTCTTGATTGGCGGCTTTGAGATTGTTAATTTGTAAATAAATCAGTACACCAGCAATGATTACAACCACTGCCACCACTATCAATTCAATTACAGTAAATCCAGATTGACGAGACTTTTTAAGTTCATTCATTAACCCTATTATACCCCGACTGAATGAGAGAAGGGAAGACCGATATTGTTTTCCTCATGTCAGTTTGGTGAAAATTTGTTCACTGTACAGATTCTAGATAGGATATACTATATGTAATATAAGGTATGAATAACAAGGGAGAATGCTCATGGCGAAAAAGGCGGAAAAGACAGCAGTAGTTGACACACCTTCGAATGAAGGAAAATTAAAGGCGCTAGGACTTGCGATGGATCAAATCACTAAACAATTTGGTGATGGATCAATCATGAAGCTTGGTGATGCGCATAAGGTTGATGTCGAATTGATTTCATCTGGTGCATTGAGCCTTGATCTTGCTCTTGGTGGTGGATATCCAAAAGGTCGCATTATCGAAATTTATGGCCCTGAAAGCTCTGGTAAAACCACATTGACACTTCATGCTATCGCAGAAGTACAACGACAAGGCGGTACGGCTGCCTTTATCGATGCCGAGCATGCGTTGGACCCAGCATACGCAAAACGACTTGGTGTTGATACGGATAATCTATTAGTGTCTCAGCCAGATAATGGCGAACAGGCACTTGAAATTGCCGAAACCCTTGTACGATCAAGTGCAGTTGATCTTGTTGTAGTTGACTCGGTTGCGGCGTTAGTTCCTCAGGCTGAAATCGACGGTGAAATGGGTGATAGCCACATGGGTCTACAGGCGCGACTTATGAGTCAGGCACTTCGTAAATTGACCGGCATCATAAGTAAGTCAAAAACAACGGTTATTTTTATTAACCAAATTCGTATGAAGATTGGTGTGATGTTTGGTAATCCTGAAACTACCACTGGCGGAAATGCGTTAAAGTTCTATGCATCGGTCCGTATTGATATCCGACGTACGGGCCAAATCAAGAACGGTGAGGATATTATTGGCAATCGGACGAAGGTCAAGATTGTCAAAAATAAAATTGCTCCGCCATTCCGAGTAGCTGAATTCGACATCATGTATAACGAAGGTATTAGTAAAACCGGTGATGTTCTTGATCTGGCAGTTCAGCACGAAATTGTTGGCAAGGCTGGTGCATGGTTTGATTACAAGGATGCAAAGATAGGTCAAGGACGAGAGGCTACAAAGGTCTATCTGAAAGAAAACCCGGAAATTCTACAGGAAATCGAAACAAAAGTTCGTGCGAAGGTAGCCGAAGAAGCAGTTTAATTAATCACAATAAGTCTAGACGAGAAAATGAAAATCACCGCTTTAACTATCCAGATTAAAGATTCGAATCGAGTAAATGTGATGGTTGATGATAGGTATAGATTTAGTCTAGATATATTTCAGATGGTTGATTTGGGTATTAAATTAGGCAAAGAGTATACCGATAAAGAGCTTGATGAAATCGAAACAGAAAGCCAGTTTGGTAAACTCTACGCCAGGGCGCTTGAGTATTGCCTTATGCGACCACATAGCGCCAGAGAAGTTAGGGATTACTTGTTCCGTAAAACATTTAGCAAAAAATACCGTAGTAAGAAAACTGGTGAGATGAAAGAGCGGCCTGGTGTTAGTAAGATAATTACTGATAGAGTATATGATAGACTTGTCGAAAAAGGTCATATTGATGATAAAAAGTTTGCACATTTCTGGGTGGAGAATCGTAACGTAGCAAAAGGAATGAGTACTCGCAAGTTACAAGCGGAACTTGCGAGTAAGGGCGTAGACAGGTCAATTATAGAATTAGCATTAGTCGCTTCTGAGCGTGATGATGAGGGAGAATTACAAAAGATTATCGCTAAAAAACGTAAACGATATCCTGACGAGCAAAAACTTATACAATATCTTGCTCGTCAAGGATTTAATTATGACGATATAAAATCTGCACTCTCTGCGTAATCACGATTGATTATTAGTTTTTGCGGTTTCTGGTTGTGGAGTAGTTTGTCGGAATGGATTGACAAAGTGCCGACTTGGTTTAACTTTTGCAACATTCTTCACTTTACCCGATTTTATTATTATCATTGTATCTGTCACTTCAATAATCTGTCCGCGGTTTACGAGTAATTCATCTTCATTGAAACTCTTCAATATAGGGCGTTTTACGGATAATTGTTGTATAACAAAACTGTCGACTTCTATAGTGTATCCAATCACTTTTCCTATCTTGGCTTTCTTATCATCTATGACGTGTTTACCAACTATCTCAAAATTAAGATCATATACTGCTTTGTCGACAATGATATCGTCAGGTTCTACAAATTCGTCGCTACTATCAATAATAATACCCAAATTACCAAGTTCACGGATATCCACTGTTCGAATAAATGATGGTGTATGGTCAAGGTGCGCGCCTACGACACCGTAGGCAATAATAGATAGGTTATGAGGATTAATGATAGCTTCGCTTGTGCGTGCCAATTCCTTGCCTGTCTGTAGGCCCATAACGGGCATATCAATGAGTTCCGATCCGCTTAGTAGCATACGTTTAGTATACGTGAGGTGATTACTTTTCTACAAATGGATTTGAGCGTGGCGTTGGAAATACTACGGAATCCGCCGTGTCGTTACTGCCGTGAAGATTCTTGATTTTATCAATTGTTTTTTGATCGAAACCGCTAATATTACTAGAAACTTTCTCCGTGGTAGTATTTGACAAGGATAGGACGTCATTGAGACTGTATATGGCAAAAGCAAATGATAAAGCTATAACAGCAAAGAATAATAATGCGTGGTATTTTGAGATAATTTTTCTCAATGGATCTAAAATAACTACTAGTTGATTGTTCATCGTGTATATACCTCTATTGTAATTGGATCGACGTTAACATCTAGGCTTTTATCGTTACCGCTTTTTGCTAGTGAGACTCCCGATATCTGCATTTTTGTCAAATTTACTTCAATGTAGTGAATAAATTTTATAACCGATTCGTAATTAACGGGACTTTTTATAGATACGGTGACACTTACTGTCTTGAGTCCCGCGGGAGACGTAGCTTCAGCTGTAGGAGATGCAGCGGTTGCGGGTATAGCTGGAGCGGCTACTGCAGGATCAGAGTTGAACGTTAGGCCACCTAAAGTTATATTTGCCTTTTTTGCGTAAGCCATAACCTCTTCTATTATTTGGTTTTGATATTGATACTGCTTACTATCTGCGGCAATACTTTTTGTTCTGTTTACCGCCACCTGGTTATCTTCCAGTTCTTTTTTGAGGTTTTTTAGTTTTATCACATCACTTGAACTTGTAGCGGCCTTCGCGTTGTCTTCTTGAACTTGTGTCGCATAGCTTACAAGCTGAGAGCGGAAATACAAAAATATTATAACAGTAACTAATGTTAATAAGATTATAGAAACTAATAAAATAATTTGCAATTGCACGGCTGTTATTTTTTTTGTTGTCTTATTGAGCATTATTTCTTATCCCCATTCAGTTTTGCGCTGAGTGTAACTGTAACTGGGTATTCATTGGGCGTTGCTCCCGAAGATACAGCGTCAGTAATACTTTCCAGATATACATTAGAGAAAATCGATGATTCTTGGAAGTTCTTTTTTAACTCAGTTGCCTTGTCGTATGATTTTGCGTGAGCGATGAATGATGTTTGCTTGCTAAAATCAGCAGCTTGAAGTGATAGCTGGTCTATTGTTACACCGTCTGGCAGTAACTTGGTTATGTCAAATATAACTTTTGTATAGCTTGTTTCGTTTGCGAGTATTTTGCTTGCAATTGCGAGGTTGCTTCGATATTCTTCTGCATCCTTTCGGATAGAATCATACGATGCAGCAACCGTACTGTTTTCTGAATTGGTCGATACTGCACTTGATTGAGTGTTATGCATGATAAAGTAAAAAACCCCGCATATAATACACAGTACAATTATCGCAATAATAACAGATATATTATAACGAAGCAGAATAACATTTGACCTAGCGGCGTGGATAGTGCGTTTGGATTCATCAGGAAGAAGATTGATCATTCCCACATTGCTCCCTTGGGTACATTAGCAAGTCCAGCCACGCTAATATAACGAGAACGAAACTGTTTCGCAGGTTGTGGCAGATTACCAAAATTAAGTTCCTGCCATGGATTTGCTGTACGTGCAGGCATGACAATTTCATTTGTAAAAAATTCTCCGATGCCAGGAACGTTACTACCGCTACCAACAACTAAGACTTGTTCAAGCCTTCTGTCATTACCGAGGCGTTCATTATAGTAACGGATAACTTTTCTGGTTTCGGTAACAATACTACGTAGTGCTGGTTTGAGGGCTCCATTTAATTTTTCTTGCTTCGGTCCTGGAGTAAGACCGTTCAAGACCTTTAGCTGGTGTGCGTTCTCTAGGGTGACGCTGAGCTTTTTGGCAATATCGAGCGTGAAAGTATTGCCACCGGTAGTAATACCACCGGTTATACGAATAGATCCGTCAAGAACGGCAATATCAGTGTTTGCGGCACCAATATCAATTATGACAGTTGGTAGATAGCCTTCTTCGGTTGATTTAAGGACGCGCGCAACCGCATTAATCGCTGGTTCGACCATAACGACAGATAAACCAACCTCATCGCACGCGGAAACCACGTTATCGATAAGTTTTCGGGGTACTGCGCTCATTATAACCGTTAGAACATCATTCTTGCGTTCGATAACTTCATAATCTACATACAATAAAGACATAGGGAGAGGCACGTATTGACCAACCTCTAGGGCAACTGCTTGTTTAAGCGTATTTTCCGCAGATAAAGGAATTGTAAATGTTCTTGAGAATGTTCTAGATGTTGGAATACCGAGTACTACTTGATCACTTATCAAATTACCAACTAGTTTTCGCTCAAGAAGTGTCCTAAGGTTTTCAACGAGATACTCATTATCTTCATCAAGTGCTTTCTTAATCTGGAGAGGATCAAGATCGATCACGCCGTAACCGGATACAAACTGGCGCTTTACGTCAATTGACATGACCTTCATATCAGTACTACTGATATCAAGACCTATGAGTGACTTGTCTTTGAAAAATAGTTTTGTCATATTGCCCACTTTTGTTAACTAAGAAAATTTTATCATACTATAATGTTTATGGCTAGTTCATGAAATTAATTATTAAGCATTTATTTAATATTTTGTGCCATGCCTGCAATTGGACCCATAACGCTTATTGCAATCAAGCCTACAGCACCACCCATGATAACAATCATTACTGGTTCAATGATTGAGCTGAGACCATTAATTGAAGTGTCAACTTCTTCCTCGTAAAATTCTGCCACCTTGACAAGTACAGAATCTGTACTTCCAGTTTCCTCTCCGACAGCAAGCATTTGCGCAACAATTGCTGGATAAAGACTATCCTCTTCAAGCGTACTTGATAGTTGCTGACCATTCTTAACTTTGTCAACGGCTGCGAGCAGCGATTCCTCGTAAACGACGTTACCGAGTGCGTGTGCGGTAACTGTCATGGTTTCGACTATAGAAACACCAGCCCCAGTGAGAGAAGAGAAGGTTCTAGCAAAACGGGCAATTATTACTTTACGGATAACCGTATTAACGGCCGGAACATGCAATACCATGCGATGGAATTGTTTTCGACCAGCAGGCGTCTTGAGATAGCGTGACGTCATGACAATAAGCATAATAATTATAGGTATGATTATGAACCAAAAGCTTATAATAAAATCACTGATACTTAACATCATCTGTGTAAGAGCTGGCAATTGGGCATCAGGACCGCCGAGATCTTTTAAGGTTTTGCCAATTTGCGGTATAACGAATAGCATCAAACCAAAGAATGCTACAACAGTGATAACCATTAGTACCATAGGATATGTCATGGCGCTCTTTACTTTTTTACGAATAGAAGCATTTTTTTCTTGTTGAAGCGCAAGACGTTTCAATATTTCATCGAGAATACCGGCTGCTTCACCAGCGCGCACCATATTAATGTATACGTCACTGAAAGTATTCGGATGTTTAGCAAGTGAATCACCTAGCGATAATCCACCTTCGACGTTTTTTATAACATTAACAAGGACTGCTTTGAGAGCGGGACTTTCACTATGTTGTTCAAGCGAGCTCAAGGATCTAAGTAGTGGAACGCCTGCGCTAACCATTGCACTGAGTTGACGAGTGAAAATTACTAAGTCATCCGTTTTAACTTTACCTTTTCCGAATATCCTACCGCCAAGCTTTAAGCCACCTTTTTTTTCGGTCGTTATACTCAATGGGTGTAAATGTTGCTTACCTAATGATTTAATTACAGCTTCTTCATCGGGAGCATCAATGGTACCCTTTAGGGCCTTCTTTGAGTCTTTAGCGGTTGCGACATAATGAAAAATAGGCATGATGTTATTCCTTTGTTACTCTTAATACTTCTTCTATTGTTGTTTCACCTCGCAGTGCCTTGATAAGACCGTCGGTCTGCATGGTTAGCATACCTTCACTTATACCTGAATCTTGGATTTCACTACTTGTCGCACTCGACATAATAAGTTTTTGCATCGAGGTAGTATTATTGAGCACCTCGTAGATACCGATACGCCCTTTAAAGCCGTTGTGCTGTCCGTTATTGTCCTTGTATTCACCTGGTCTGTATAGTGTTAATATACCTGTTTCTGATGTGCTGAGTGGTGCATCACCACCAACGCCTTGGGCAGCGGCTTGTTTTTCTAATTCATGGATATATCTAAAGTCTTGTCCGCTACGAAGATTGAAAAGATTGACGATAGCCGCTCTTTCTTCATCGCTAGGCTGGTATGCTATGCGACTAGACTTTTCTAAGCGTCGTACGAGACGTTGTCCAACGACAGCACGAATAGTACTCGCTATTAAAAATGGTTCGATGTCCATATCTAGTAGACGTGGCAAAGAAGTCGCAGCGTTATTTGTGTGAAGTGTACTTAATACGAGGTGGCCAGTGAGCGCAGCTTGGATTCCAAGATTAGCTGTTTCTGGATCGCGAATCTCACCTACCATGATAATATTCGGATCTTGACGTAAGAGTGCTCTGAGCCCATTTGCAAATGTCATACCAGCCGCGGTATTTGTTTGTGTTTGATTAACGCCAGGTACGCGGTATTCAACAGGATCTTCAATTGTGCTAATATTCACGTCTGGTTTGTTCAGTTGTGTCAATATACTAAAGAGGCTGGTGGATTTACCACTTCCGGTCGGTCCGGTTATTAGAATCATGCCATGAGGATCGGTAATTGCTTCTGAAATAGTTTCATATGAATAGCCCCAATATCCAAGACTTTCTAGTGAGACAGCCTGGTTTGATTCATCAAGAATACGCATAACAATCTTTTCGCCGTCAGTAATTGGTAGTGTACTGACGCGCAGCGCGTACTGTTTACCGGCTACATTTACCTTAAAGCGACCATCTTGTGGTATGCGGTGTTCATCAATCTTTAGGTTTGATAATATTTTTATACGGCTTGATAGCGCCGCATGAACGTTACGAGGCAATCGATTAACCTCTTTTAAAACACCATCAATGCGATAACGAATTTGGACAAATTCTTCGCGTGGTTCGATATGAATATCACTGGCGTTTGATCGAATAGCAAATTCGAGCAAAAGATTAATGGTTTGTGCAATCGGAGAATTTTCACTAACCTCCTCCTCGCTAACGGCTTTGTCTGCTTGTTCGCTTTCTTCACGTTGAATATCGATAACTTCAGACAGTTCTTTGTTGACATCATTACGATAATTTTCGAGCATTGCCTGGATATTGTCATGAGAGGCGATATAGGTTTTTACCTTTTCGCCAATTTGTTTTTGAATGAAGTCTAATGCCTGAACATCGTCAGGGTCTTCCATAGCAAGATGTTGCAAACCATCGTCGTCTACCTTAAAGAGAATAGCATTATACTGACGTGCGATACGTTCGGGTATTTTTGCAAGGGTTGTTGGAGAAATATCTTTCGGATCTAGCTCAATATACGGAATATTTGCAAACTCGGCAAAGAGTTTCGTTAGTGTTGGTTCATCAACAAGTTCTTTTTCGAGTATGACTTGCTGGAGAGGTTTATTCGAAGATGCACTCGAAGATTGCAGTGCCAATATATCTTCTTTGGAAAAACGTTTGCTTTGGGAAAGAAGCTTTTCTAATGTTTCATTCGATATATGCATAACTATTGATGTCATTGTAAATGATATATATCTAAAATGCTAGAGCTTTTTAGACGAGTTGATTAGCATATAATAGTGTTGATGATAGTAAATAACGAAAAAGATATGCGTGAATTCGGTGAAAAAATCGGCTCTATTGTTAGTGCGGGTGATATTATTGAACTTATCGGTGATGTAGGAGCTGGGAAGACGACATTTGTTCATGGCCTTGCTAAGGGTATGCAGATTGACGAACAAATTCAAAGTCCTAGCTTTACGATAAGTCGTACCTATGACTCAGCCAAAGGTTTAAAGCTAGCACATTACGATTTTTATCGATTATCCGATCCTGGCATTATGGCGGACGAGTTGATTGATAATTTAGGTACGGAAAACACGGTCATTGTTATCGAATGGGCTACGGCGGTCGAATCGATACTGTCAATAGACAGACTTTCGATATTTATAAAGCCCGATACGAAAGACCGTCGACTTATTACTATTAAAAGTGGTGGTACAAAAAGCGAACGTTTGCGGAGTGCACTGAAATGATATTGTTACTCGATAGCTCGACGCCTACGTGTAAAATTACTTTCGTTGAAGATGGTCAATCGAAATCATATGAATGGAAGGCAGATCGCGAATTAGCAAAAGGCTTACTTGGTTGGTTGAAGGATAGACTGGGTGATGAAGGCGGACAATGGAGTGATATTTCTGGTTTGGGAGTTTTTCAGGGTCCAGGAAGTTTTACTGGGCTTAGGATTGGACTAACAGTATTGAATACACTTGCGGACACTCTGTCTATTCCGATCGTTGGAACACAAGGTGATGACTGGCGCGATGAGGCTATTACAAGACTTCAGAGTGGAGAAAATGACAAAATAGCTCTTCCCTACTATGGAAACGGTGCAAATATAACCATACCGCGTAAATGAGCTTGCGATGAGACTATGTCTGGGGCTACAATATATACAGCTTGTGAATAATAAGCTCTGAAAATTTACTGAAATATAGTTGACGTTCGCTGACCGACACACGACTGCCCTGTAATGACAAGAAGACGCTAGCGGTGCGAACTCAGGAAGGAACACATGATAGAAGGTATTGTTGCCGTATTATTAGGCATAGGCTTTGGTGTTGGAGGTAGCGTTGCGTATTCACGTAATCGTACTACAAATAATAAAAATAAAGCTGAGCAAACGCTAGCTAAAGCGCAAGAGAAGGCAAGTGGAATCGTTTTAAAGGCGAAGGATGAGGCGATTGAACTCGAAAATGAACGTCGTAAGGAATGGAAGCGAACTGAAAATCGTTTGGCTGACCGCGAGACGAGTCTTGATAAAAAACTCGACGAGCTTGATAAACGTGCAGAAAAACTTCGTGGCCAAGAGGGTGAAGTTGAAAAACTAAAAGATGAAATTCGTGACATTCGTTCTCGTCAACAAGACAAGTTAGAAAAGATTGCAAAGTTATCAAAGGCCGATGCGAGTCAAAAACTAATGGACATGACCGAACGTGATATCAAAAATGATTTGACGGGTCTGGTTTCAAAATTACAAAAAGATGCGATGGACGACGCAGAAGAACGAGCCCAGACGATTATACTTACTGCGATGGAACGCATGAGTTCTGAGGTTACCGCAGAACGAACTGTGACGGCCATTAAACTTGCAGATGAAGAAATGAAGGGTCGTATTATTGGTAAGGAGGGTCGAAATATTCAGGCCCTGCAACGTGCAACAGGTGTCGATATTTTGGTTGACGATACTCCTGGTATGATTATTCTTTCTAGTTTTGATCCTATTCGTCGTCAGGTTGCGAGGATAAGCCTCGAAATGTTAATGAAGGACGGCCGTATTCACCCGGGTCGTATTGAAGAGGTTGTTACTAAGGCTGAAAAGCAAATTGAGAAGGAAGTGAGACAGGCCGGAGAGGATGCTGCACGAGAGGTTGGTGTGGCGGGTATTCCGCGCGAGATGTTACAGTTACTCGGTGAGCTAAAGTACCGAACGTCGTATGGGCAGAATGTTTTGATGCATAGTACTGAGATGGCGCACCTTGCTGGTATGATTGCTGAAGAAATTGGTGCCGATGTACGAACGGTAAAAATTGCGACGTTACTCCATGATGTCGGCAAAGCTGTTACGCACAAGATTGAAGGAAAACATCATCATATTGGTGCCGAGTTGGCGCGTAAGTATGGTATGAAGGAAGAGATTGCGCATGCAATTGAAGCACATCATGATGATGTTGAGGCAACGACACCAGAGGCACTTGTTGTTCGTGTTTGTGATGCACTTTCGGCGGCTAGGCCTGGTGCACGCAATATCAGCGCCGAGAACTTTGTCGAGCGTATGAGGGATCTTGAAAATATCGCAACCGGCTTTGATGGTATCGACAAGGCTTATGCAATTTCTGCGGGACGTGAAATTCGTGTTATAGTCAGTCCAAAATCTGTCGATGATTTAAATGCTATCAAATTGGCACGTGATATCGCGACTAAAATCGAATCAACGATGCAATATCCGGGAACCATCAAAGTGAATGTGATTCGCGAAACTCGAGCCGTTGAATTTGCAAAATAACTCTGACAAGTTGCCCATAACGCATGTTTTACTTTGTGCCTAATGGCAAATATGGCGGTACATTTCGCGCGCTTGTTCAAAGCCGATTACCCAACCTGTTTGGCGGATACTGCGATAGAGGGGTGTCTGAAGCAGTTCTCCTTTTGAGTCATATACTTCTGGAAAGCCGTTATTCTCAAGCATTTTTGATTCATACATATCGAGATGGTATTTTGCGGTAAGTTTATATTTATCATTCCCTGTGTGCTTATAAAGGAGTATGAGTGTTTTGATATATTCCATACCCCAGAAACTCCATATTGCGTCGCCGCCATAACTAGCGACTGCTATACGAACGGCAAAGAATTGGCGGTGGGCTCTCGTATCTTGTTGGTATTTGATTGCAAACGGGCTATCGATTTTTTGTTTCTGAATGTACTCTATCGAGCGAATAAAATAAGTCGACTCTTTGCTATCGAGCGGGTCTAAGAATCCAGTCGATAGGACTATGAGCCAATCCGATGAGTAATAATTATGAAGTATGCCTTCGGCGGATAAATCTTCTAGGAAATAGCCTTTATTTTCTAGCCAATACGTTTTGATAATTTTTTTCTTCAGGTCGTTCAAAAACTTCTTGTCTTCTTCGATAATACCAAGAGTCATAGCTAGTTGAGACGTCTTCCAATATATAACATTGTCATAAAATGCGCTTTCACGGCGAGTAATATCTTTGGCTCCAGATAAATGTATAGCGTTACTTACCATGCCCGTGTTTTGGTCAATAATTTTTCGTTTATAGCCATCATACAACAACTCAAGCGTGTCCTTATATTGAGCAAGAAGATTTTTTGCTGCGAGTTCTGTGTCTAATAGCTGTACTTCGGGCGCGTAGTTATATGGTCGAGAGTCTTGGCTTCCGTTCAATGAAGCCAAAGCATACAATATTCCGTAGAGTGAATCTGAAGGATAGGCATAGAAATTCACGCAGGTTGCAGCGTACGGGCCCATTGGAACTATTGTTGTCGTGAGGGTTGGCTCCTTTTCGAACACACCCAAGGCGTAGGCGACAGACTGCAGGTAGACTGTCTGGCGGTTTTGCCAATCATCCTCTGTTGAGTCAATTGATCGATCGAGTAGCGGATAGTAAAAAACACCTAGGTTTCTAACAAACAGGCCATTGAAATGATCCCCTGAGATAATAAGCAATTTATTTGGGTCGTATCGAAGTTTATGAATGTCGTCTATGATTTCATCTATTGAAGTTCCGTCAGATCTTGGGCTATGCAAATAACGAGTCGTCAAAATATAAACCCCTGATTGGTACATCGCAAACCACCTCCAGTACCAACGATTTTTGACATGCAATTTTGCATTGTTGTCTATTGCTCGGCGGACCTTCTCTTGGAGGTGGATTTGGTAGGGAAGTCGGATGATGGTAAATCTGGAAAAGGGGTTAGTAACATACGTCGCGACGAGCGAAAATGCGACGAGACTACCGAATACAACTTCAAACATGCTTATTTATAATAGCAAACCTTTGGCGAATAGTGTGTTATGATTTCTCTATCATGAGCGAGACAAACGGCACCACGATACGATCATACGAATCACACATTCAAGAGTATATAGGTGGCACGCCACAAGAAGTTACTGGTGATATTAAAAACTGGATTGACTCAACGCTCGATGGCCTAGATACTGATTCAAAAATGATTGAAGTGGGTTCTGCATTTTAATAACTGATGATTTTGCTACGGAATGCAATTTAGTCTTTTCTAACGCAGTTTTACTTCATTTCACTAGAGATGAAGTAGCGGAGGTTACCAGAAAGGTATACGATAGCTTAACGCCGAATGGTCGCTTTTCGTTTTCGCTTAAACAGGGCCAAGGTGAAGGCTGGTCAGAGGATAAACTCGGTGCACCAAGATACTTTTGTTATTGCAGGTTACCTCGTATGATCTTCTAGCATAATTTAGATAAAGATGTTAAACTAAAACTATGAGTGAAATCCTTGATATAGTGAATGATAATGACGAGGTTATTGGACAAGCTGAACGTGATGAAGTTCATCGCACAGGGCTTGTTTGTCGTCTAGCATATGTATGTTTTTACACTGCTGGCGGAGAGGTTATTCTTCAGAAGCGAAGTGATACGAAAAAGAATGATGCTGGTAAACTTACTACAACAGTGAGTGGTCATGTTGCAAGCGGCCAAGACTACCTAGAGGCGGCTATTAGAGAAACTCTTGAAGAGTCTGGTGCAGAGGTTGAGGCAAGCGATTTAAAGAGCTTAGGCGTCGTCAGGGCTGATTATATTCAAGGAACATATCTGAGTAATGCGATGAGGGGACTATTTGCGTACAAGTTTGATGGTGATGTTTCTGATTTGAAGGTTGAAGATGGTGATGGCGCAGGTTTTGTAATCCTGCCAATAGATGAACTAGAAAATCAGCTTGACTCTGAGCCTGATAAGTTCGCTACTGTACTAACCGATAAAGTCGGAAGAGACTTAGTCAAGGGGATTAAGAACTTATTATGAGCTATATTTCATTAAATGTTGACATGCCCAAAGCGATATATCGCGTATCACCATGACAAAGAACATGGTGGGTGATTTCTTCGCTGATTCATTTTATTGCGGTCTTTATCAGTACGACAACAACATCACTAATCTGACTGACCTGTACAACTTCGCCCCGCTGATTACACCAGATGAGTTCGTGGCTCTTAATAGCGATGTTACTAAAGATTTTGGTAAAAAAGCGGCCATCAAAACCAATCGCGCATAACAGCTCGACTACGGTTTTCTGCGACTATTGCGATAATGTGATGAGGTTCCAGAACACTATGATTCAACGCGGCAAGAACAAAGGCAAGTATATGATTAGTTTTAGTTGTAGTAACACTGACTGCGTTCGTCGTAATAAACAGTTGATAGAAAAGGCTAAAACAGATATAGATGATAATAACGCTAAACTTACGCAACTGAAGACATTGCTACCGACTAAGGAAGAATTCTTCGAACTCACACAATCACATCTGTGAGAGCTGCTTAATACTGACGACCTTGTGAAAATTGATGCAATAGCCAATGAAGTAGTTGCGAACCTCCGTGCTGGAGACAACGCTATCTCTGTTATAAAGCTAAATCCACCATACAATTTGATGGTGGATCTATCTAAAAACTCTGAAAATCTTTCGTGGTCGGGGTGAAAGGACTCAAACCTTCGACCTCCCGGTCCCAAACCGGGCGCGCTATCAACTGCGCCACACCCCGATATTTTAATTGTAGCACCTAGGGAAAAGAGTAGCCCGATGAACGGATTGATTCCTTTCTCGGCGCGATGAGAAAAACCGTAGGTTTGTCTCATGGTAACTGCGCCACACCCCGATACGGTGATACTCGAGATATTATACTTCATTTTGCCTTAGATGGAAATATGTCGCGCGTGCTATAGTAAGAGTAAGAATGGGTAAGCAAAATTATGATCTCGCAAAGGTCTTTACGCGGATTACCAGCAATGAAAAAATCCGCTTTGTTCTAGTGGGTATTGTTAATACGGTTGTAGATTTTGGTGTGCTTTTGATTCTCACTTCACTTTTTGGGGTACCTAAGGTAGTTGCGAATATTGCATCGACAACATGCGCTCTAATAGTCAGTTACTTGCTTAACAAAAAAGCGGTATTTAATAATACTGACCCGAATAATCTTCGCCAGTTCTTGCTGTTTCTTGCTGTGACTCTCAGTAGCATATGGATTTTACAGAACATTATTATTATCGTTGTATCGGGTTGGTTGACAAGCCTTCCAGAAATAATAGCGCTCATTGTTGCAAAATTGATTGCTACTGTTGCGAGTCTGGTATGGAATTATGTTTGGTATAGCAAGGTTATTTTCAGGAGGGATAATAATGAAAAAAATCAATAATGTCGCCACAAAAATAATTATCGAAAAATGGTGGATTGTCGTATTAATTGGGATGTTGGTGACGTTTGTTTTGGCGCTTTGGATGGGCCAGAATCAAAATATATGGTTTGATGAGGCCTACTCAGTTCTTGTTGCAAAACAACCTATATCGCAATTACTTAGTTTGACGGGAGTTGATGCGCATCCACCATTTTACTATTTGTTATTGAAGCTATGGGGAGAGACATTTGGCTGGAGCGAGTTAGCATTAAGAAGTCTCAGTGCGGTATTTGCATCACTTGGTGTTGGTGCTATGGTGCTCTTGATTCGTCGTCTTTTTTCAACAAAAACTGCTATCACGGTATTACCGTTTATAACCATCGGACCGTTTTGGTTGCGCTACGGATATGAAATACGAATGTATACACTTGCTGGGTTTATATCTATTCTCGCAACGTATGTTTTAGTCAAAGCCCTCGCCTCAAAAGGTCGTAAATGGTGGATAGTGTATGCGCTGCTCGTTGCACTTGGCATGTATACGCTATACATGACAGCCGTTGTTTGGTTGGCACATTTGGCGTGGCTACTTATGCAACGCCGCAATAAGGTAATGCGCCAGCCGTGGTTATGGGCATTTGTTGGTGCGGTTGTGTTATTTATCCCATATATTCCGACGTTGATTTATCAATTGACACACTCTGCGTTACCTGGAATTGGACATAAATTGAACATAACGCAACTTGGCGATATTGCCAGCCAGTCTCTTGTGTATACAGTCGAGTGGCAGATGGATAGTTGGCGAGCGATAGGTATTTTGTTTGTCGTCGGCGCATCTATTTATCTCGTTGATCGAATCAAACATAGAATTACAGCAAGAGAACAATCAAGCCTTCTGCTAATTGGTTGCATGGTATTTGTTCCTATTATATTCTTTGTTATTCTGTCGCTATTGCCGGTAAATCCAATTTTTATTACGCGATATATTGCCCACTTTGTTTTGTTCATTTATGCGCTTATTGGCGTCATCTCAGTATTGGGTTGGCATTATGGTTATCGAAGAATAGCCGTTATATTATATGGAGCTACATTTGGTTTGCTTGTGTGGGGTGGGCTTCAGCTATATCAACAGGGAAATTTTAATTTTGAGAGAGTTGAACATATCCAGACATCGGCAATACGAAAAACGATTGATTGTAGCAATTCTACCATTGTTGCTGACGATGAATATACATTTATTAATGATTGGTATTATTTCGACAATTGCGACTTGAGGTTTTACGCCACTTCGGCGCCAGCATATACGGGTGGATATGCTTGGCTTGCTCGTCACGATAATATTCGACTGACGTCATCACGAGGAATCAATACTAAAACAATCGTTCATCTCTACTGGAATGACCTTGACGCAAGTTTCCATCCAGACAGTCGCTACAAACTTGTTTCTTCTGTGGCAACGGGCCACCAAGTGACAGATACGTATCAGCTTAGCGCGGAATAATACGGTTGATACCGGGTATTTTTACAATTGCCCACGTGACTAATATGGCAACAACCGCTAGAAATGTGTTTGTGATGATTGATGAAGTTGGTGGAATAAAATAGACCATAAGCATTAGTGGAACGGTGTGCGTAATGTAGGCGGTAAGTGATTTAGTGCCAATAGGTAGAATTAGCCAGCCGAATAATCGTTTAATCCAAGGCAAGCCTTTTGCGAATAGCCAACCAACTGTGCCGAACCATATAAACGACAGGCCAACTCTTGCCGGAGCAAGTGGCTCTCGTCCAAAGAGTGAAGGATGGTAGGTGCCGGGTGTCATAGGCAGAGCAATCAAGGCTGACCATATGATTGTAACAACTCCCACGAGAACAAATAGCCAAATAATAAACTGTGGAATCCTGCGAACAAAAGATAGAATATTATCTAGATAAAAGCCGATTATTGCCGGAACATAGAATAGTATTTGCCACTGCATCCACTCGACCTTTGTCACGTATCCGTACCAATACAATGCCCCGCTTGCGATGATTCCTAGCCACCAAAGACGGTGTCTTAATAGCAATATTAAAATAGGGGATAGAACCAAGAAAATTGCATAAAGATACAAAAAATGAGTTAGGGGATGAGCAAAGGTAAGGCTGAATGCGTTCGATAGTAATTGTGACCAGTCGAATGGTGAAATGGGGACATAGGCAATCGGAGACTTGAAAGATAGAGACCACGATGCAACAACTAAAATGATAGTTGTTATAACTGTCCACATATATAGCATCAGTCCTCGTACGACGAGTTTAGTGCTAACCTCTGACAGTGGTTTTAGCAAGTTTTTTCGGCCTCGCACATATCCAACAAGTAGCCCCGAAATAATGACAAATCCTTCAGCGGCAGAAACCCATAGTTCTCCCCTGCCGCTAACGTACTCAAACAGATTTGGCCAGCGATACAGATGATCAATAATTATTATGAGAATAAAAAAACCGCGCAGATAATCAAATATATCAATTCGTGCTGTCGGGGTCGTTTTTTGCATCTTCATCGATTATACTAGAGATATGTTAAAGCCACCCTACCAAGCTCCTGATTTTTCACTTCCAGACGAGACTGGCAAGCTATATTCTCTTAAAGATTTTGCCGGACAGTGGCTGGTATTATATTTTTATCCCGAGGACGATACGCCGGGTTGTACGGTTGAGGCTTGTAGTTTGCGTGATGCACGTGATGATATTGCCTCATTAGGCGCGCAAATTGTTGGCGTCAGCAAAGACGACGCACCGTCGCATGAGAAATTTAAAGCAAAACATTCGTTGAATTTTACACTGCTTACTGATCCACAAAAGGTTGCCATTAAAGCTTATGGTGCTTGGGGCAAGAAGCAATTTGGCGTCGAGGGTGTTCTTCGTAAGACATTCATAATCAATCCCGATGGAATTGTCGTCAAAGTTTATGGTCGCGTGACGCCTGAAGGTCATGGCGAGCAAATTGTTACTGAATTACGACGATTGCAAGTCTAGCGCGGGCGTTTTAATGCGTATTTGCGTGCAAGGTTGGCAAAGCGGTCATCGATAGATGATGGTGTGAATTCTCCAAATTTTTTCGTAACTGCTTGTTCGATTAGCCAATCTGCAATCACTGGATTTTTTGGTAAGAGTGAGCCGTGCATGTAACTGCCGATAACATTCTTGTACCTTGCGCCCTCATTTTCATCAGTGCCATTATTACCCGCACCTCGAACAACTTTCCCAAGTGCCTCGACGTCTTTACCTAGGAAAGTCTGACCACTATGGTTTTCATATCCGATAATATCCCCAAATTGACCGCTATGGGTGACAATATTACCAATGAGACGCTCTGGTCCAGCGATTGTTTCTATGTTGAGTAGATTAATACCATCAATGACATGACCATCCTGAGTTTTAAAGAACTTTCCGAACAGTTGGTATAGTCCGCAGATAACGAGCATAGGTGTATCATTATCGGCAAGCTCTCGAAGTTTCGGTCCAATTTTGATAAGGTCCGCTTGGATTTTATCTTGACCACTATCTTGCCCACCACCACCAAGAACAATATTTACGTCGTCGGGAAATACATCACCAGGATTATATTCAATAATTTTCGGTGTATAGCCATGCCACTCTGCCCTTTTTTTCAGTACCAGCATATTGCCGTGGTCGCCATAAATATTCATATCTTTCGGATACAAATGAACGATTGTTAGGGTTTTGTCGTTCATGATATTACCTCAACTTCTGTCAGTTTAGATAATTCACGCCTCAGAGCTAACATAGCAGTATAGGTGCAATATATTCGTCTCGGCTCGCTTTTATGGGCTGACAAAAAATTGCTAAGGCTTTTTGCTAAATCAGTATCGATGTGTGACACAACTACCTCGTCGTATTGTAGGCGTAAGGCCATATCATATGCTCTAATGCCAGATACTTCGGCAACACCCGATTTAAGACTCTCGAAATCGACATCCCACAGCCAACTCATATCGCGACCGTCAGCATAATTATCATTGATTGCAATCATTGTCGCATAACCTTCGGGACTGAATGATTGGAGGCCCAAGCGAAATCCTCCAGGGTTCTTAACCAGTACGAGCTGTAGCGGCTGTCCGTCAATAATTAAGTTTTCGCCACGCCCAAATGCTGGAGTGACGTTAGTCAGTGCATTGAACATTTTGGTCTCATTTAATTTATCACCCATTATTTCACGGCATAATGCGAGCGCGCCAACGGCATTGAGAATATTGTAGATGCCGTTGATTTTGAGCTTTATGTCTTTCGAGTGGCCGTCGTATGCTATAACAGCACTATTGTCGTCGATACTTTCGAGGGTCGTGCCGTCAGTTTTATTATTTTTTGATTGAGACGCTTCGTTTAATCGCAGGTCATCATCAGAGGGAAATTGACTAAGTAGATTGTCATTAACACCGAATGTTTTTATCGTTGCATTAATATCACGCGCAAAATTTTCAGTTCCAAGGCGTGGGTCATCGCGGTTCAGGACCACACTATCTGTCGTATTGAGCGCAATGTGGTGTAATAGCTTGGCGGTAGCATCGATTTCACCAAACCTGTCGAGCTGGTCTCGCATGACGTTAAGAAGCAGGCAGTAACGAACTGGTACTCGATCAACGAAGTGAACGGCGTGCGCTTCGTCCAGTTCTAATACTGCTATGTCAGCTTTAAGCTTGCCGTTTCTATCAACTTCTCCAAGAAGAGCTGCGACAACACCACGGACAAAATTACTACCCGTGCGGTTAGTAAAAACCTTTAATCCCTGACTCTCGAGTAGCTCAACTACCATTTTTGTCGTCGTGGTTTTACCATTTGTACCACTGATGAGCACAACTCCTTGAGGCAATTGAGCTAGCGTATCGCTAACAAAGGCTTTGTCGATTTTTTCAACGAATAATCCCGGGAGTGCCGATCCACCACCGCGCAGACGTGCAACGTAGCGGACAGCTTTGCCCATGAATACGCTGTATGGTTTGGTCATATTACTTTAGTATAACTCATGTACATTACTAGACCGCTTATTGGCATCAATCCATAAGCATATATAATTTATACTAAATAGACTAAAGGCAAAAAAAGGTATTTAAACATAAGACATGGCACGTTTACCAACACCCGGCAGTGACAACGGCACTTGGGGTGATATTCTTAACGAATATCTGTCTCAGTCCCTTGCTGTCAATGGCGAACTTAAAGCCGATTCCGTCGGTTCTGCTCAGTTGCAGAATAATGCCGTTACCGCTAGTACCATTGCGCC